>CAMWLC010000036.1 GCA_947174995.1 uncultured Porphyromonadaceae bacterium
GCACTTCCTTGGTAAGGAAGAGGTCGCGGGTTCAAATCCCGCCATTGGCTCCAATCTTACTCTCCTCTAACCTGAAGAGAAAATTCAATAAAACAAAACAATAGCAAGAAACAACTATGGCTAAAGAAAAATTCGAAAGAACGAAGCCGCACGTCAACATTGGCACCATCGGCCACGTTGACCACGGTAAGACTACTCTTACTGCCGCCATCACCAAGGTGCTTGCAGAGAAGGGTCTTTCTGAGGCTCGCTCGTTCGATTCCATCGACAACGCCCCTGAAGAGAAGGAGCGTGGTATTACTATCAATACCGCTCACGTAGAGTATCAGACAGCTAACCGTCACTACGCTCACGTTGACTGCCCCGGACACGCTGACTATGTGAAGAACATGGTAACCGGTGCTGCTCAGATGGACGGCGCCATCATCGTAGTTGCTGCTACCGACGGCCCGATGCCCCAGACCCGCGAGCACATCCTTCTCGCCCGTCAGGTGAACGTTCCCCGTCTGGTTGTGTTCATGAACAAGTGTGACATGGTAGACGACGCCGAGATGCTCGAACTCGTTGAGATGGACATGCGCGACCTCCTTTCCCAGTATGACTATGATGGCGACAACACTCCCATCATCCAGGGTTCTGCCCTTGGCGCCCTCAACGGCGAACCCCAGTGGGTTGAGAAGGTGATGGAGCTCATGGATGCGGTTGACACCTGGATTCCCCTGCCTCCCCGTGATGTTGACAAACCCTTCCTCATGCCTGTTGAGGACGTATTTTCGATCACCGGCCGTGGCACCGTTGCTACCGGACGTATCGAGGCCGGCCGCGTGAAAGTGGGTGACGAGGTTCAGATTCTCGGTCTTGGTGCCGACAAGAAGTCGGTTGTTACCGGTGTCGAGATGTTCCGTAAGATCCTTGATGAGGGTGAAGCCGGCGATAACGTAGGTCTGCTCCTCCGCGGTATCGACAAGAACGAGATCAAGCGTGGTATGGTAATCTGCCATCCCGGACAGGTTAAGCCTCACGATCACTTCAAGGCTCAGGTTTACATCCTGAAGAAGGAAGAGGGTGGCCGTCACACTCCGTTCCACAACAAGTATCGTCCTCAGTTCTACATCCGCACGCTCGACGTTACCGGTGAGATCACTCTTCCCGAGGGCGTAGAGATGGTGATGCCCGGCGACAACGTTGAAATCGACGTTAAGCTCATCACTCCCGTAGCGTGCGACAAGGGTCTGCGTTTCGCAATCCGCGAGGGTGGCCGCACGGTAGGCTCCGGTCAGATCACCCAGGTGATTGAGGACTAATAGTCTGACGATAAATCAAACACAATACCTTTCAGGGGCCTTCGGCTTAGAAGGCCCCTGATTTACGGGAATAGCTCAGTCGGTAGAGCACTGGTCTCCAAAACCAGGTGTCGGGAGTTCGAGCCTCTCTTCCCGTGCTAAAGATAGACGCAATGAATTTAATCAAGGATATAAAGGAGTCTTATGACGAGCTCGTCTATAAGGTATCCTGGCCGACTCAGAAGCAGCTGGTCAACAGTTCAGTGCTGGTGCTGATAGCTTCCATCATCATCGCAGTGTTCATCTGGGCTGTGGACAAGGTGTTCAATCTGTTGATGGAGACCATCTACGGAATCAGTTTCTAACGTTAATCTTTTAGGTTTCAATGGCTGAAGAAAAGCAAGAATGGTACGTGCTACGTGCCATTTCAGGTAAGGAGGCTAAGGTCAAGGAAGTGCTCGATGCAGCAGTGAAGAACACGGATCTTGGCCGTTACGTTTCCCAGGTATTGATACCCACCGAAAAGGTGATGACTACGCGCAATGGCAAGAAGGTTGTCAAGGAGCGCACTCTCTATTCGGGCTATGTGTTCGTCAAGGCGAACCTGACCGGCGAGGTGCAATATGAGCTCCGCAACACCACGAATGTCATTGATTTTTTGCGTGGCCGTGCAAAGGGGAGTCAGCCCGAGTCGCTCCGCGAGAGCGAAGTGATGCGGATGCTCGGAGCAGCAGATGAGCTGCGCGAGACGGTTGACGACGAAGCCGAAGACTACATGGTAGGCGAAGCCGTGAAGGTGACCTTTGGTCCGTTCACCGGTTTCTCCGGAGTAGTGAAGGAGGTCGTGACCCCGAAGCAGAAGATTAAGGTGGAGGTGAAGATATTTGGTCGCCCGACTGTATTGGAGTTGGAAAATTCCCAAGTGGAAAGGGAGTGAACGGAGTCTGATGTTACGCGGACGAAGTGAGCGCCCTCGGAGAACAAACAAATAAAATCAACAACAACAATGGCTAAAGAAATTGCTGGACAGATCAAATTGCAGATTAAAGGCGGTGCAGCCAACCCCTCGCCCCCGGTAGGTCCTGCCCTGGGTTCGAAGGGTATCAACATCATGGAATTTTGCAAGCAATTCAACGCCCGTACCCAAGATAAAGCCGGAAAGGTTCTGCCTGTTGTAATCACGTATTACACTGACAAATCTTTCGATTTCATTGTCAAGACTCCCCCGGTAGCCGTACAGCTCAAGGAGGTGTCGAAGATCAAGAGCGGTTCGGCTCAGCCCAACCGTAAGAAGGTGGCCGAGATCACTTGGGATCAGGTGAAGGCAATTGCAGAAGACAAAATGCCCGATTTGAACTGTTTTACTGTTGACGCAGCAATGCGCATGGTTGCCGGTACGGCCAGAAGTATGGGTATCACCGTCAAGGGTGAGTTTCCCGAACTTAACTAATACACTTCAATAAAATGGGAAAACTGACAAAAAATCAGAAGTTGGCTTTGTCCAAGATTGAAGCTGGAAAGGCCTATTCGCTGGCAGAGGCTGCCGAGAAGGTGAAAGAGATCACTTTCACTAAGTTCGACTCCTCTCTCGATATAGATGTACGCCTGGGTGTAGACCCCCGCAAGGCTGACCAGATGGTCCGCGGCGTGGTGTCACTTCCCCACGGCACAGGCAAGCAGGTGCGCGTGCTCGTGCTCTGCGGACCCGACGCCGAGGAGGCCGCCAAGGCAGCAGGAGCCGACTACGTCGGACTCGACGAGTACCTTCAGAAGATCAAAGGTGGCTGGACTGACGTAGACGTCATCATCACCCAGCCCTCCGTGATGGGCAAGCTCGGCCCTCTGGGTCGTATCCTCGGTCCCCGCGGCCTTATGCCTAACCCTAAGAGCGGCACGGTGACCATGGACGTGGCCAAGGCTGTCAAGGAGGTGAAGCAGGGTAAGATCGACTTCAAGGTTGACAAGACCGGCATCGTACACGCTTCGATCGGCAAGGTATCGTTTACCCCCGAGCAGATGAAGGACAACGCGCGCGAGTTCATCAACACGCTCATCAAGCTGAAGCCCGCCACTGCAAAGGGCACATATATCAAGAGCATTTATCTTTCGAGCACCATGAGCCCCGGTGTGAAAGTGGATTCGAAGACTGTAGTCGACTAAACTCTTAACACCCGAAGACAATGAAAAAGGAAGAAAAATCTCTCGTAATAAAGATGATAGGCGACACGCTGGCTGAGTACAGCTGTGTCTACCTGACCCAGACCTCCGGTCTGAACGCCGAGAAGACCTCAGCTCTGCGCCGTGCCTGCTTCAAGGAGGGCATCAAGATGCTCTGCGTGAAGAACACTCTTCTGAAGAAGGCTCTCGAGGCAAGCGAGATCGACTACAGCGAGCTCTACGACCTGCTCCATGGCGAGACCACACTTCTTCTGAGCAACACGGGCAACGCACCCGCCAAGCTCATCAAGAATTTCCGCCAGAAGAACGACACGCTCCCCATGCTCAAGGGTGCATACGTCGAGGAGACGGTATATGTAGGCGAGGAGTCGTTGGAAACCCTGGCCAACATCAAGAGCAAGAACGAGCTCATCGCCGATGTCATCGGCCTTCTCCAGTCGCCCGCGAAGAATGTCATCAGCGCCCTCAACAGCGGGGCCGGCAAGCTCCACGGTATCCTGGAAACCCTTTCCAACAAATAATCAACCCCCAATACTAAAATCAATAAAATACATATACGAAAATGGCAGATTTGAAAGCTTTTGCAGAACAGCTGGTTAACCTCACCGTAAAGGAAGTGAACGAACTGGCTCAGATCCTCAAGGAAGAGTACGGCATCGAGCCCGCAGCAGCAGCTGTGGCTGTAGCCGCAGGTCCCGCAGCCGGCGCACCCGCCGCTGAGGAGAAGACTAACTTCGACGTAATCCTCAAGGCTCCGGGCGCAAGCAAGCTCGCAGTCGTGAAGCTCGTGAAGGAGCTGACCGGTCTCGGCCTCAAGGAGGCTAAGGAGCTCGTTGACGGCGCTCCCAGCACTGTCAAGGAGGGTCTTCCCAAGGCTGACGCCGAAGGCCTCAAGAAGCAGCTCGAAGAGGCTGGCGCAGAGGTTGAGCTCAAGTAAAAGCGCTCCATACCCGCATAAGGTTAAGGACTCCCGGCTCTCATGCAGAGAGTGCGGGTTGTCCTTAACCTTTTTCCCATATCTCACTGTGCGTCCGGGTTCACCGGGATTTTCCGCCAAATCTGCCTCGAAGGGGGAGGGCGCGGAAATGAGGAAGGTGACGGCGACGCAGATTTTCGGATGTTTTCCCACCCACCGGACTCAGGCGGGCAGTGCGTCTGAAAATTATTTGTGTCTATACCCTCATTCTCCTCTCCACATTTTCACATTCCATTCTCCTCCACCTATTTGAGTCTGAGGATTATTTTGCACTAATTAATCTTCGTTGACTTTTTTCGGCCCGCCGTGTGCGGGTAAATGCAACCCCGTCACGGGGCTACAATAAACATCAACCCAATGGCAGAAAATTTAACCGAAAAACCGCGCGTTAATTTCGCTTCGATTAAGAATCCGCTTCCCTTCCCCGATTTTCTGGAAGTGCAGCTCAAGTCTTTCAGAGACTTCCTCCAGCTCGACACTCCCCCGGAGAATCGCCGGAACGAGGGACTGTACAAGGTGTTTGCCGAGAATTTTCCTATCGCCGACACCCGCAATAATTTCGTACTCGAGTTTCTCGACTACTACATCGATCCGCCGCGCTATACCATAGAGGAATGTCTGGAGCGTGGCCTGACCTACAGTGTGCCGCTGAAGGCCAAGCTCAAGCTCTACTGCACCGATCCGGACCACGTGGATTTCGACACGTCGATACAGGATGTGTATCTCGGTCCTATCCCCTATATGACGGAGCAGGGCACATTCGTCATCAACGGCGCGGAGCGCGTCGTCGTCTCGCAGCTGCACCGCAGCCCGGGTGTGTTTTTCGGCCAGAGCATCCATCCCAACGGCACGAAGCTCTATTCGGCTCGCATCATCCCCTTCCGCGGCAGCTGGATCGAGTTTGCCACGGACATCAACAATGTGATGTATGCCTATATCGACCGCAAGAAGAAGCTCCCCGTTACTACTCTTCTGCGTGCCATCGGGCTTGAGAGCGACCGCGACATCATCCAGATCTTCGACCTTGCCGACGAGGTGAAGGTTAACAAGACCAACCTCAAGGCCGCTGTTGGCCGCAAGCTGGCCGCCCGCGTGCTCCACAGCTGGGTGGAGGACTTCGTGGACGAGGACACCGGCGAGGTGATGTCCCTGGAGCGCAATGACGTCATCGTGGACCGCGAGACCGTGCTCACCGAGGAGATGATCGACGCCATTCTCGAAAGCGGCGTGAAGACCATTCTCCTGGAGAAGGAGGACGTCAGCGCCACTGACTACAGCATTATCTTCAACACCCTGCAGCGTGACACCTCCAACTCCGAGAAGGAGGCCATCCAGTACATCTACCGGCAGCTGCGCAACGCCGAGCCGCCGGACGACGCGGCCGCGCGTGAGGTGATACAGAACCTCTTCTTCTCCGACAAGCGATATGACCTCGGGGAGGTGGGACGTTTCCGCATCAACAAGAAGCTCGGCCTCACCACTCCGATGGATGTGAAGGTGCTCACCCGCGAGGACATCGTGGAGATCATCAAATATCTCATACAGCTCATCAACGCCAAGAGCGACGTGGATGACATCGACCACCTCTCCAACCGCCGCGTGCGCACCGTGGGAGAGCAGCTCTACAACCAGTTCGGCGTGGGCCTGGCGCGTATGTCGCGCACCATCCGCGAGCGCATGAACGTGCGCGACAACGAGGTGTTCACCCCGACCGACCTGATCAACGCGAAGACCATCTCTTCGGTCATCAACACCTTCTTCGGCACCAACGCCCTCTCGCAGTTCATGGACCAGACCAACCCCCTGGCCGAGATCACCCACAAGCGCCGTATGTCGGCCCTCGGTCCCGGCGGTCTGTCGCGCGAGCGCGCCGGATTCGAGGTGCGAGACGTGCATTACACGCATTACGGTCGCCTGTGTCCTATCGAGACCCCGGAAGGCCCCAACATCGGTCTTATCTCCTCGCTGGCTGTATATGCCAAGATCAATAACCTCGGATTCATCGAGACTCCCTACCGCAAGGTGACGGACGGCAAGGTGGATCTCAACAATGAGGACGTGACCTATCTCACTGCTGAAATCGAGGAGGGCCAGATGATCGCCCAGGGCAATGCCCCGCTCAATGACGACGGCACATTCATCCGCTCGCGCGTGAAGGCTCGTCTGGACGCCGACTTCCCGATCGTGGCTCCGCAGGAGATCCAGCTCATGGACGTGGCTCCTATACAGATCGCCTCCATCGCGGCCTCCCTGATTCCCTTCCTGGAGCACGATGACGCCAACCGCGCACTGATGGGCTCCAACATGATGCGCCAGGCCGTGCCTCTGCTGCGCAGCGAGGCTCCGATCGTGGGCACCGGCATCGAGGGTCAGCTCATCCGCGACAGCCGCACGCAGATCATGGCCGAGGGCCCGGGCGTGATAGAATATGTGGACGCCACCGTGATCCGCATCAACTATGACCGCACGGAGGATGAGGAGTTCGTGTCGTTCGATTCTTCGGTGAAGGAATACCGTCTGCCGAAGTTCCGCCGCACCAACCAGGGTACCACCATCGACCTGCGCCCGATTTGCAATGTGGGCCAGCGCGTGGAGAAGGGTGACATCCTGACCGAGGGATATTCCACCGAAAAGGGCGAACTAGCCCTCGGACGCAACCTGAAGGTAGCCTTCATGCCTTGGAAGGGATACAACTACGAGGATGCCATCGTGCTCAACGAGCGCATGGTGAAGGAGGACATCCTGACCTCCATCCATGTGGATGAGTTCACCCTCGAGGTGCGCGAGACCAAGCGCGGCATGGAGGAGCTGACGAGCGACATCCCCAATGTGAGCGAGGACGCCACCAAGGATCTCGACGAGCGCGGCATCATCCGCGTGGGCGCATACGTGGTGCCCGGCGACATCATGATAGGCAAGATCACCCCCAAGGGGGAGAGCGACCCCACTCCGGAGGAGAAGTTGCTCCGCGCCATCTTTGGCGACAAGGCCGGCGATGTGAAGGATGCCTCGCTGAAGGCCTCCCCCTCACTCAAGGGTGTGGTGATCGGCACCAATCTCTTCTCCCGCGCCAACAAGAGCAAGACCAACAAGAAGAGCGTCAACGCCCAGCTCCCCAAGCTCGACGAGGAATACGAGGAGCGCAAGGACGAGCTCAAGGCCGTGATGGTCGACAAGATGAGCACCCTGCTGCACGACCGTGTTTCGGCAGGCGTGAAGGATTTCCTGGGTACGGAAGTCGTGCCCAAGGGCAAGTCGTTCAACGAGGTGGCCTTCGGCAATTTCGACTTCGAGACCGTCAACCTCAGCCACTGGACCGACGACGAGCGCATCAACGGCATGGTGCTCAAGCTGGTGACGAACTATCTGCGCAAGTGGAAGGAGATCGACACCGAGCTGCGCCGCAAGAAGTTTGACATCACCATCGGCGATGACCTGCCCGCAGGCATCATGCAGATGGCGAAGGTCTACATCGCCAAGAAGCGTAAGATCGGAGTGGGCGACAAAATGGCCGGCCGCCACGGCAACAAGGGTATCGTATCGCGCGTGGTGCGCCAGGAGGATATGCCTTTCCTGGAGGACGGCACTCCCGTGGATATCGTGCTCAACCCCCTGGGCGTGCCTTCGCGAATGAACCTCGGCCAGATATTCGAGACCGTACTCGGATGGGCCGGTCGCGAGCTTGGCGAGAAATTCGCCACTCCGATCTTCGACGGAGCCTCCCTGGACGACCTCAACGAATGGACCGACAAGGCCGGACTGCCGCGCTACGGCAAGACCTACCTCTATGACGGCGGTACGGGCGACCGTTTCGACCAGCCGGCCACGGTGGGCGTGATCTACATGCTCAAGCTCGGCCACATGGTGGAGGACAAGATGCACGCCCGCTCCATCGGTCCCTACTCCCTCATCACGCAGCAGCCCCTGGGCGGTAAGGCGCAGTTCGGCGGCCAGCGTTTCGGTGAGATGGAGGTGTGGGCGCTCGAGGCGTTCGGCGCGAGCCACATCCTTCAGGAGATCCTGACCATCAAGAGTGACGACGTCAACGGGCGCAGCAAGGCCTACGAGGCCATCGTGAAGGGCGATCCCATGCCCACGCCCGGTATCCCCGAGTCGCTCAACGTGCTGCTCCACGAGCTGCGCGGCCTGGGTCTGAGCATCACGCTCGATTAATCATAACAAAGATTCTAAGGAAGAACACTATATATGGCATTTAGAAGAGATAATAAGATCAAGACCAACTTCTCCAAAATCACCATCGGCCTCGCATCGCCCGAGGAGATAAAGGAGAAGTCGAGCGGCGAGGTCCTCAAACCCGAGACCATCAACTACCGCACCTACAAGCCCGAGCGCGACGGCCTCTTCTGCGAGAAGATCTTCGGCCCGGTCAAGGACTACGAGTGCCACTGCGGAAAATACAAGCGTATCCGCTACAAAGGCATCGTCTGCGACCGCTGCGGTGTGGAGGTGACCGAGAAGAAGGTGCGCCGCGAGCGCATGGGCCACATCGAGCTGGTGGTGCCCGTCGCCCACATCTGGTACTTCCGTTCTCTGCCCAACAAGATCGGCTATCTTCTCGGACTCCCCTCCAAGAAGCTTGACGCCGTAATATACTACGAGCGCTACGTGGTCATCAACCCCGGCGGGGTGGATGGCGTGCAGAAGCTCGACCTGCTTTCCGAGGAGGAGTATCTCGACATCGTGGAGAAGCTCCCCGAGGGTAACGACCTGCTTGACGACAACGATCCCAACAAGTTCGTAGCCAAGATGGGTGCCGAGGCCGTGTATGACCTGCTGAAGGACATCGATCTCAACGCCCTGGCCGCCGAGCTGCGCGACCGCGCCCATACCGACGGTTCCCAGCAGCGCAAGACGGAGGCCCTGAAGCGCCTGCAGGTGGTGAACTCTTTCCTGGCGTCGGCCGACAAGAACCGTCCGGAGTGGATGATCCTCAAGGCCGTGCCCGTGATTCCCCCCGAGCTGCGCCCCCTGGTGCCGCTCGACGGCGGTCGCTTCGCCACTTCCGACCTCAATGACCTCTACCGCCGCGTCATCATCCGCAACAACCGTCTGAAGCGTCTCATCGAGATCCAGGCTCCGGAGGTGATCCTGCGCAACGAGAAGCGTCTGCTTCAGGAGGCTGTGGACTCGCTGCTCGACAACAGCCGCAAGTCGTCGGCCGTGAAGTCTGACGTCAACCGTCCCCTCAAGTCGCTTTCCGACAGCCTCAAGGGTAAGCAGGGCCGTTTCCGTCAGAACCTTTTGGGTAAGCGCGTGGACTATTCGGCGCGTTCCGTGATCGTGGTCGGCCCCGAGCTGAAGATGCATGAGTGCGGCATACCCAAGCTGATGGCGGCCGAGCTCTATAAGCCCTTCATCATCCGCAAGCTCATCGAGCGCGGCATCGTGAAGACAGTGAAGAGCGCCAAGAAGATCGTGGACCGCAAGGAGCCCGTGGTGTGGGACATCCTGGAGCATGTGATGAAGGGCCATCCGGTGCTTCTCAACCGTGCCCCGACGCTTCACCGTCTCGGTATCCAGGCTTTCCAGCCCAAGATGATCGAGGGCAAGGCCATCCAGCTTCACCCGCTGGCATGTACGGCCTTCAACGCCGACTTCGACGGTGACCAGATGGCCGTGCATCTCCCCCTGGGCAACGAGGCCATTCTGGAGGCGCAGATGCTGATGCTCGGCGCTCACAATATCCTCAATCCCGCCAACGGCGCCCCCATCACGGTGCCTTCGCAGGACATGGTGCTCGGACTCTACTACATCACCAAGCTCCGCAAGGGTGACAAGGGTGAAGGCTCCGTGTTCTACGGTCCGGAGGAGGCCGAGATAGCCTACAACGAGGGCCGCGTGACGCTCCATGCGCCCGTCACCATCCTGGTGGACGACATCGACGAGAAGGGAAATCCCGTCAAGGTGCGGAGGGAGAACACCTCCGTGGGCCGCGTGCTCTTCAACCAGTTCGTGCCCAAGGAGATCGGATATGTCAACGAGATCATCTCCAAGAAGTCGCTGCGCACCATCATCGGCAAGGTCATCAAGGCCTGCGGTGTGACGCGCTCCGCACAGTTCCTCGACGACATCAAGAACCTGGGATACCGCATGGCATTCCGCGGCGGCCTCTCCTTCAACCTGGGTGACGTCATCATCCCCAAGGAGAAGGAGGAGTATGTGGCAGAGGGACATGCCCAGGTGGAGGAAGTGATGGGCAACTATCAGATGGGCTTCATCACCGACTCCGACCGCTACAATCAGGTCATCGACATCTGGACAAACGTCAACAAGCGTCTGGCCGACACCCTGATGAAGCAGATGGAGGAGGACCAGCAGGGCTTCAACTCCGTATACATGATGCTCGACTCGGGGGCCCGTGGTTCGAAGGACCAGATCCGTCAGCTCTCCGGTATGCGCGGCCTTATGGCCAAGCCGCAGAAGGCGGGCGCCGAGGGTGGCCAGATCATCGAGAACCCGATTCTCGCCAACTTCAAGGAGGGTCTGTCAGTGCTGGAGTACTTCATCTCCACTCACGGTGCCCGAAAGGGTCTTGCCGACACCGCGCTCAAGACCGCCGACGCCGGATACCTGACGCGCCGTCTGGTGGATGTGGCCCACGACGTGATCATCAACGAGGAGGACTGCGGCACGCTTCGCGGCCTGGTATGCACCGAAATCAAGAACAACGAAGAGGTCGTGGCCTCACTGAGCGAGCGTATCCTCGGACGTGTGTCGGTGCATGACATCGTGGATCCTTACACCAACGAGCTCATCGTGGCCTCCGGCGAGGAGATCACCGAGGCTATCGCGGAGAAAATCGAGAAATCGGCCATCGAGGCCGTGGAGATCCGTTCGGTGCTCACCTGCGAATCCAAGAAGGGTGTCTGCGCGAAATGCTACGGACGCAACCTCTCCACCCACCGCATGGTGCAGAAGGGAGAGGCCGTGGGTGTCATCGCGGCTCAGTCCATCGGCGAGCCGGGTACACAGCTGACCCTGCGTACATTCCACGTGGGTGGTGTGGCCGGAAACGTTGCGGCCGTCAAGGACCGCACGGCCCGTCATGACGGTGTGCTGGAAATCGACGAACTCCGCACGGTCAAGGACAAGGATGGCGTAGACATCGTGGTCGGACGTATGGCCGAGATGCGCATCGTGGAGCCCAAGACCAAGATGGTGCTCACCACCGCTGACATACCCTACGGCTCGAAACTCTTCTTCAAGAGCGGCGACACGGTGAAGAACGGCGACATGATATGCGAATGGGACCCCTTCAACGCCGTTATCGTCTCCGAGGAGGGTGGTACGGTGCGCTTCGAGAATGTCGAGGAGGGTGTCACCTTCCGCGTGGAGTCTGACGACGCCACCGGTCTGCGTGAGAAGATCATCATCGAGGCCAAGGACCGCACCAAGGTGCCCGAGGCGCACATCATCGATGCCTCCGGCAACGTGATACGCAATTACTCCCTCCCCGTGGGCGCCCATCTCATGATTGAGGATGGCGAGCAGCTCCAGCCGGGTCAGGTGTTCGTGAAGATTCCACGTGCTGCAGGTTCTGCCGGTGACATCACGGGCGGTCTGCCCCGTGTCACGGAGCTCTTCGAGGCCCGCAACCCCTCCAACCCCGCCGTGGTGAGCGAAATCGACGGTGAGGTGAAGTTTGGCAAGATCAAGCGAGGCAACCGTGAGATCAGCGTGACTTCGCGTCTGGGCGAGGAGAAGAAGTATCTCGTGCCTCTGTCGCGTCAGCTTCTCGTGCAGGACAACGACTACGTGCGTGCCGGCACACGCCTTTCCGACGGCGCCATCACTCCCTCGGACATCCTCAACATCAAGGGCCCGACGGCAGTGCAGGAGTATATCGTCAACGAGGTGCAGGACGTCTACCGCATGCAGGGTGTGAAGATCAACGACAAGCACTTCGAGGTCATCGTGCGCCAGATGATGCGCAAGGTCAACATCCTCGATCCGGGTGACACTCGTTTCCTGGAGCAGCAGGTGGTCGACAAGCGCGACTTCATGGAGGAGAACGACAGCATCTGGGGCAAGAAGGTCATCACCGACGCCGGCGACTCTACCACATACCTCAAGGGCCAGATCATCACGCAGCGCAAGCTTCGTGACGAGAACTCCGCACTGAAGCGCAAGGACCTCAGGATAATGACTGTCCGCGACGCTCTTCCCGCCACTTCGGAGCAGATTCTCCAGGGTATCACCCGCGCCGCCCTCCAGACCTCTAGCTTCATGAGCGCCGCCTCCTTCCAGGAGACCACCAAGGTGCTCAACGAGGCGGCCATCAACGGCAAGACCGACTACCTCGAGGGAATGAAGGAGAATGTCATCTGCGGCCATCTCATCCCGGCAGGTACCGGTCTGAGAGAGTACAACCGCCTCGTGGTGGCCAACAAGGATGAGCTGGCGGCTCTTCAGCTGACGGACGCTCCCGAGGCTATCGGCCAGGTGGAGGACGCGCAGATCGAAGCCGAGATCAAGAACTGATCCCCCTCCCGGCATAAAATACGCAAGCAGGCCGGAGACGGTTTCCCGTTGCTGACGGGAAGTCGTCTCCGGCCTGCTTTTTTATGATTGCAGATGAAACCGAATATCGAAATCCGCAAGAACAGGATGAAACCAAATAAACGGTGCATATACGAGGCAAATCAGCAGACATCGCACGCGATGTCCGTACATTTCTTGATGTGAAAGGGAATAATATTGCATAAGTGAACGGAATTTGTTATCTTCGCGCATCATGTACCTCAAATCACGAATATCATGAAAATAAGTAAGAATATACTGCGCCGCGCCATACGCGCCGCGGCTTTCGCCATAGCAATTGCCGGCGCCGTGTCGTGCGGTCGCCCCCGGCAGGCAAGTCTGGAATACTCCCTGAGCGACAAGTTCGAGGGAAAGAATGTGGAGCTGATTTCATTTGCAGACTCCACCCTTCTTGCTTCGGGCGAAGTGAAAGGTGGCAAGGTGGTGTTTGACCTCACGCAGATCGCCGATTCCATAGGGGAGCCGGTTTTCGCGCAGCTCACCGTGGACGGCCGCATACGCGCCTTCTACATCCTGGAGCCGGGTAACGCCGTGCTTTCCGACACCATGAGCGTGGCCACGGGCACTCCTGACAACGACCGTCTGATTTCCATCATGGCCCGCCTGGACTCCATCGAGGATACCAACGATATGGGGGTGTATACGCGAGAGGTGGAGAAGCAGTACAATGCCAACAAGGATAATGTTCTGGCCACATATCTGGGCGTAGAATGGCTCAAGTATGCCGACCCCGAGAGGGTAGACTCCATGCTTGCGGAGGCTCCCGCCCGCCTCAGGGAGTCCAGACGTGCTGACCACTACATCAAGTTCGCACGTCTGCGTGCGGCCACTTCGCCGGGGAAGCCATACGTGGACTTCGCCGGAGAGGATGCCGCCGGAAAGGCTCTTCAGCTTTCGTCTGTGGTGAAGCCCGGACGCTGGACCCTCGTGGATTTCTGGGCCAGCTGGTGTCCCTACTGCATCAAGGAGCTGCCGGAGCTTAAGGCGCTCTATTCCGAATGGAACTCCAAGGGGCTCGACATCGTGGGCGTGGCCGTGCGCGACACTCCGGAGGACACGCGAAACTCCGTGGCGAAACACTCCATACCCTGGAGGGTGGTCTACAACACCGAGCGCCGCCCGTATGACATCTACGGTTTCTCAGGTATCCCGCACCTGATGCTCATCGGACCCGACGGCAAGATAGTGTCGCGCGGCGAGACTCCGGAGCGCATAGCCGAGCGTCTGCGCGAGGCTGCAAAGGGGGAGGAATGAACACTCCGCCCCCGGGTGACGTTATGCAGATAGACTGAAAATCAAGACTCCACTATGAACAAGCACCACAATTCGGAATATGGCGCCCTCGTGCCCATCATCCAGTCTGCCGTAAGAAAGAACTGGGACCGCATGTGTCTCTCCGACATAGGAGGCACCAACTACCGCTACCGCGATCTGGCGCAGGTCGTGGAGAAACTCCATATCATCTTTGAGTCAGCCGGCGTGAAGCGGGGTGACAAGGTGGCGATCTGCGGCCGCAACTCCTCCAACTGGGCTGTGGTCTTCCTGGCTTGTCTGACCTCGGGTGTCGTGGCCGTGCCCATACTGCATGAGTTCAAGCCCGACACCATCCACCACCTTGTCAACCACAGCGACGCCAAGCTCCTCTTCGTGGATGCGGCGATATGGGAAAATCTCGACGAGAACCTGCTTCCGAATCTGGTGGGAGCCATCTACATCGCGGAGTTCGGCATGCCCCTTTCGCGCAGCAACAAGCTCACCGACACGCGCAACAATCTCAACGAGGTCTTCGGCAAGAAGTATCCTTACGATTTCACGCCCGACGATGTGAACTGGCCCGAGGACAAGCCCGAGGATCTGGCGGTGATCAACTACACCTCCGGCTCTACCGGGATGTCGAAGGGGGTGATGCTGCCATATCGCGCCATCTGGAGCAATATCCGTTTCTGTATCGACAATCTCGACTTCCTGCGGCCCGGCGACGGCATAGTGAACATGCTTCCGCTGGCCCACCTCTACGGCATGGTCATCGAGATGCTGCATCCCCTGGTGAAGGGGTGTCACTGCAACTTCCTCACAAAGGTGCCCTCGCCCAAGATCATCCTCAGCGCCTTCGCCGAGGTGCGTCCCAAGCTCATCATCACCGTGCCCCTCATATTGGAGAAGATCATCAAGAAGAAAGTGTTCCCCGAGCTTGAGAAGCCGATGATGAAGTTCCTGCTCAAGCTGCCTGTAGTGGACGACAAGGTGCTTGCCAAGGTGCGTGCGAGCCTCATAGAGGCTTTCGGCGGAGAGGTGCGCGAGATCATCATTGGTGGCGCGGCCCTCAATGCCGAGGTGGCACAGTTTCTTGACCGCATAAATTTCCCCTACACCGTAGGCTACGGCATGACGGAGTGCGGACCGCTGATCTCCTACTGTCCTCCGGAGAATCAGAAGCCCGGAAGCGTGGGCAAGATAGTGGAGCGCATGGAGTGCCGGGTGGAGTCGCCGGACCCGGTGAATGTGCCGGGCGACCTGTGGGTGCGCGGCGCCAACGTCATGGACGGCTACTACAAGAACGAGAAGGCTACGGATGAGGTGATGTCTAAAGATGGCTGGATGAACACCGGCGACCTCTGCCGCATAGACGAGGATGGCTACATCTACATCTCGGGACGCTCCAAGACGATGATTCTCGGTCCGTCGGGCCAGAACATATATCCCGAGGAGATAGAGCAGAAACTGAACAACATGCCATACGTGGCCGAGTCGCTCGTGATCGACGAGGGAGGCAAGCTCGTGGCTCTCATCGTCCCGGACTTCGAGGCTCTCGGCAAGGAGGCGCATGACCGCGAGGCCATCGAGAAGATCATGGATGAGAATATCAAAAACCTCAATCCCGAGCTTCCCGACTACAGCCGCATCAGCCGCTTCAAGATTTTCCAGGAGGAGTTCGAGAAGACGCCCAAGCGCAGCATCAAGCGTTTCCTGTATCAGCCGTGATGGAACTCAGAAGAGAAGAACTCGTGAGATATATCCTCCCCCTGCGCGAAGGCGGAAGCCTGCCAGCGCTGGGGGAGGCTTCCGATGGTTTCAGGTATGTGGTGAAGCTGCGTGGCGCCGGCCACGGGAAGAAGGCCTTGATTTCCGAACTTGTGGGGGGCCTCGTGGCGAAGGCTTTCAAATTCCGGACTCCGGAGCTTGTGCTTCTTGACCTGGACTGCACATTCGGCATAACGGAGCCCGACGAGGAGGTGCAGGACCTGCTGCGCAAGTCGGAGGGGCTGAACCTCGGAATGCACTTCCTTGACGGGGCCGCCACTTTCGATCCTGCCGTCAACGGTGTGGATTCGCTGACAGCCTCGCGTCTGGTGTGGCTGGATGCGTTTCTGACAAATGTGGACCGCACGCGCCTCAACCCCAACATGATGATGTGGCACGATGAGCTGTGGCTCATAGACCACGGCGCCTCGCTCTATTTCCATCATTCCGGACGCGACCCCGAGGAGGCGGCGCGTGACCCCTTCCCGTACATAGACCGCCACGCTCTCCTGCCGTATGCCGACCGCCTGGAGGAGGCTGACCGCCTGATGCGTCAGGCCATCACGCCGCGCACGCTCTCCAAGATTGTGGACATGATACCTCAGGAGTGGCTTTCGGAGGAGGGGAGCGAAACCACTGCGGAGGAGCACCGTGAGCAGTATCGCACGTTTCTGACGCAGCGTCTTGCCGAGAGTCATATCTTCACGCAGGAGGCCGTCAGGCAGCGTGAGAAAATTCTTGGAAAGGGCTGATGGGAATGGAAGAGAAGATGAGGACGGTCTACGAGTACTGCCTGCTGAGGTATGTGCCTGATATAGAGAGAGGTGAGTTTGTGAATGTGGGGTTGATGCTGATGTGCAAGCGTTACCGCTGGATGCGTGTGGAGGTGCATATCGATGAGGCCCGGCTGCAGGTGCTCTCGCCGCGCTGCGACGTGAAACGTCTGCGCGTGCAGTTGGGAGTCTTCACGCGCGGCGACGTCCCGGCGCGTGATCTGCCGGTGGAGGAGCGTTACCGCTGGATGGCTGCTGTCAAGAGTGCCGTCATACAGACCTCTCCCTCCCATCCCGGGCTACTGCTGACATCGCCCGAAACCCCGGCTGCCGAAGTCCGCACCTCCCTTGACAACCTCTTCGACACCCTTTTCTCCCGCCTGGTGAAATGACATAAACGCCCCGCCAACGCGACAGGAGCGTATGGATTTAAAATCACAGTCCAGAGAGGGTGGTTTCGATTTCGCGTGCCAGGCGGCCGTTCTCCTTTATGAAATGGTAAAGCTCGTTGACGGGACCGGGCTTGGTGTAGTCCTGCTCTTTCGGGAATATCGAGTCGGGGTCGGTGTGGCCGAAACTGTCGGCTGCCGAGAAGAGTTGGCAGGCGGCCACGAATCTGAAGCAATCCTCCAGAAGTCCGGGCCATTGGGTTAGATCCACGCGTGATTGCAGTGAGTCGAGGGCGAGGGCTGTGCGCTCGGCGCTGCGCAGGAGCCCCTGCACGGCCGGACGCCCCGTGTGGTCGATGGGGAGGCCGGAGGGGCGGTACATATCCTTCATATCCTCCGCCGTGAAGTCAGGATTGTATTCCGCATCCTCTCCGCGACGCGACAGAGGCGTAGTGACGGCATAGCAGTAGGCCAGGAATGTGTTGAGCAGATGTACGATCCCGGGTGTGCTCCGCTTCAAAAGCTGTGCCTGCTGCTCCTCCCTAAGCCTTTTCTGCTTCTCTATCTCCGAGGTGACGTCTATTTCAGATTTCATCGAGCCCACGGCGTTCAGGAAGAGGCCGAGGATTATCAATCCGCACATCACCTCGATGGCCGTGATGGTCTGGGCCCAGGCGTGAGCCGGGGTGTAGTCGCCGAAGCCGAGAGTGGTGATGGTGACGATGCTGTAATATAGCCATGACCCGAAATCCGTGCCGGCATTGTCCGGAATACGGAACTGCCCGTCAGGGAGCAACCAGTAGAAGACGGCAAACACGGGCACGAGCGCCACATACAGGCCTATCCATACGATAGGACGTATATTGGAGAGGACATGGAAGAAATGGCGTGTCTCGTTGGAGAGTTCGGCAGCGGTGTGGTGACGGGTATTGTCGGAGGATGCGTGTGTCATGGTATGCGGAATTAATGATGGAATTCTGTTTAAATAACGTCTGCGCCACGGCATGGTTCAGCTCCGGTGAGGATATTGGGGGCCGCGATGCAGACAGAGAGTCCCCGCGTGAGAGAATCACGCGGGGACTGTCTGTCTGAGGTAATTGTGATCGCGTAATTATTTTGCGGTGTAGGCCTTGAGGGCTTCGGCGAGAACCTTGAGGGCCTTTTCGAGCTCCTCGCAGTCAAGCACGTAGGCTATGCGCACCTGGTTGAGTCCGGCTCCGGGGGTGGAGTAGAAACCGGCGGCGGGGGCCATGAACACGGTTTCTCCTTCGTAGCTGAACTCGCTCAGACACCATTTGCAGAAATCCTCGGCATCCTCCACGGGGAGGGAGGCCACGGTGTAGAAAGCGCCCATGGGGAGCGGGGAGTAGACACCGGGTATGGCGTTGAGGCCGTTGACCAGGCAGTCGCGGCGGCGACGGTATTCGGCGAAAGTGCGCTCCATGTACTCATCCGTGCAGTCGATGGAGGCTTCGGCCACGAGCTGACCGAGCAGCGGGGGGCTCAGGCGGGCCTGGCAGAAGCGCATGATGGCGGCGTGCAGCTCCTTGTTTTTCGTAACGAGGGCGCCGATACGGATGCCGCACTCGTTGTAACGCTTTGACACGGAGTCGATGATCACCACATTCTCCTCTATCCCCTCCAGCTGCATGGCGGAGAAATAGGGCTCGTCGGTGTAGCAGAACTCACGATACACCTCGTCGGAGAAGAGGAAGAGGTTATGGCGCTTCACGATGTCGCGCAGGGCCTCGAGCTCGGCGGGAGTGTAGACGTAGCCCGTGGGGTTGTTGGGGTTGCAGACGAGGATGGCTCGTGTGCGGGGCGTGATGAGGCGCTCTATCTCCTCGATGGGGGGAAGTGCGAAGCCGTTCTTGATGTCGGTCATCAGAGGCACGACTTTCGCTCCGGCCGTGATGGAGAAGGAGATATAGTTGGCGTATGCGGGCTCGGGGATGATGACTTCGTCGCCGGGATTGAGGGTGGCGAGGAAACCGAGGAGCACGGCTTCGGAGCCGCCGGTGGTCACTATGATGTCGGAGGGATCTACCGGCATGTTGAAGCGGTGGTAGTATTCGCTCATTTTGCGGCGCAGACTTGCGATACCGTCGCTCGGGCTGTATTCGAGCACCTTGCGGTCAACTCTCGTGAGGGCCTCGAAGGCCTCGGGAGGGGTGGGGAGGTCGGGCTGGCCGATGTTGAGTCCGTAGACCTTGATGTCGCGAGCCCTGGCGTCTGCGGCGAGCGGAGCCAGCTTGCGGATGGGAGAAGCGGGCACCTTGAGGGCCCTTTCTGAAAGGTTAGGCATTATGGTAAAAGGTTTTAAGGGGAAAAATGGTCGTTTATTCGGGTTGATGAGGGGAGGATGATCTCTTTTTGGCGGTGTCGCGGAGGGAGCGTTGCCGGGTGGCGCACCATTCGGAGAGCGTGCACTCCTCGCAGAGGGGCTTGCGGGCCTTGCAGACGTATCGTCCGTGGAGTATTAGCCAATGGTGGGCTTTTGCCAGGAGCGGGGCAGGGATGTGGCGCATCAAGGTCTTTTCCGTGCTAAGGGGAGTGCGCGAACCCCGGGTGAGGCCGAGGCGCTCGCTGACACGGAACACGTGGGTGTCCACCGCCATAGCGGCATCGCCCCACACCACGGAGAGCATCACGTTGGCCGTCTTGCGTCCCACGCCCGGGAGGCGCATCATCTTGTCGATGTCGCGGGGCACCTCGCCTCCGAACTCATCCACGAGCATCCGGGCGGCCCTCAGGAGATGGCGGGTCTTGTTGTTGGGAAACGTGACGCTGCGGATATACTCGTAGACCTCCTCCTCGGATGCAGCCGCCAGAGCAGCCGCATCCGGATATGCCTTGAAGAGGGGAGGGGTGACGATGTTGACGCGCTTGTCCGTGCACTGCGCGGACAGAATCACGGCCAGCAGGAGATGAAACGGGGAATCGTAGGCCAGTTCGGTCTTGGGTTCCGGCATCGTCTCCTGGAAGCGTGAGAGGATGGCGGCATAACGCTCGCGGAGGGTCATTTCGCGGACTCGAATTCACGCAGGAAGCGCACATCGTTCTCGGAGAAGAGACGCAGGTCGCTCACGCGGTACTTGAGATTGGTGATTCGCTCCACGCCCATTCCGAAGGCGTAGCCGGAGTAGATGTCGGGGTCGATGCCGCAGGAGCGCAACACGTTGGGATCGACCATGCCGCATCCGAGAATCTCCACCCAGCCGGTGTGCTTGCAGAAGCCGCACCCCTTGCCTCCGCAGATGTTGCAGGAGATATCCATTTCGGCAGAGGGTTCGGTGAAGGGGAAGTAGCTGGGACGCAGACGGATCTTCGTTTCGGGTCCGAACATCTCCCGGGCGAACTGGAGGAGCACCTGGCGCAGGTCGGCGAACGATACGTTGCGGTCAATATAGAGGCCCTCCACCTGATGGAAGAAGCAGTGGGCGCGGGCCGATATGGCCTCGTTGCGGTAGACGCGCCCCGGGCATACGATGCGTATGGGAGGAGCCGTCGACTCCATGACGCGTGTCTGGACGCTGGAGGTGTGGGTGCGCAGCAGGATGTCGGAGGGGTCGCGGGCTATGAAGAAGGTGTCCTGCATATCGCGTGCAGGATGGTCGGGGGGGAAGTTGAGGGATGAGAACACGTGCCAGTCATCCTCGATTTCCGGGCCCTCCGCGATGGTGAATCCCATGGCGGCGAAAATGTCGATAATCTCTTTCTTCACCAGAGAGAGGGGGTGGCGCGTGCCCAGCGGCAGGGGCGTGGCCGTGCGGGTGAGGTCGATGTCCGCGGCCTCGGCCTCGGCGCCGGCGGCCAGGGCCTCGCGCAGGGCGGCGAGACGCAGGGCGGCGAGGGTCTTGAGCTCGTTGAGCCGCTGGCCCATTTCACGCTTGCTCTCGGCCGGTACGCTGCGGAAATCATTCATCAGGAGGGCTATCTCACCCTTCTTGCCCAGGTATTTTATGCGGAAACGCTCCACCGCCTCGGCGTCCGGGGCCACGGCTGAGGAGATTTCTGCTTTAAGACTTTCGATTTTGTCAATCATGACTGTGAGATGATGAGTCGTAAATATTTTTCGCAAATTTAGTCAAAAAATTCCATATTGTAGCTTATAATGTGATGAACTATGGTTTTTTTTGATTAAATTTGCCCACATACATCAAGTATTCAACCATACTGAAAACTCCTAACCGCTTCCTGCATGAAACACTTTCCTGACCTCAGGCGCATGGCCATCGTCGGCTCGCTGTGTCTTGCCGCATGGTCCGTGGCTACGGCTGCGGAATCTCCGGAGGGGGCGGTGGTGCACGGCTTCACGCTCGACACCGGATTCGTCTCCGCCTTGTCCGACAACGGCCAGTGGGCCAGTTTCCGCCCTGCCGACTACGACGAGACCGATTGCATCCCGCGCCGCCTGAATCTCACCACCGGAGAGATAGAGACCCTCCCGCTCAACACCTCCAAATATAACGGCCATGTAGCCGCCGCGTATGACATCACCGATGACGGCCTCACGCTCGTGGGCCACTTGGACCGTGTGCCGGCCTATTACCGCGACGGCGCCTGGCATGAGCTTCCCCTCCCTCCCAAGACGAGGGGCTATTCCGGGTATGTGACCTCCGTCACTCCCGACGGCTCTGTGATGTGCGGATGGATCTCTTTGAGCTTCACCAGTTTCCGCCCGGTGGCGTGGCGTGACGGCGAGCTTCTGGAACTCGGCGAGATGCCCACATACGATGAGATGTACGCCCGGCATATAATCGACGATGAGGACTATGCCCACCATCAGGCCAGGGAGCAGACCCCCAATGTGGCCTTCTTTAAGGTCTCGGCCGACGGCCAGGTGATACTCGCCGGAGTGGACCACAACCTTCCGGGCTGGGGATGTTCCTACATCATCTATCATGTGGATGAGAAGACGTATGACTGGATTGCCGATGATCTCGTGATGCAGCATGGCCCCGGGGAGTTCGTGAGCGGTGCTTCGATGAGCCACAGCGGCGAGTGGGTGAGTTGCGGAGTCTCGGGCACGGTGCTCCATCCCGACGGCACGTATGAGGACCGCCACACCGGAGCCATGTATCATGTGCCTACCAAAACATTCACCCGCGGAAGAGGGGGAGGCGGCATCGTGGACAACGACGGCGTCACCTACGGCGGAGGCATACCTTCGCTGAGCGAGGGAATCACGGTGCCCGTTCCGATGATCACCAAGCAGAAATACGGCATAGATTTCGAGAAGGCCACCCAGCTCGGGCCGGCCGTCGACGGGTTTATGCTCGACATCTCGGCCGACGGACGCACTGTCGTCGGCCAGACGCAGCCCCGGCTTTACGTCTATTCCGTCACAACCCCGGTGCCTCTCCGCGAGGCGGCAGACGGCATCAACATGCTTGCCGAATGTACGCTCTTCCCCCCGGAAGGGATTGAACTCAGCAGGGTGGAGTACGTTATGCTGCGCTTTGACTCGGCGGCCTCCCCGGTAGAGGGCGTACAGGCCCGCGTTGTCAGGGATGGCGAGACCGTCGGGATCTCGTCCGGGACGGAGCATGTGCAGGGGAACGTATGGAAAATCCTTTTTCCCTCCATCGCCTTGGAGGAGGGGATGGAATATACCGTGATGATCCCCGAAGGAATGTTCAAGGGGCGCGGGTCGGCGAGCCGAAATATGGCGCTGACGCTCCCGCTCACGGGCCATGCCGACACGCCCCTCTCGCCGCTTGCCGTCTCGCCCGCCCCGGACTCGCCTGTCATCGAGCTTGGAGCCTACAATATGGTGACGCTCGATTTCGACACCTATCCAAACCCCACAGGCATTCCGGCGCAGCTTTACGAGAAGGGGACCGATATTCTGCTTTGCAGCCTCGGCGTCGCGGGTGACGGACGGCAGCTTTATGTCTACCCCTCGGCCACACGCCGCCTGGGCAAAGGACGTGAATATGAGGTGGTGATTCCCGCCGGGGCCGTGGCCGATCTGATGGGCCACCGTCTCAACGAGGAGATACGCATTTCCTACCGTGGATCGTATGTGCCTGACATTCCGGAGGGGATGACAGCTCTCTTTTATGACGATTTCGAGTATCCCAACGAGTCGCTCGGCAACTTCCTGCAGTATGAGGGGGATCACCAGCGCCCCATTGCCGATATGCGTGATTGGGGATTTGATGCGGACAATACCCCCTGGAACTTCTCGGTGCGCGACGATGACAATTTCGACTACTGCGCGGCCAGTCATTCGATGTATGTCGGAGTGTCGGAGCCTTCCGACGACTGGCTCGTGATACCCCGTCTGCCGATCGACAGCGAATGGTATCGTCTGAGGTTCAAGACGCAGAGCTATTTCGAGACCTCTTACGACAGGCTCAAGGTGATCGTCTGGCCCTGTGATGAGGTGTTCGGCTCTCTGGATGCGCCCACGGTGGACCGTATGCGCCAGGAGGGCACGGTGATATACGATGAAGTGGTGCGCCCCGGAGCGGATGAGTTCCGCCTGGCGGGCGACTGGACAGAGGTCTCGCTGAGTCTGGCCGACTTCAAGGGGCGCAATGTGTATATAGCCTTCGTCAACGAGAACGACCGGGAGGGAAGCGCGGTGTTCGTGGACGACATAATGGTGGTCTACGAGGGTGATTTCAGGATCGCACCCCTCACTCCCTCCACCGTGGTGGCTGCCAATGAGGTGGATATAAGCGCACGTGTGCAGCTGCTTGACAAGGACAGACATTACGATCTCCTCGAAGCCGAGTGGACGACTGCCGACGGCTCCCAGAGGGGAAGCGTGACCATCCGGGAGCCCGAAGCTGACGAGGACAACTGCATCATGGTGGTTTTCCCCGAGACTTTGCGTCCCGAGGGGGGATGCGAGACATCGTACACAATCACCGTGACTCTCGACGGGGAAAGACAGAGCGTGAGCCACACGGTGGCCAATCTGCTTTTCGATGTCACGGGGCGTGTCCTTGTGGAGGAGGGCACGGGCGCCTGGTGCGGATTCTGTCCGCAGGGTTTTGTGGCGCTCGAATATCTCGATGCCAATTACGGCGACAGGGTGGTGCCGGTGAGCGTGCACTGCCGTGACGCCTTCGCCTTCGATGCCTACGATCAGTTCCTCGCTCTCGGGGCCTACCCCTCGGCTCGTATCAACAGGAGCCAGAAGGTGTATTATCCGATATTCACCGATCCCGTGACGGGACGTTACTCGCTCAGTTCCCTGGGCGGAGACCAGACATTCGTAGACGCGGTGGAGTCGGAACTCGCCCGTCCCTGTGTGGCCTCTCTTGAAATAGGGGGAGTGAGCCTTGACGAGAGGCGTGTCCTGACTGTGGAGGGAGAGCTGAGAATGGCCATGCGGCGCGATGACGCGGCCTATAACCTGCTGACTGTATTGACGGAAGACGGACTCAAGGGCGTGCAGACCAACTACCTCACCGGAAACACCGATCCTCTCTTTGCCGAATGGAGCGCGAAAGATGGCCAGGTGCTGACTGAATATCCCGATGTGGCGCGCATGACTGCAGGCAACTCTTTCTATGGAGAAAGCGGTGTTGTGCCCGATGTGCTGGTCGCAGGAGAGAAGTATCCCCTCGGAGCCAGGATGGTGATTCCTGAAGATGTCAATATCGGCAACACGCGCGTCGTGATGGTTCTTATCGACGCCACGAGCGGACGAGTCGTGAATGTCGCGAGAAGCGGGCTGCTCTCTTCCGACCTCAACGGGGTGGGCAGCATAGCCTCGGCTGCAGGATTTGAATTGCACGGAAAGATGGTGCTTTTCAACGGCAGCCATGAGGATGTGGAGGTCTACGGCCCTGACGGACTGCGTCTCGTCAACGGGGCTCTTCCCCGCGGCCTTGTGATAGCCCGGCACGGAGCCTCCTCGGCGCGTATCCTCATTCCCTGATCAAGAATAGCCCTAATCAAGAATTGATAAAGACGCGGAAGCGGGGGGGGGGGGGGGGGGGGGGGGGGGGGGGGGGGGTGGGGTGTGGGGGTGGGGGGGGGGGGTGGGTGGGTTGGGGGTGAGGGTGGTGTATTGAGTTTAGTGTATGTGATAGGTGAA
>CAMWLC010000037.1 GCA_947174995.1 uncultured Porphyromonadaceae bacterium
TAGAATATCGGCCTGTCACGCCGGGGGTCGCGGGTTCGAGTCCCGTCCGCACCGCCGAGGAGAGAGGAAAGAGCAGCATAGTTAACTTCGGTTACTTGCTGCTCTTTTTTCATTTCCATATTTTCCCGGCATTTCCATATTGTTCCACCCACACTCCAAGAGTCTCCCATGATAATAATAATCAACGGCCCCAACCTCAATCTGCTCGGACGTCGCGAACCGGGCATCTACGGCACCACATCCTTTGAGGAGTATCTCCCGGGTCTGCGCACGATGTGCCGCAATCTCGGCCCGTGCGACATACTCTATCTTCAGTCGAACTCCGAAGGAGAAATCATCGACGCCATACAGCGCTACGGTTTCGAGCAGACCACTGCCGGGATCATCATAAATCCCGGTGCATACGCCCACTATTCCATAGCGATCGCCGATGCCGTCTCGGCTGTGCCGGCCCCCGTGGTGGAGGTGCATATCTCGAATGTATTCGCCAGGGAGGAGTTCCGTCATAAATCGGTGGTGGCTCCCCGCTGCGTGGGCTCGCTGTGCGGATTCGGGCTCGAAGGATACGCCATGGCCGCCCGTTTCCTCATAGAGCGTCTCAAATCCAACGCCTGACATTCCCTCACCCATACGCATACCCTTTATGCCGGAATCAATACTCCAACACCCCGACGACGCCCTGCGCCTATATGCCGAGCGTCACAGCAGCCCCGAGCCCCCGGAGCTGTACGAGACGGTGCGTGCCGCCCACATACATCTCATCAACGGACGCATGTGCTCGGGTCATCTCCAGGGTCGCCTGCTGACCATGCTTACCCGCATGGCGTGCCCCCGGCATGTGCTCGAACTCGGCACATTCGCCGGATATTCCGCCCTCTGCATAGCCGAGGGCCTTTCCGACGGCGCCACGCTCACCACCGTCGAGCACAACGACGAACTCGAGGACTTTATCCTCTCGCGGTTTGCCGCCTCCCCTTACGCCGACCGCATACGGCTCCTCATAGGTGACGCCCTCGCCCTGATGAGGGGGATGGAGGATGCCTCCTGCGACATGATTTTCATTGATGCCGACAAGCGGCAGTATCCGGCTTATTACGAGGAGTGCATGCGGCTGCTGCGAAGAGGGGGATTCATCCTGGCCGACAACACCCTCTGGGACGGCCACGTCACCGACGCTGCCTACGACCGCGATCCGCAGACACGCGGCATCCGGGCCTTCAACGACCTCGTGGCCGCCGACCCGAGGGTGGAGAAAGTGATGCTCCCGCTGCGCGACGGCCTCACCATAATCAGGAAGATCTAAACGATTTCCCCCCGCGTGGCGTTGAAACATTAAAAACGTAAGTAGTTCTCAAAAATTAATGAATACATAAAACAATGAATACATAAAACTTGGATGTTTTTGAGGCGATTCGGGTGCGGAATGAGGGAGAATACGTATGTATTCGACTGAATGACAAATCCGAAGCGGCCAAAAACAGCAAGTTTTATGATTCAAGATTTTTCTTGAAATACTTTGAAATATATATCGTTTAATTTTTGAGAACTACTTAAAAATTTAATCCACCATGGAAAGTAAAAGACAAGCCAAAATATCAAGACTAATACAGAAGGAACTGAGTGAGATTTTCCGCCGCCAGACGGCCATGACGCAGGGTGTGCTCGTGTCGGTGAGCGCGGTACGTATCAGCCCCGACCTCTCGATTGCCAAGGCCTACCTGAGCATCTTCCCCCCGGAGAAGAGCCGGGAGATACTCGACAACATTACCCGCCAGGCGAAGACCGTGCGCTACGAGCTGGCCCGGGCCGTGAAGCAGATCCTGCGCAAGTGTCCCGAACTGCATTTCTATCTCGACGACTCTCTCGACTACGTCGACAACATCGACCGTCTGCTCGGACACACTCCCGGAGAGGAGGGGGCGGAGAGTCCCGAAGAGGCATAATCCGGGGAAATGAAGCCCGGAGTCTCGCCCGTAATAGCATGGCGGTATCTGACGGGGCGCAAGACACATAGCGCCGTCAATGCCATCGCAGCCGTAGCTGTGGCCGGAGTGGCCGTGGCTACGGCCGCCATGATTTGTGTCATGGCTGTCTTCAACGGTTTCCATTCCCTCCTCACGGAGCGTCTTGACCGCATGACCCCCGACATATCCCTCACGCCCAAGACCGGAAAGACCATAGCCGACGGGGATTCCCTGGCGGAAGCGCTGGGGTCGATACCCGGGGTGGCCCTGGCCACTCCTGTGGTGGCCGACAATGCCCTGGCGCTCTACTGCGGCCACGAGACTCCGGTGCGCCTGCGTGGCGTGCGTGTGGCCGATTACCGCCGCATGACGGCCCTTGACAGCATACTGATAGGTGACAGCGCCCCCCTGGAGGAGGTGGACCGCACCGCGGAGGTGGATCCCGACACGTATGAGGTGACGGCTCCTCCGGCCAATGCCTCGGCCTCCATCGGAGCCGCTTCCAGAGCCGGAATAGATCGCCTCGGAGCCACTATCACCATATTCGCACCGAAGCGCATAGGGCGTGTGAACATGGCCAATCCCCTTAACTCCTTCGTGGTGGACTCCCTGACAGTGACTTCAATCTACGAGGCCCAGCAGAATGATTTTGACGAGAACAGCATCATCACCGATATAGAGACGGTGCGCGGACTCTTTCTGTATGACACGGAAGCCACCTCCGTAGATGTCATGGCCCTTCCCGGCACGGATGTCTCGCGTCTGGCCGGCAGCATACGCGAGGCTACCGGGGGAAAATGGCATGTGCGTGACCGGGCGGAGCAGCACACGCTCTCTTTCCGCATGGTCAATGTGGAGAAATGGATGTCGTTTCTTCTCCTTGCCTTCATCCTCGTCATAGCCTCCTTCAACATCATCTCCACGCTGTCGATGATGGTGGTGGAGAAAGAGGACTCGATGCGCACCCTGCGGGCCCTGGGAATGTCGCGGCGCGGTGTCGGGGGAGTGTTCGCATGGGAGAGTCTTTTCGTCACCCTGGCGGGAGGACTGGGGGGCATCATCCTCGGGTGTGTCCTTTGCCTGGCGCAGCAGAAATGGGGACTGATACACCTCGCCGGCAACCCTGACGAACTTGTGGTGAAGGCCTATCCCGTGGCCTTGCAATGGAGCGATATAGGCGCCGCGTTCCTTCCGCTTGTGGCCATAGGGGTGGTATGCGCCCTCATCTCGGCGGCCTTCGCCCGCTCCCGCCTCGGCGATGACTGAGCGGCCAACCGAACTACTTATCGTTAAATTTTTTAGAACTACCCGGTACTTGAAGAAACATAGAGGAATGGACAACAGAATAGAGTCGGCTTTTGACGTGCATATAGACTATCCTGTCGGTATTCAGAGTTTCGAGACAATCCGCGAAGAAGGAGCCTATGTCGGCAGGGATTTTCTCGGGCGATCCCATACTCAAGTTCCTTGTGCCATATTATCTGCGTAAAGATGGACTCAAAGTTAATCCCCCTGATTTATGTATGGAATCATGTTGAAATTGATGTTGCTGATCGCCATGATGGCAGTGACGGGGAGCATTTACGCAAGCCCGCAGCAGGTCGCTGCAAAGCAGTATGAGATCGGAGGCAAGGCCCTCCGAAGCCTTGCCTCGCGGTCTCGGGATAAAAACGTGCTTTTTTCACCGTTCAATTTTTACACGGGAACATCTATGATAGCCAACTGCACCAATGAAAAACGGCCAACCGCACCAATGAAAAACGGCCAACTGCACCAATGAAAAACGGCCAACTGCACCAATAAGAGAAAATTTTATTATATTTGCGAAAAATTCTTGTAGACATGGAATATCGCAAAAGAATAGCCGACAGAATACTGCACGACAAACTTGAAGAGACGGGTGCAGTGGTGATCGAAGGGCCGAAATGGTGCGGAAAGACCACGACCGCATCGCAATTCTCCGGGAGTATCGTCTATATGGACGATCCGGTCCTGGGGCCGCAATATGCCGAGATGCTGAGACTCCAGCCCGAGCTACTGTTGAAAGGCGACAATCATAAAGGCCTGGAATCCGAACCTGAGAAGCAAGACTGCGATCCGTACCTCTCCCACGCGCTATTTCTCCGATCCGTCGATCGCCGTCGCGGCCCTGGGCATCGGGCCGGAAGACCTGATCAACGATCTCGAGACCTTCGGTCTGATTTTCGAGACGGCGGCTGTGCGAGATCTTCGGGTCTATGCTAATGTGATGGATGGAGAGGTGTTGCATTACCGCGACAAGAACGGACTTGAATGTGATGCGGTCATCCATCTGCGTAACGGTAGTTACGGACTGGTCGAAATAAAGCTCGGTGGTGATTCGGCCATTGAACATGGAGCCGCCACGCTAAAGATGCTCAGTGAAAAGATTGACACCTCGCGTATGAAAGCACCTTCGTTCATGATGGTGCTCACTGCCGTCGGTCCATACGCCTACCGCCGTGCGGACGGAGTGTGCGTGGTGCCCCTCGGTACTCTCAGGGATTAGATCGATATTTCATTTGCTCGCGTCTCGCCAGCGACTGACCGTCTTGACCGTTTGGAGATTCGGAAAGGAAATATGGCATACCGATATTCATGGGAATCGTGCAGAAGCCCGGAAGGTAAAAATCATAAGGTGCTGAGTATTTACGCCTGTGGGTATATACGAATTTTAAATATTAACATAAGTTAACATTGTTTTGGATATAACAATGAATTTATTTCAATACCTTTGCAATTAAAATTATGCAAGGCAAGAATAAGTAAGGATATGGACATTGCTTGAATTTGATTCACGTCATGCCATTGATGATTCTAAATGCATATAGATCTAACATGTTAATTTAATAGTCATGAACAAATTAAGATGCATTGGTGCAATGATTTTCTTGGGAGGGCTTTTAGTGGGCTGTACCCAGGAGATCCCCGATGATCCGGTATCGCCAAGGATTGAAGGAACGGCTGATCATTTTCTGTCAGCTGAAAAGGCGGTGGAGATAGCCGAAGCATACGTTAGTGATGCAAGAGGGGAGACCAGGAATGGAGCTTTGAAAGTATCCGACATCCAGGTGTTTGGGGCAAAGCCAACACGTAGCGAACAGTGTGATGACAATGTGCTTTGGGGTTACTATATAGTTAATTTCGATGAAGATAGCGGTTTTGCATTGGTGTCAGCCGATACGCGCAATATGCCCGTATATGCTTTTTCCGATGAAGGAAATTTGAATCTGGCTGACACGATTTACAATCACGGTTTGAAAGAATACATTTCCGGATTACCCTATGCGCTTCCTGATTCTGAAAATGGGGAAACGGATCTGAAGGGTTTGGCAAGTAATGGTATAACTCCACCCAATCCTGACCCGAACCCTAACCCTTCCCTCGAAACGCATACAAAAGAAGTCGCGCCACTAATATACCCGACAGTGCGTATATGGAGTCAGTGGGCACCGTTTAATAAGTACTGTTTTACTCCGGATGGGCAACAGAGCGTGGTAGGATGTGGTCCCCTTTCAACCGGTATGATTATGTCATACTACGAGTATCCGACCAAGTACCAGAACTATACGTTTGATTGGTCTGAAATTAAGCGTAAACATAGCTCGGATGATTTGGCACGTTTACTGCGTGTGCTGGGGGAGCCGGAAAATCTTTGCGCCGAATACAAAGTAGGAGCCACGGGAGTAGATCGTTGGGGCTTTCTTTATACGTATGAAAACATGGGCTATAAAAAGCCTGATTACTCTTCTTTCATGCAGAATACTGTATTGCGGATTATCAGAGGAAAGAATCCTATCCATGTGGTGGGAGATAATATTATAGATGGCGAACCAATTGGTCATGCGTGGGTAATTGATGGCCTTTATACTGTAGCGTCCACCTTGACGGTGTATGATGAGCCTAAGATCACGTACTCTTATTATTTCCATTGCGTTTGGGGGTGGGGTGGCCACTGCAACGGATACTATAGTTTTGCCAATAACAAGTTCTCCGGTGAGGCAAAGTATCTGGAGGAAAAGGATTCCCAGGGGTTTGAGGAATCAAAAGAACCTATACGCGGAGAAGAGTGGAACGTGTGGAGGATTTTTTATAATTTTAAGCGAATTGATTTATGATCATGAACCGAATCACGATGAGATTGCTCGGGTGTACCGCGGTGCTTGGCTCGTTGATGATGTCATGCGGCAATGACAATGTCATCATCCGAAATGAAGATGACAATGAATCCCCGGTGACGGAAAAGCAGGAGAGCGAATTGCTCAGGCGTACGCCTGAGCTGGAGGCATCGGTGGCACAGCAATATGAACTGGGCACAAAAATCCTTGGAAATGTTTCCGCGGCGGCAGGGAGAGAAAACATACTCTTTTCTCCTTTCAGTTTCCATCTCGCCGCCTCAATGGTAGCCAATGGTGTGGCGGGAGAGACGGCTGACGAACTCCTGGCGTTTCTCGGCACCCCCGACAAGGAGTTGCTCAACGGCACCAACCGGGAAATGCTCTCTTCCATACCTTATCTTGACCGTGATGTCACGTTTGAGATAGCCAATGCCATTTGGACAGATACAGACCTTAATGTCAAGGCGGATTTCAAAAGCATTCTCGTGGATAACTATTCTTCGGATTGCAACACGGTGAAATATGGCATCGATGACGTGACGGGAGCCATCAACCTTTGGGTGAAAGAGCACACCCGTGGGATGATAGATCCATTCCTTGAGCCATCCTCACAGGTCGACGGTCCTCTCGCGGTGGTCAATGCCCTTTACTTCAAGGCACCTTGGAACGAACCCTTCGAGAAGGATAAATCCTTCTCCGCATCCTTCAGGACTTCCACAGGCGACCGTAATGTGACTTATATGCACACCGATAAAGTGAATGGCAGATATATGTGTGGCGACGCTGCGGAGAGCCTCACGCTCTATTACGGCAACGGACACTACAGTATAACTTTTGTGCTTCCCAAAGATGGAGTGGATATAGGAGAATGGATCCGCACGATGTCAGCCGGAGATGTCATGAATTTTGTGACTAACGGCGGATGGATGACCGGAAAAGTCACGCTTCCCAAGTTTGAAGTGGAGTCCTTTATGGACTTGGATAAAGATCTCATCGCCATGGGTGTGTCCCGGATTTTCAATCCCTCTCTATGGAGCGGCCTCACCGATGACATGACACCGCTGAGCGTGGGCCGGATTTTACAGAAAGCAAAATTTTCAGTAGATGAAGCCGGAGCCGAGGGTAGCTCTGCCACTATGATTGTTCCAATCATGTGGAACCCCGGTCAGAATACGGATCATTTCGAGTTCAAGGTGAACCGTCCTTTCATGTTCGTAGTCACAGAGTCCGGCTGCCGAACGCCGATATTCATGGGAATCGTGCAGAAACCATGATGCGGTGACTTCGCAAAAAAAGATTGCAGCGGAGATAAAGCCCGGCTTTATCTCCGCTGCAATCTTTTCAGAATATGGGGGTCCGGGATATGATATTATGGAAAAAGTGTCAAAAAAAAGCGGAAAAACGTGTCTTTTTGGAATAATTTCATCCCAAAATCACATTGTTTCAAAATAAATTGCTAATTTTGCACCAAATAACCTGTAAAATTTCTGACCCCTAACCCTAATATCATGGACCGAGTTGACAATTTAGACCGCAAGATACTCAATATAATAATGAACAATGCCCGTATCCCCTCGAAGGATGTGGCCATTGAATGTGGCGTTTCACGCGCTGCCATCCACCAGCGCATACAGCGCCTCATAGAGATGGGTGTCATCACCGGCTCCGGATATGAGGTGAATCCCCACCTTCTCGGATTCAACACCTGCACATACGTGGGCGTGAAGCTCGAAAAGGGATCCCTCTACCGCGATGTGGTCAATGAGCTGGAAAACATTCCCGAAGTGGTGGAGTGTCATTTCACCACCGGCCCCTACTCCATGCTCATCAAGGTCTATGCCCGCGACAACCGCCATCTCATGGAGCTGCTCAACGACCGCATCCAGCACATACGCGGCGTCACGGAGACCGAGACGCTCATTTCCCTCGAGCAGTCGATGAACCGTCAGATCCAGCTTGATGTGGAAAACGAGACAATGAAGTAACCGAGGCAATGATATAAATGAAAAAGAATTATCTATACTCCATCCTGGCTACACTGTTTCTGGCAGTCGTAGCCTTTATGTTTTTCTTTCCCGACGACCTTCAGGGCAATGTGCTTCAGCAGCACGACATAATGCAGGGTATAGCCAACGGCCAGGAGGCCAAGGCGTTTCATGAGGCCACGGGTGAGACCACACGCTGGACGGACTCCCTCTTCGGAGGTATGCCGACGTTCCAGATAGCCCCCTCCTATCCGGCGGGGAAGGCCCTGGACTGGATAGCCGGGCTTTACCGCCTGTGGCTCCCCTCTCCGGCCGGACTGCTCTTCTCCATGATGTTCGGTTTCTTCATCATGTGCCTGTGTCTGAAGATGAAATGGCCCACGGCTTTGTTTGCAGCCGTGGGGTGGGGCCTCTCCACATACTTCATCATCATCATCGGGGCAGGACATATATGGAAATTCCTGACCCTCAGCTATATCCCGCCGACAATCGGAGGTCTTGCGCTCTGCTACCGCGGGCGCTACGCCTCCGGCACGGCCATGGCCGCCCTCTTCGGCGCTCTTCAGCTGCAGAGCAATCATCCCCAGATGTCGTATTATTTCGGCATGGTGATCGTCTGCCTGCTGCTCGCGTGGCTGTGGATGGCGGTGAGGGAACATAAAGTGAAACAGTGGGCTGTGGCCACGCTCTGCTGCATCGGGGCCGGAGTCCTGGCCCTCGGAGCCAACTCCGCGAGTCTCTACAATAGCTACGAGTACTCCAAGGAGACCGTCCGCGGGCACGCCACCGACCTGCGCGGCTCCGCTCCCGCAGGCACTCCCGCCGAGGGTATGGACCGCGAGGCCATCACCTCCTGGAGCTACGGACTCGACGAGACGCTCACCCTCCTCATCCCCAACGTCAAGGGGGGAGCCACCCTTAAGCCCGTAGCCGGACAGAACAGGATACTCTCCTCCGCCGACACCGACAAGGCCGCCGAGGCCTACATATCTCCCGAGGAGATGCAGGTCGTAGGCCAGTTCCCGCAATATTTCGGCGACCAGCCCATGACCAACGGCCCGGTGTATGTCGGCGCCTTCGTGCTGATGTTGGCCATCCTGGGAATGTTTGTGGTGCGCGGGGAGTGGGAGAGTCCGTTGAAATGGGCCCTGTTTGCCTCCGCCATTCTCTCCATCGCCCTCGCGTGGGGTCATAACTTCCCCCTCCTGACGGACTTCATGATAGATTATTTCCCGGGCTATAACAAATTCCGCGCCCCGGCCTCGGCCCTGGTGGTGGCGGAGTTCTGCATCCCGCTCATCGCCGCGCTGTGCGTGCGCACCATCATCCTCACCCCCGGCTTTTTCGCGGCCAACAAATGGACCGTCATCGGCGTCATGGGGGCCGGAGCGGCAGTCTGTCTGCTCGGATGGCTCTTCCCCTCCATGTTCGGCCAGCCGTACAGCCAGATGGAGATAGAGCAGCTCACGGCCCAGGGGGTGATGCAGGATCCGGCATACGCGGGCGTATTCCGCACCGTGGCCGAATCGCGTCTGTCGCTGGTCAGCTCAGACTCATTGCGCTCCCTGGCCTTCATAGTGGCCGGATGTCTGCTCCTTTGGATGTATGACAAAGGGATGATGGGCAAGCCGGTGGTATTTGTGCTTTCGCTGACGGCCGTGGTGCTCCTCGATCTTTTCTCGGTCAACAAGCGCTTCGTCAGCTCCGAATCCTTCACCGAGCCGGTGAGCAACGAGGCCGCCTTGGAGATGACGCCCGCCGACGAGGCTATCCTCAAGGACAAATCGCACTACCGCGTGCTCGACATAGATGGCTTCGGTTCGGCCCGCTCATCCTATTTCCACAAGACCGTCGGAGGTTATCACGCCGCCAAACTGACTCGCTACAATGACCTCATCAACGAGCAGATCTCCAAAGGCAACCAGGGTGTGCTGGATATGCTCAACACCAAGTACGTGCTTCATTCCGGCACGTATGACGTGAATCCCGGCGCCCTGGGCAACGCCTGGTGGGTGGACCGCGTGGATTATGTGGCCACGCCCGACGAGGAGATGCGTGCTCTCGACACCATCAATCCGGGTGTCAGCGCCGTGGCCGACAGCAAGTTCCGCCCGATGCTCGGCCAGGCTGTGGCGAAAACACCCGGGGACACGATAGTCATGACCTCATACGCCCCCAACCGTCTGAACTACCGCGCCAAGTCGAAGCGCGGAGGTGTGGCTCTATTCAGCGAGATCTATTTCCCCTGGGGCTGGAAAGCTACCGTGGACGGCAAACCCGTGGAGATAGGCCGCGCCGACTATGTGCTCCGCGCCCTGCGTCTGCCGGCCGGTGAACATGATGTGGAATTTGTGTTCGACCCCGAATCGCTCTCGACCACCAACACCGTCTCGGTGGTGTGTGTGGTGCTCATATACCTGCTTGTGGCCGGGGCTGTTGCCTCGGTGTGTGTGCCCGTGCTTTCCGGGAAGCGTAGAAAAGAGGTCTGAGTCATGATACGCCGGCTGACGAGGAGATACGGAAGATGGCGCCACACACGGGGATTTGGAATCCACTCCCCCTTTGCCTTCAGTCTCATCAAGGACTGGTTGCGTCCCGGCTCGCTTTACGGAATGTATGGCGACGCCGCCATACGCGAGACTGCCGACCGCATGGACGAAGAGATGGGGGGACGCGACCGCAAGCGCGTCATACGCCGCGGACGCACGCTTCTCAGGGTGCTTGGTGCCCTGCACCCGCGCACACTCTGGATAGCTCCGGGACTCCCCCCGACGCTGCGTGTCGCCGCCGACGCCGCGGGCTACCGGCGCGAGGGGCGCATGGCCGATGACTGGCGCCGGGCCTCGATGCTCGTTCTCGGCGGCGAGGACTCCCTGTACGGAGCCGAACTCATGCGCTGGCTCTCCCTCCCGGGCCAGAGGATAATCCTTGTATTCGACGCCCCGGAGGGGATAGTCGAGCGCCTTTACTCCACGATGCCCGACGGCCTGATGCTCCTCGGACGCCGGGGGGCACTGCTCGTGCGCCGGAAGGGTATGCGCAAACTCAGATACACCGTCAATCTTTGAGTCGGCGGAAGGATACTTCACCGTGAGAAGGGAGGATGAAATCTTGCTTGACCGCTTCGGGTCCTATTTAGGGCTCGAACGCGGTCTTTCCGTCAATACCCTTTCCGCTTACACCACCGATGTCAGGCATCTCCTCGACTGGCTTGAGCAGGAGGGGATTGCAGTAGAATATGTGGAAGAGGGGGATCTGCACACGTTTCTCGCCATGCTGCGTGACTTCGGCCTGTGTGCCCGCTCGCAGTCCAGGGTACTGGCCGGAGTGAGGGGTTTTTTCAAATTTCTGCGCATGGAGGGTGTGCGCGAGTCGGATCCCTCGGCGCTGATTGACCCTCCGGGCATGGGTCGGACCCTCCCCGATGTGTTGAGCGTGGAGGAAATCGACGCCATGATAGCGGCCATCCCGCAGGAGAAGGCCGAAGCCTTGCGCAACCGCACCATTATCGAGACCCTCTACGGAAGCGGGCTGCGGGTGTCGGAACTCGTGGATGCGCGGCTTTCGCATCTCAATCTTGACGAGGGGGTGCTTCTTGTGGAGGGGAAAGGGAGCAAGCAGCGCATAGTGCCCCTGTCGGGAGTGTGTGTCCGCCTCATGGAGCGATATATCGCGGAAGACCGCGCGGCTCTCGACATCAAGCCAGGTTCCTCGGATATCATTTTCCTCAACCGCCGGGGGCGGCGGCTTACCAGGGTCATGGTGTTTTACATCATCCGCGACCTCGCGGCCCTTGCCGGTATACCCCGCAAGGTCTCACCCCACACGCTGCGCCACAGCTTCGCCACGCATCTTCTCGAAGGGGGCGCCTCCCTGGCCTCCATCCGGGCCATGCTCGGCCACGAGAGCATAGCCACCACTGAGATATACGTCCATCTCGACCGCACGCGCCTGCGCGAGGAGCTCCTGACCCATCATCCCCATTTTTCGCATTTAAATTCAGACACGCTCTAAGGCTGTGCCGTCATACAAAGTGCCGGAGGAATCCCGTGGGGGAGACCTCCGGCACTTCGATTACGGGCGCGGTGGGCGCCAATCAGATTTTGGAGTTGACAGTGGTGAGGATATCCTCTTCGAGGCGGGCCGCCTCGGCCTCGATGGCGGCTCCGCGTGCGATGAGTTCGTCAGCCTTGGCGCGGTCTTTGAGGCCGGCGGCGTTGATGCGGACGTTCAGGAAGGCTCCGCGCACGGCGGCACGTGCGGCGAGGGCTCCTACGCCGGCATCGGTGACGGAAGCCGGATTGCCGTTCTCGGCCATGGCCTTGATTACCGGGAAGGTCTCGAAAGCGGCCTCCATGGTGCGCAGGGGCACCTGAGTGGCATAAAGCGTGGCCTCCTCGAGAGCGGCGGCGCGGGCCGCTTTCTCGGCATCTGTCTTCTTGGGCATGGCGAAGACATCCATGATGCGGTTGAATGCATCAGTGTCCTCGTCCACCAGATGGAGCAGACGCTCCATGAGTTCCTGACCTCTCTCGGCTACACCTGAAAATTCCTCCCAGCGGTCATCATATGCGGCCTTGTGGGCGGAGAGGTTGGCCACCATCGTGCCCAGGGCGGCGGCGAGAGCACCCATATAGGCGGAGATGGAGCCGCCACCGGGGGCCGGAGACTCGGAAGCGGTCTCCTCGGCGAATCCGCGGGCCGTAAGGTCAATCAGACGCTTGGCCGACTTGTCCTCGATGAGGTATTCGATCACCTTCTGCGAAGGATCGAACTCCCCGAGCTGGTCGAGGCCCATCGACTTCACGGCTATGCGGATGATTTCGGCATCGGGTATGCCCGTGGAGCGGTGCTGCTTGCGGAGGAAATGCTTGCCTGCGTCGATGAGGGTGCGCTTGGGCACGAGACCCACTATTTCCGTACCCGTGACGCGCACACCGCGTGCATCGGCAGCGCGTACCACCTCATCGAAAGCCACGTGGAGCGGAGTGGTAGCTATGTCGGTGATATTCATCGACACCTGTGCGATACCGTATTCGTCGATATACCATCCGATGGCTTTGGTGCCCTTGAGCGTGCCGGGAATCATGATCGTGTTGCCCTTCTCGTCCTTGACGGGCTTGCCGGTCACCTTGCCCCCTTCGCGCATCGGGCGTCCCTTTTCGCGCACGTCAAATGCAATGGCGTTAGCGCGGCGGGTGGAGGTGGTGTTGAGGTTGTAGTTGACTGCGATGAGGAAATCGCGGGCGCCGATGGTGGTGGCACCGGTGCGGGCCACGCCCTCGTCGAAGGGGCGGTTGCCGAAATCGGGACCCTTCTCCTCGTTGCCCATCTTCTCGGGCAGTGCCTCATATTCGCCGGCGCGGCACACGGCGAGATTCTTGCGCTCGGGGCGGAACGCGGCCGCCTCGTAGCAGTATGTGGGGATATTGAGTTCGGCGGCGACACGCTCGGCCAGGGTGCGGGCGAGTTCGGCACACTCTTCGAGGGTCACTCCGGAAACCGGGATAAGGGGACACACGTCGGTGGCGCCCATACGGGGATGGGCACCGTGGTGAGATCGCATGTCGATCACCTCGGCGGCTTTCTTAATTCCCTGGAAAGCGGCCTCGACCACAGCCTCGGGAGCCCCTACGAAAGTGACCACCGTGCGGTTGGTGGCCTCTCCGGGATCCACATCGAGCAGACTGATTCCCTTCACGGCAGTGATGGCGTCGGTGATGGCCTTGATTTTTTCAGGATCGCGTCCCTCGCTGAAATTGGGGACACATTCGATGATTTTCGTGTTCATCCGGTATGCGGGTTAGTTAACGGTTAATGAGATTCAAGTCGGCGATGTCGCATGGCCGTGCGGGGAGAGGACGCGTGACCATTCGCGCTGCAAATTTACACATATTTTTTCGTATAACCCCGTGGCAGGGTAATATAAATTTGAAAAAGGAGGCGGTGCCGCGACCGACACCGCCTCCTTTAAAGCATGAATCATTCGCGCGTGACGCTCATTTTATGAGTATCTCCTGAGCGTTTCCTTTATGCACGCGGATATAAATTCCCTTGGAGGGATTCTTCACCCGTATGCCGTCAAGGTTGAAATACATCACCTCATCGCTGTCTGCCTTGATGGCATCGGTTATGGTGATGAAATCAGCGCCGAAGTAGACCATATCGTTCACGATATCGATACCCACGTTCAGCCCCGGGCCCTCTACGAGGTCGGAGGAGAATACGGAGGCGTCGATAGTCCATCGGGCGTCGTTGGTGCCGCACGGACTCTCCCAGAAGTGAGGTGCGGACGGAAGCTCCGACAGGGTCATGTCCGTGCCGGGACCATAGACGGGAACATCCGCTTCACGTGGACCGTAGAAGACCGTGGAGTTGTCAGTGACATCATATTTCGCAAACATGATCTCGCAAGCCTCTGTCGGGATTTCACCCGGATTGTAGTATCCCACGTATATATCCTCGGCGGCAGGCTGCGCGATGAGAGGCACAGCCCTTTCATTCACCTCGAAGTCGCAGAATGAACCCACCAGATAGTATCCTGATTCCAGGTCAAAGGCGGGGAGATTCTGATATTCGATGTGCACTGCCGGGCTCAGCACACCGTGCTGCATAGCCATGAAGCTGATTGTGCCGTCGGACACGTTTCTCGGAATTTCTATACCCTCGTCATGCACGTAAAGCTTGTGGTCGTCGGGCACATTCGCACGACGTTTCACCCTATTGCCCGCACCTCTTTGTGCAGCAGGTATCACCTTGTAATAGAGATTCACTCCCTCTTGGGGTGCCTGAGCGAGACGGAAGATGAAATGAGAGGGTTTCGCTTCAAGATAATCGGTATGCTCATAGCGCAGGGAGAGACCACCCTCCACTGCCACGAGAGCCTCTCGTAGCTCGCGCTTCATGAAGACATCCATTTCCATGGAGGCGTTCTCGCCTTCATAGCCGTAGAAGTCATCCGTAGCGGGAATCACAGCCTTGACCAGGTAGCGACCTGTGGGCATCTCCTTGGGATAGTTGACGGTGATGTAGCCGTCCTCGGTCCATTTTGCGAAGCCCTTTGGCGCGTAGATCTCCTGAGTATCGATTCCGGTGAAAGTAACCTTTATCTCTTTTGCAGGATACCCTGCCGGCAGGCCGTCAAAGTGGAATTCCACCTTCTGTCCTTCCGGTGCGAAGGCCACATCGCTGAAATCTGTCTTCGAATTGTCGGAATCATCCACACATCTCAGCTGCATTGAGGAGATGTCGACGGACTGTCTGCCGATTATATTCAGAAGTTGCTGATAAATGGGCAGCAGGTTCTCGTAAGCCTCCTGAAGCTGCTCATCGCCTGATGCGAGGTTGAGCACCCGCTCACCCTCCATGGCGCCGGTCCAGGCCTCACGCATCAATTGCTCGGTGGCCAGGGGATAATTCTCGACATCGGGTACACAGTTGAACGTATAGATTGTCGGCATCCACTCGCTGACGCTGAAGCAGGCATGTCCACCCTTCGGCTCAGGCTGTGTGGCATTGGAATTCTTCACGCTCTCGTGGACCACGAACCGGAAGTATCTATGTCCCTTGGGCAGTACGAAGTATGGGCACTCATATCTCTCTCCGGAGCCTGTCGGGAGTCCGTGGTCAATAGTGTAAATATCGGTCCATTCCGACATGTCGGCGCTCGTCTGGATTGTGAACTTTGTGGGAGCCCACACGGTGCTTCCGTGCACGCGGTTGTTATATTTCAGTATAACACCCATATTATCCACAACGCCGGGTATCGACATTCTCAGATAATGATCCTCTCCGTCGGTGGAGTTCTTTCCGGAATAGTCACTCTGGAAGTAGGTCGACAGATCTTTGTCTCCCAATCTCAACCAATGCGGGTTGGAGACCTGCGAGATATTGAACGCATCGGCACCGGAGGTGTGGGGCGCGTTTGAATAGAAGTAGCTGGGAGTCCTCCAGGACCTCGGGGCCTCGGCATTCTGGGTGACATTTACCGTACCGACGGTCTCGGTGAGGACTCTTGTGCGGCTCACCAACACAGTCAGCAACCCTTCAACACCTTTCACTTTTTCAAGCAGCATCTCATAGTAAGCCTCGATTTCATCGTGAGACTCCATGAGTTGGAACATGGTCCGGTGGAGTATTTCGTCCACATTCTCCTGACCAACTGTAATGGCTTCACGAAGATCCTTGCGCAGTTCCGCTATCTCCTCTTCTGAATCATCACATTCGGTCAGCAGGATTTCCGATTTGTCGATCAGCACCCTGATGTCATCGGCGAGATTGATTTTCTTCCATTCCGGATGAAGTCTGATGATCCATCTTCCATCCTTATGGTCATCGGTATCCGTTCCCACATCGGAGGGCACGGAGCGTCCGTTGACCACCTTCGTGCCGTTGAATACGATACTGGAGGCATCGAATCTGTTGCCGCTGACAGCCATATTACATGAGTCTCTGCTTATGATACCGAAACTTCCTTTTCGTTCTTCCACGTCGAGGGTCACATCCTTACCTATCACAGTGCCGGGTGCCGTGAGATAAGTGCCTGTCTTTATGTTACGCAGCGCGTAATCGCCGTCCCCGAGGGGCTCAAATCTCCACTGTTGGGCCGGATCGTCATAGTTGACTTCTCCGGCTTTCACGTAGGTGAGTTTGCTGCCGTCGTCTGTCGGCTTCAGGCCCACCCCGGTGTGGCGTACATTGGAGTCAAAGACATACACCGCATTATCTATGACCTGATTGGTTATGCTTTCAGGCACGGGCATATTGCAGGATGCTGTGAGCAACGCGTTCAGACGCAAGCAATACTCCTCGGCATTATACTCGTGTATAAGCCCCTTTGCATACATATCACGGAGCTCTGTATAGAGATCGGTCAGTTCGGGAAGCACGTCATGGCGAATAGCACCCAAAGTGCGTTCCTCGGAATCAATATACCGCAGGAAAGGATGCGCCATCAGTAGGTCAAGAGCCTTCTTGCGGTCGTGGATGTCATCGGTTTCCAACAGAGACACGAGCTTGACCATGTCATTGTTTCCGCTGATGGCATATACGTCGGCCTGTCCTGCGAGCAGCATGTCAGCTGCTTTCTGGTTGATTTCGAAATTGTCCGTGCCGTAGCCGAGAAGAGTGCCGTCTTTAGCTCTCACATCGAATCCAACGGCTCCCTTACCACCTGAAACGTGCACTGTGGAGCCGGTGCAATAATATTGGTAGGTCCCGGAGATCGAACCCTCGCGGAAATTGTCAAAGCCACCCATGGATCCGGCCGCGGGCAGTATTCCGGCGCGATGGTCAAGGAATTTGATGGCACGGTTTTTCTTCCAGCCATTGGCGGCCGCCATGGCTGCTATCTCGCTCTTGACTTCATCTATATCCTCCTGCGAGAGGTAGAGAGTCATCAGGCCATAATCATCCACCCTCAGACCATTTGCCGGAAGGGGCACGAATACGCCTGTCGCCTCGAAGAAATCCGTAAGATCCTCTCCTGCCGCCTCGCAGCATTTCTTGACGAAGTGGAGCAGATCCTTCTTGATGTTGATAGGATTGGGTGTGCCGTCAGGCACATTCGGCTGTCTGAGCTGGCGGATGGGGTCTTGGCGCAGCATTTCGAAGAGGCGGGGAGAGAACACTCTGTTCCTGCCTAATTTATGATAGTAGGCCCAGAGCTGGAACCACATGTGCACCTGCCCGTACAAACCATAATTATAAATATTCTTGCCACTTCTGAAATTTTTCATCTTCTCGGAAGGCAACGGATTGCGGCCTCCGAGGAGATCATAATAATGCGTCACGACCGCGGAGAAGAAGTTTACGGTTATTTCCGTGGTGCCGGCAAATTTCACCGGGGGTTGGTTCATGTGTCCGAACTCATGGGCCACACCCCAGTTACCCCCACCCTGTATACTCATGAGGGCTCCGTTCACAGCTCTTGCGGGATAGGCTACACGATACCATGTTGCATTGAGAGCAGTCGATCCGTAATCAGATATGAAGAGGAGTTTGTTATTGCCATACTTATGATAATCATTCTTTGAGATACCGTCGTTTCCTAAATGATCATAGAAGTCAAATCCTCTTGCCTTGAGACGGTCGATAGTTTCCGGACTCACAAGACCCATCATGGCCAGCTCAATGTCCAGCAGTTCATCAAACATTTTAAAGCCAAGAATCAGATCTGTCTGTCCGCTGCTGATAATGTTGCGGTTAAAGGCGTTCTTCATACCGACGAAGTTTCCACTGGTGCCTACGCCGTCGAACATATCAAGAATGAAAGTGAGTTTATCAGATATGACAGGGAAACGCTGCGAGCGGGCACGCTCGCTGTAATACAGCCAGTCCTCGTTGGTATCCTTGCTGTATAACGCATCGCCTTCGGTGTTGACGTAGCCGTTGAGCACACCACCCTCTATATGAATCTTTATGTCGGGAAACTCATCAAGGGTGGCGAGTTTCGTCTTTCCGTCGCACGTCTTGGCGATATTGTATATACATACGTGTGGCATGGCATCCACCGTGTCATTAGGCACCTGGATCACATTAAGGCCCTTGCGGAGGGGGACACCGGGAGTGCCCTGAAGGTCTCCCACTCCGTAGAGATAAGACAGATGCAGCGTCAGGAACTGATTCGGGCGGGGAGCATTGTCTACCATCACATAGAGTTTTTTCCCTTTTTCCGCGAGCAGACCTGTGGGGTTACAGTAGTTGTTGTAGGCATAATTGCCAAACAATGCAGCCACATCGTTGCTGTTGGAATATGGCTCATACAGCTGCACGCGCATCTTCTTGGCATGCTCGTAATCCCAGTCTCTGATTCGATTCGGTCCACCCTCGGAGTCATCTGTCTCCGCCCATTCGTCGGTACGGACCTTGATCACCATGTCACGCAGTGTCTTCGGCAGAAGACTTACGGTCGGGTGAGCTTCCAGCTCCTCGACCGACATCGCGGCATATTCCGGCAGCAATTCCGTGCAGGCCTTGTCCCGGAAGATCGAATACACCGTCTGCTCCAGATTGTGGTCCTTCAGTATATCCCAGGTCAGTCTCTTCTCGGCAATCACCTCCGGCGTGATGTCGGCCAACTCCTCCACATGCCATATGGAGGCCGTGGAAGATGCCACCCATCCCAACACAGTCTTCGAGCCGTTCTCATGAGCGAAAGTGTAGGAATCGGGTTGGTCAAGCGTGGAGTATGTGGTGATGTTGAGTCCTGTGGTCTGGACCGGGAAGCTCATGGCCGTCCCGATCTCGTCGGCGGGCATGTAATCCCTGTTGAGGGTCCACGCGCCGTTCTGCGTGCGGGGACTCTGAAGCACCCGTCCGCTCGAGAAGTTACGCATGAAGAAACCGTTTCCGGACGGAGTCTCCTCACATATCCAGATGGTCGCGTCGTCCTCCCGGTCGGCTGTGCATACCGCCCCGAGATTACCGTTTTCCATCATCAGGTCACCGTAGAGGGTGTTGCGGAAACGATAGGCCTTTCCGGCTTTCACCTCCGTGACACACCACTTCGCCTTCAGACCGTCGATGACATCCTGAGAGAGGTCGGTGATTTCGACAAGATCCCATTTGGAGGCCGGCGTGTTGGACCATCCCTTCACGTCATGGCTTGACGGGTCATGGGCGTAGCCATACAGATAGCCGTCGGCCGTGCTCCCCAGATCAAGCATGGTGTTGATATACCACCCGCTTCCGCTCGGCAGGAAGTTGAGCAGCATGTTGGCGTCATTGGGTGTCGGCGCGAACTGGGTTGTCCATACGGCCGACCGCGCGCGTGAGGCTACCACCAGGTTACCTGTCTTGAGATTGCGCATGTAGAAACCCTGAGCTCCCGGCTTCTCCTCGAGAATCCAGAGCTGGGAGTAGTCGTTTCCGTCAGTGGGTTGGGTGTAGATGGTGCCCGGGGTTCCTCCCGACATCGAGCGGTCAGTATAGAGAGTGTTCTTTATACGGTAAATTCCTCCCGGGCGCAGATCGATAGGCCAGGGGCTCCAGGCGGCCTTGAGGCTCGCCACCTTCTCCGGGGTCACACCCTCGACACCGCTCCAGATCCACACCGAGGCGGCATCGCCCGATGTCTTGCCGACGACACTCTCCCCGCTGCCGGCAGCCATCACGCCGCTTGCGGCATTGCCACGGGGGAAGATGGTCACCTCGTCGGACAGCGCGGGGAGGTCCATGGTCATGAGCATCGACGGGTCATCAACAACCGGAGTCCGGCGAGATAACCACCCGGCATCAAGCGCGAGAGGAGACACCAGATAGCGTCCCGTAGCCAGATTGCGCAGGTAGACACCCTCTCCGTTGGCCGGCGTCTCCCTCACCCACATCTGGCTCCAGTCCTCATCGGCAGGATCCACAAGGGTGAGGGCTCCGCTCTCCTCATCCGACTTCAGCACTTTGCCCGCGCTCTTGCTGGCTATGCGGTAGGTGTTGTATTCCTTTCTGGGAGCTACATACACCTTGAAATCCTGAAGCAGGGTCCCGCTGTTGGGACCGCTGAAAGTCATCGCCACGTTGCGGTCCTGTATCAGGCCTCTCACGTCGACCTGAGTACCGTTGGCCGAGGTCGTGAATGTATTCACCGGCGTGGTGATGGTGACATTCTGGTTAGCCGACACGTTTTTCGCTACAAACGAATAGCCTGTGATATACCAGTCCGGGCTGTCGAGCGTCAGTGTATAGGTGGAGTTACCGCCCGATCCCGTGCGGGCATCGAGATTGTCTCCGTTCCACTGCATGTTGTTGGCCGGACAGCTGAGGGTCAGCTTCCCGATGGTGCGGTTCGAGCTTGTCATGACACTTCCCCACACCGACGACGTGTTACCCTCGCTGTTGGTGAGTGTGCCCGTGGTCTTATTGACCTCGACGGCCCTTGTCAGTTCATTTGCATCCCAGTCACTCTTCCTGGCCCGGATCATCTCGTCTGTGATCTGAGAGGAGGCCTGGAGATTCCACATGGCGGTGGCATCCGAGTCGGACACTCCCGCAGCCACACCACCGGAGATACCCAGAAGGCGTCCTGCCGGATTATTCTTCAGGGGGAACGAGGCCCGGGTCTTTTCGCTGTTTGCGTAATTCAGCCTATAGAGCATCCTGCCGTCTTCCGGCGCAGCCACCTTGACGGCCGCGTAGCGCCCCCCGGCAAGCTCCGGCACACGCAGGTAGCGTCCCGTCGCGTAGTGGCGCACATACTCTCCGCTATGGTCGTCGTTGAGCATGACCACCCACAGCTGATCCTGATCGGCGGCATCGGGTGTTGACAGCGAAAGGTCTCCCGTGGCCGAATCAAGCCTGAGAGCCTGACCGGTGGAGGCATTGGTCAGTGTCACCGCCTCCAGTGTCACCGCAGGGAGAGGCTTGAGTATGACGCGGAAATTCCGCAGCTCGAAATTCTTCTGGCTTCCCTGGGAGCCGGAGAAGCTGTAATTGATCACAGCCGGAGTGCCTACGGGAATATCCTTGGCCGTCATCTTCTCGCCGTTTATATTGGCATTGACAGGGCCGACACCGTTGCCTGACAGGCTGATCAGAGTGCCGACCGCCGTGAAGCTGTAATCGCTTACATAGTATCCCGGGGTGGGCTGCAGGGTCAGGGTGCCGGTGTTGGTGGAATTCTGGAAATCCACGTACACGTATGAGGAGAAGTAGTTCATGGCCGCTCCCGAACTCAGAAGCCCTACGCCGGGCGTGCGTTCCGTGCTCTCCCAGTCGGTGGATGATCCTTGGCCGGTGGAGGAATTGATATAAAATCCGAAAGCCCCTGCCGGAACTTCGAGATCCGGCTCCGGCTCCTTGATTACCCCCTTCTTCAGAGTGACGTAGAAATTATTTATCTCCCAGTCGATGGTGCCTCCGTTATTGTCGAATATTATGATGGCGGAGGTGCCTTGCTCAAGATTCTCAACCTTCACGGTGCCGCTCTTCTCCTTCGCTATGGATGTTGAGGTGCCATTGGCGTTTATGGTTCTTGTGTATGACTGCCAGTTGGTGGCGTCAAAGGAGTATCCGCTGACATACCATCCGGCTGCGGTGGCCTCCAGGGTGAATGTAGTGGTTGCGTTGCCGTAGATGGCCACATCATTGTTCAGAGTAGAAGCAGTCGTGCTGCTTCCCTTCGACATGAGCACCGCCCCCGAGGGAGTGGTCTGAGTGCTTGTCCAGTTGTTTCCGGCGAATGTGCCGTTTGATTTGTTGACACGCAGTTTCACCTCCGAAACTTCCGGATCGGGGTCCGGTTTCGGGTCCGGATCAGGGTCGGGTTTAGGGTCGGGAGTCACCGTGCCGGTGCCCTTCTTCAGGGTTACGCTTATCGCCGAGATTTCCCACATTTGGTTGGCGTTGCCGCTTTTGAATACAGCTACTGCGGGAGTGCCCTCCTGTATGTCGGAAGCGGTGATGGCCCTCGCGTTGAAAGCCGAGAGGTTCGTGGTCTTGCCGTTGGCCTCGACGCTGTTTGCCGCGTATGCCAGGGCCTTGAACGTGTATCCGCTCACATAGTATCCCGGCACAGTGGAGGCGAATGTCAGCTTGCCAGATGTGGAGGTGACGGTGAAGTCGTAGTTGGTGCCGCTATACCACGAAGTGTTTGACAGCCCATCTCCGGTCATCGTCACTCCTGTCGGGTCGCTCTGCGTGCTTGTCCATTTCAGACTTGAGGCATCGTAGGAGCCCGTCGAGGTGCTTACGCTTATTTTGACATCCTGCTCCACGGGCGTCGGGGGATCCGGCGTGGGAGGATCGGGTGTCACAGGCGTGCTGCCCGACCTTTTGTTAAGGGTGACGACTACATTGGCTATATAGGGCATGGAGCTGGATGACAAAGTCTCAGGCACGGTCAGTCCGGAGATATTGAAGACCGGAGTGTCTGTTTCTTCGTAGTCTACCGTGACGGCAGTGTTAGTGCCTTTCTGTAGATTCCTCTGTTCTCCCTTTGTCTCCAGGACGGTGGTCTCGTTGCGTGCATAAAAGGTATATTTTATGCTTTTGACATACCATTCGGGATCTGTGGGGGTAAAATTAATGGTGATCTCCGGGCGATTTATGAATAAATACATCGTAGCGCTGGTGGTCCCGGTCAGATAAATATATCCTCCCGTAGTCGTCACCTTCAGCTGGAGATCGGACGGGGCCGTGCCTGTCTGGGTGCTGGTCCAGATTCCTTGCCAGGGATCCGTGCCTGTTTTCACCTGGTCGCCCAGGGTGCCGGTAGCCGTGCTGCCGGACGAGCCTTTGAAATTGATTACTTTTGACGTCACCGCGGTGTCGGCAACCGGCGTTACGGCTGCTGTCACCACATACGTCACCGAGGCCGATACCGCAAAAAATGCAATAACGGCCAGCAAAAGTGGAATTATTCTTTGTTTCATTAATTTTGTCAGGTTGGTGGTCGTTTTGAATCGAAATCTCCTGCAGGGATCCGGAAACCGTGATCATGTGATCCCTGCCTCACCATAGTCAGCTCTTAGTCATTTTTTAGGTCCTTTCTTTTAAGTGGTTATTACTCTTAATTATACCACCCTTTTTCTAACTACCTGACATACAAGCAATTACCCCCCCCCTATAAACATAACTCACAAGCCGATGTCCTTTCGGAACCCGGACCAGCGAGATGCAGCGGAGGTATCTCCGCTGCCCGTTTACCGTGCAAAGATAGCACAAAAAGGCCAAATCTCCAAATATCTCCACTATGTCCGCACCTCTTCCCAATCACTATTCCGGGTCAACCGGCAGCTAAAATTCCGGGAAAATTGTTCTTTACAAAGTAAAAAAATCGCCAAAATCTTTCTTTGTAAAGAAAGATTTTGTAATTTAGCAGTCTTGGGAAACCCCGGGTCAAACCAAATCAAAATATAGAAACTGCATGAACAACATCAAGTCGATAGGCATACTCACCTCCGGAGGCGATGCCCCCGGCATGAACGCCGCCATCCGCGCCGTCACTCGCGCCGCGATATACTCCAATTTCAAAGTATACGGTATTTACCGTGGATACAGTGGCCTCATTAAAGATGAGATCGAGGAGTTCTCCACCCAAAATGTGTCAAACATCATACAGCGTGGTGGCACGATCCTGAAGACAGCACGCTGCAAGGAGTTTCAGACCCCCGAGGGACGCCAGTGCGCCTACGACACGATGAAGCGCCGCGGCATCGACGCCCTATGCGTCATCGGCGGCGACGGCTCGCTCACGGGTGCTAGAATTTTCGGCAACGAGTTCAATGTCCCCATCATCGGTCTGCCGGGCACCATCGACAATGACCTCTACGGCACGGACTCCACCATCGGCTATGACACGGCCCTGAACACTATCATGGACTGTGTGGACAAGATTCGTGACACGGCCACATCTCACGAACGTCTTTTCTTCATCGAAGTCATGGGGCGCGATGCCGGATTCCTGGCCCTGAACGGCGCTATCGCGGCAGGAGCCGAGGCGGCCATCATCCCCGAGATCTCAACGGAGGTGGATCAGCTGGCGGAACTCATTCAGAACGGCTTCCGCAAGTCGAAGAACTCATCGATAGTGCTCGTGGCCGAGTCTCCGATCACGGGTGGGGCGATGGGACTGGCTGAGCGCGTGAAGAACGAATATCCGGGCTATGACGTGCGTGTCTCCATCCTGGGCCATCTCCAGCGCGGCGGCAGCCCGACGGCGCACGACCGCATCCTCGCCTCTCGCATGGGAGCGGCAGCCGTTGACGCCCTGCTCGACGACCAGCGCAACGTCATGATCGGCATCAAGAACGACGAGATCGTCTACGTCCCTTTCACCAAGGCCATCAAGAACGACAAGCCCATCAACCGCGAGCTCCTCGCCACCCTGCGCCGTCTCTCCATCTGACGCGACTGTTATCACTGTGCAGAACTCCGTGAACTGTAAAAAATGAATGAAATTGCGGCGAAAATTTGGATATTCCGGATTTTTGCCGTAATTTTGCACTCACATTCAGGGCGAATACCAGAGTGGCCAAATGGGGCAGACTGTAAATCTGCTGGTTT
>CAMWLC010000038.1 GCA_947174995.1 uncultured Porphyromonadaceae bacterium
ATATCAATTTTGCCCATGCGGCTTAGTATAAATTAATTTTTACGACTTACTTAATGGTATGATATACATTGAAAAAGAATTAAATGTATGTGAGAATGTTGGCAACACCGACGATTAGAATACGGGCAGTAAATTCCCGACGTAATTAATGTCGTGTGGGGATATGTTGCGGGCGCGATGGTCGACATTGCGGGCAATCTTCTGGGCAATGTTGTGGGCGCGATGTATCGAGGCCACAATGCACGGTAAACCCACGATATACGAAAAAATTCTCAATGGTGTAAATACAAATGGATATGCGGTTATATGGGATCGCCGGGATGGTACTGGCTGTCGGTGTAGCAGGCGGCGGGGTTCACGCGGAGAAGCTGCGGGAGGTGGAGGGACGTTATGTCTACTATCTGCCGAGGAATGTGGCGCGCGACCGGGGCGAGCAGATCGCTCTCGAAAGGGCGATGATCAACGCCGTGGCCGATGAGTTCGGGACCCTTCTTTCGGATCATACTCGCGTCGATAAACGTGTCTCCGAGACGGGGGAAGGCTCTGACTACTGGTCTCTGGCGACTGCGGCCGTGAGGGGCGAGTGGGTCGAGACCATCGGTCAGCCTGAGTTCACGTGCGGCATGGAGGGCGATGACATCGTGATCACGTGCCGCGTGCGCGGCCGTGCCCGTCCCGTGGCAAACAACAAGGCCGACATGACGCTCAAGGTGCTTCGCAATGACGCGATGACGGAAGACAACACATTCGCCGACGGCGACCGTATACTGATGAGGTTCGCGTCGGCGGTTGACGGGTATCTGACGGTTTTTCTCGAAGATGACAACGGGATGGTGTACCGTATGCTGCCCTTCTATTCGGAGCGGGCCGGAAGCAAGGAGGTGGAGGGGGGTAGGGAATACCTGTTCTTCTCCTCTATGGCGGGCGATGCCGAGCAGTACCGTATGACGGCCTCCCGGCCGGTGGAGCGCAATATACTCTATGCCATTTTCTCGCCCAACGAATACGTGAAGCCCATCGACAGCCGCAGCAGCGCCGATACGGGGCTGCGGGAACTCACGGCGGAAACGTTCCATCGCTGGCTCGAGTCGCGGCGCGCCGCCGATCCCGCCATGCAGGTGGCCGTCCGCCCTTTGACAGTGACGAGCGGCGAATAAAAGTATAGGAGGCATCCCTGCCTCCTATACTTTGCCGGTTGTGAGGAGGTTGGGGAAGCCTCCTCTACGGTTTAGCGGATGATGAGTTTGCGGGTGGTGCCGTCCGAGAGGGTGGCGATGCAGAGGGTGCCGGGTGCCGGGTTGACGAGGCGGCGGCCCATCATGTCGTGCCAGGCGACTACTTCCACACCCTCTTCGATCACGGGGATGTTGACGCTGTTGTCAAGCAACACATACTCGGGCAGCGGGGCGGCCGGGGTGAGGTCGCGTGACGGTTCGCTCACGGAGCCTTGCGTTTTCCACTGGTTGGCGAGCCACTGCGTCTTGCGGGCAAGCACACCCTTCACATACTGCACATCATCGTCAAGGTCTTCGTTGACCTTCACTCTCTGTGGAGACGTCTGTTCGGCGCTTGCATCGGGGCGGGGGGCATCTTTCCAACGGAGGGCGTCGCGCATGGCGGCACTGCGAATCATGTCGGCGCGGCTGTCGATGTCATTCTCGATGCCGGGAAGACACTGAGCCTCAAACCATCGCCAGGTTTCCTTCACCTTGGCCATGAAGCGTGCGTTCTCGCGCATCAGCCCGATCCAGGTGTTGCCAAACATGGCGCGGTGCGTGAAATAGCTTTCGCAGTCCCATGTCGTGAAGGCGTTGCCGCAGTCCCAAAGTGGTGAGAAAATCCACTTCTGACCCTCGCCGCGGTCGCGGAAGAGGTAGGTGCTCCCGTGATACGACTCCCAGTGGTCGATGCTCTCCTCCACGATGTAATAGCGGGCGGCGGCATCCAGGTCGAGATAGCTCCAGAGCTCGTCGCTGCGGTTTTCTACAAGAGAGTTCATCGCTGTAAACTGATCCGTGACAAACCGGGTCTGAATCGGGGAGTAGACCTCGGGCGTGTCCTGAGTTATCATGAGAGTGGCCCAACCCCCGGCCTCGGGCATACGGATCTGGTTATCCTCCACATAGTTGTCAAGCTCCACGAGATAGCCGCCGGAGCAGAGTATGGGATTTGTCTCCTCATCCTCGAGTTCGGCGATCTCTATGCGGCCATCCTCCACGCGAATGCTCTCGGTGAGGAAGTAGAGTCCGCGGTAGTCACCGTTGATGACCAGCTCCACGGGATACTCCGAAGGTGTCCAGGGGAGCCCGATGCGCTTTCCGAGGTTGAAACCCACGAAATTGCGCATGAATCCCTTGTCGTCATCGGCGTGGGCGAGGAGCGCGAAATGCTTGCTTTTCGAGAGTCCGCAGAGCTTCTGCTTCTTTCCGAGTTTGAGCTTGTAGGGTTTCTTGGAGTAGGCCGTGCGGGTATAGTTGCCGCGTGCCTTTATCTCGAGGGGGAGGGGTTCGTCGGCGGAACCGAGGGCCTCAACGTCATGGCCGTTGGGTTCGAGCCAGTATACGCCGTCGCGGTAGCTCTTGTCGGGGAGATTGCGCCAGCGCATGATGTCGGCCGTCTCTATGTAGAGGGTAGGGAGAGTGCGCGTGGGGAGAAGTGTGGAGCGCTCGCCGTAGTCGCGGTAGTCGGGATCAAGGGGGGCCTGGTCGCATGCCACGGTAATGACCGGAGGCCATACCTCCGCCTGCGAGAGGTCATCGGGGATGGTGAGGGAGATGACCACGTTTGAAAGCCCGGAGGCCTCGAAATTGGGCCCGGCCACTGCCGTGAAGTATTCTCCGGAACCAGTGACGGCGCGCAGTTCGTCGGTGTAGCCGGGTGCGCCTAAGTCGATGGTGGCCCAATCGGAAGTGGCGATTTTGAAAGAGCCGTCGAGAGAGGGGAGATGGATGGAATAGAGGTCTCCCTCGCGGGTGAACTGATCCGAGAGGCTCCATCCGTTCAGGTCTCCGCGCAGATAGAGCTCGTGGGCCTGTGCGGCGGAGGATAGAGCCGCCGCCGCGAGAAGAACATGCAGGAATTTATTCATAAGTCAATCAAATGGTAGTGTCAAGCTAACTTAAGTATATGGAAGTAGTGCAAATGTATGGTAGAGGAGGAGGGACGGTCACTCGTGCAGCCGGTTGCTGTCGGCGTATGAGTAGTATCCGTTGGCGGTGACTATCACGTGGTCGAGAAGCCGCAGGTCTATGGCGTTGCACCCCTTGAGCAGCGACCGCGTAATCTTGTCATCCTGGGGAGAGGGCATGAGGTTGCCGGAGGGATGGTTGTGACACATGATGAGGCCCTGTGCCCCGGCGAAGATGGCCTGGCGGAGTATCATCTTGGTGTCGAAGAGGGAGGCCGTCGCGCTTCCGGAGGTGATCATGCGTGTCTCCATCACCTGGTTGCGACGGTTGAGAAAGAGGGCGTGAATCTCCTCATGGTCGAGTCCACCGAGGGTGTGGCGCATGAACTGGTAGATGTCTTCGGCACACCGTATGGTGGGTTTGGTGCCGATGCTCTCGAGGTTCATTCGCTTTCCCAGTTCGATGATGGCCCGAATCTGGAGGGCCATGGCCTCGCCCACGCCGTGGAAGGCGAGCAGTTCGGCGGGTTGGCGCTGGGCCAGGCGCATCAGCGAGTCGTCGTTGGCGGCGAGGATGTCGGCACACATGCGTGTCACCGGATACCCCTTGCGGCCGCTGCGCAGGATGATGGCCAGCAGTTCGGACTTGGAGAGCACCGACATGCCGTATTGCTTCGCCTTCTCGCGGGGGCGCATATCGGGGTTCCAGTCCTTTACGCGGGCGACTCCGTAGTCTATGGTCTCGAACTCATTTTCCACGCCTCATCTCTATTTCCTGGGCCTCGTTGCGCCCGTGACGCAGAAGAATCTTCCACACGTATGCCCGGATGAATCCCGTGCCGTAGCCCCAGAGCTGCACCATTGAGGCGGCCAATGCCCTGAAGCCGGTGGCCAGGCTTCCGGTCTGCATCGTGCCTCCGGCCAGGAGGAGCAGGAGATACAGGGCGAGGGGTATCCAGAGCCAATGCCACCATATCCCTGCGATGAGGAGCGCCGACGAGCCGATGACAAAGAGGGCCGGGGCCCAGTGCACGGCCTTCATCGAGCCGGGATAGAGGAGCTGGAGGGTGATGCGCGACATTCCGAATACGTGCACCTGGCGCCAGAACTTGCGCAGGTCGCCGCGGCGCTTATGAAACACCCTGACGTCGCGCAGCAGGCGCGGCGAGAATCCGGCCAGGCGGATGCGGGTGCTCATGTCGATGTCCTCGCTGAACATCTCGCGAAATCCTCCCACCCTGTCGTAGACCTCGCGTGAGAAGCCCATGTTGAACGTGCGGGGCACGAATTTCTCCATGCTGACCTTGCCGCCGCGTATGCCGCCGGTGGTGAGGAATGATGTCATGGCGAAATTGATGGCCTTCTGCGTGGGGGTGAACGACTCGTGGGCGTCGTCCGGGCCGCCGAAGCATTCCACCGGTTCGCCGGCCGCCTCGGCGCGGTCGAGTGCGAGGCGCAGGGAGGCCACGTAGTCCTCGGGGAGGATGCAGTCGGAATCCACAAAGACGAAGAAATCGCCCCGGGCGCGCTCCATGCCGTAGTTGCGGGCTATGCTTCGCCCCTCGTTCGATTTGAAAAAATATTGCAGGGAGAGGCGCGGCGCATAGGCGTCGGCCTGCTCCCTGCAAGGCACGGTGGAACCATCCTCGACGAGCACGATCTCAAAGCCGGAGTCGGTCTGGCGCGCCAGGCTCTCCAGCAGGTCGGCCACTTCGTCGGGACGGTTGTAGACGGGTACTATTATCGAGAAAAGCCTCATGCCTTCACGCGGCCGACATAGCTGCCGTCGCGGGTGTCGACTTCGATGAGCTCGCCTTCGGTGATGAAGAGGGGCACGCGCACGGTGGCGCCGGTCTCGACTGTGGCGGGCTTGAGGGTGTTGGTGGCGGTGTCGCCTTTGAGACCCGGCTCGGTGTAGGTCACCTTCAGGACGGTCTTCATGGGCATTTCGGCATAGAGCACGGTGTCGGTGGACGAGTCGCTGACAACTTCCACGGTGTCACCCTCCTTCATGAAGGCGGAGCCGGTGACGAGTTCCTTGTTGATGGGAATCTGCTCGAAGGTCTCGTTGTTCATGAAGATGTCGTCGTTGCCGTCGGCGTAGAGATACTGGTAGGGGCGGCGTTCCACGCGCACGTCCTCGAGCTTCTCGCCGATGTTGAAGCGGCGCTCCAGCACGCGGCCGTCCACCACGTCCTTCAGCTTGGTGCGCATGAAGGTGTTGCCCTTGCCGGGCTTCACGTGAAGGAACTCGATTACGAAATAGAGACGGCCGTCCATGCGGATGCAGGTGCCGTTCTTGATGTCTTGGGCGTTCATCATAACGTTATGACTGTTTTTTTATTCGGTTGTCTTTAAGATTGAGTTTGAATTTAAACACATTCCGATGTGTTTCCAAGCTGTTTGGAAGTGCAAAATTACGAAAATAGTTTGAAACGGCCAACGGAAAACGCCCCTTACGCCGCCCCGGAAGCCCGAAGATGCACTTTTTTTACTGATTTTTTGGGTATTCCAAAAGAATTTTCTAATTTTGCAGTCCGAAAACCCCGAATAATCAAAAATCATAATATCACCGTAAGATGAAAAGAACATTCCAGCCCTCAAACCGCCGCAGGGTCAACAAGCATGGATTCCGTGAGAGAATGGCCACGAAAGACGGCCGCAAGGTAATCGCACGTCGTCGCGCCAAGGGTCGCGCCTCCCTGTCGGTATCAGACCATATCGCAGGCAAGTGAGCCTTATCGGCCACGAGCTGTGAAAAAAGCGGTCCGGAAGCATCGTTGCTTCCGGACCGCTTTTTTCTTTTACCCGGCCGGGGGGAGGAGAGGGGGGGTGATCAGCCGTTAAACCAATCCATGATGTCGCCCATCGTGCCGATGGCGAAGAGCCAGTAGAGGAGGATGAAGATGAGCACTATCACGCCGAGCCAAAGCCAGAGACGATTGATGTTGAAAGTGTTGTGGCGCTTGCGGTTCTTGCCTTCGGCCTTCATGCTGTCGGCTATCATATCTGCGTTGGGAGCTTCGTTTCTCCTCTCGTTTTCCCTTATATGTCTGTCATGTTCGTTCATAGTGGTAAAATCTTTAAAGTTTCTTGTTTTGATTTTTTAACGCCGGATCCCGACAAAAGGTTTAGAACGTGACTGTTTTTTAAACCAATTTAGACATTATTATTTCGCGGGGTCTTCGCCGCGCAGACGCTCGGCTATGCGAGCGCTGTGGATGGTGTTGACCTCTCCCAGGCTCCCGGGGGCGGGCACCGACACCAGGTATTTGTAGAAGAGCACCCGGCGGCAACGGTCGTCGACGGTGCCGATGGGGAGGCGTCCGTCATGTACGGCCTCGTTGACTATATGAATCTCCGGCCCGACCTCGGCAGGGGCCACTATTATGTCGGCACCGGCCCTGAGGGCCTCCACGGCACCATATCCGCTTGCCCCCTCCATGTTGAGGGCGTCGGTCAGCACCAGTCCGCGGTATCCCATATCCTCGCGCAGCAGATCCTGCATCACCACAGGGGAGACGGCGGCCGGGCGGCGCCGGGGGTCGATGGAGGGCACGGCGAGATGCCCCACCATTATGCCCGATAGCCCTGCGGACACGTATCGCTCGAAAGGTATCAGGTCACAGTTGCGGAGCGCCTCCAGGCTGCGATCGATCACGGGGAGCGTGCGGTGCGAATCACCCGAAGGGGAGCCATGGCCCGGAAAGTGCTTGGCCACGCTCATAACGTCTCCCTCCTCCAGACCGCGTGCGTAGGCCACGCCAAGGGCCGCCACGCGCTCTGGATCGGAACCCAGGGTGCGGTTTCCCATCACCCCCTTGCCCGAGGCCGGGGAAACGTCGAGCACGGGCCCGAGCACCACATTGATGCCCGCAAGGCGACACTGCCGCGCCACCTCGGCTCCATATTCGTGCATAGTCTCCGCCGTCACGCTTCCGTCTATCAGTCCGTTGGCCGGGAATACGGGGGCATCCTTCAGCCTCATACCCAGTCCCCACTCCGCATCAATGGCCACTAAGGGGCGCACCGTGGATAGACTGTCGATGAAGCGCGAGAGGCGCGAAGCAGATTCCAGGTCGCCGCGCAGCATCATCACCGCCCCGATGCGTGAATCCTCTATCCAGCTTCTCACGGTCTGCATCGTGGCCGCATCGGCCGTGGCGTAGACGGCGGGCATGAAGAGCTGTCCGATTTTCTCCTCCGTGGTCATCGTGGAAAGCATCGAGTCGGCCCAGGCTTTCGCCTCGTAAGTCACGTCATACACGATGTCGGGAATGGAGTCGAGGGCATCGGAGTCCACCACGTGGGTACTCCCTCCTCCGGAGTGTCCGCAGGAGCAAAGCAGCCACCCGGCAATAGCAATAGAGCAGGCAACGCTCGCCACTCGTCGCAGATCAATCGTCATCCTCCTCATCATCGTCCTCATCCGTCTCGCTGTTTAGATCCACCCTCTTTACGAAACGGGGATTGGGATCGGACATCACCGGGAGACCGAGTGATGTGAGATGGTTGATGTAGCGCATCATGGGGGCGGCCATCTCCGTCTCCTCGCGCCACACCCACTCGCCGTTGGCCAGGGGCACCATATCGTCGTTGCCCCACGCCAGATAGTCTATGGTCATCATCAGATATTCCCTTTCGGGATCTACCTCCTCGCCGTGGAGCAGGACGTGCATCACATCGCCCTCGCCGTCAGTTATCACCCTCAGGTCGTCGCTTATGGCCTCGCCCCCCTTGCGGGCAGCCATGCGCATGGTCTCCACGAGGTCCGCCCCCTTGAGTCGCATGAGTACCATATGGTTGGAGAAGGGGAAGGTGGAGAGCACCTGTCCCTCCGTGACGGGACCCTCGGCCCATGAGGAGCGGATGCCGCCGACATTCATGATCGAGAAATCCAGGGGGCCGACGTCGTGGCCAGCGGCACGCAGGCTGTCGGCCACCAGTGAGCCGTACCATTTTCCGAAATCGGCCGTCCAGTTGGGGAAAGCTCCGGTGCGGTGATAGTTTTTCATCTCGCGGGCGTTCCACGCTATTTTGCGGGCGTTCACGGAGTCGACGCGCTGGCGGAAGGAATCCACGAAGGCCTCCAGTCTGCGGTCTCTCTTTTCAGCCGGGAAACGGTCGGTGACGGGTATGAGGGAATAATCGATCGCCGAGCCGTCGGGAGACTTCCCTTTCCCGTAGCGGTCCAGGTCGATCTCGATGCGTCCTACGTACAGCCCCGACTTGCCGGTCTGCGCCACGAGCACGTCGCGTCCCTCGGCGTTGGGTATTAGATAGGGAAACTCCCCGGGATTGGAGGGATTGACGAGCGTATGGCTGTGTCCGCCGATGATGATGTCTATATCACGGCTTCCGCGGGCGAGCTCCACATCGGTGGTCTTGTCGTTCTCCTTCTCGTATCCGATATGCGTGACGGCCACCACGAGATCGCAATGCTTCTTTTCCTTGAGGAAAGCCGCCGTCTCGTTGGCCGTGCGCAGCACGTCGCGAAACTTCATCCCCTCGTAGTGGGCCTTCGCTATCAGGCTCTCGGGGTCCACGTTTATACCCATGAAGCCGACGGTCTTCCCGCCGATTTTCTTCACGTACCAGGGGTCGAAGATCCCCTCGGCGGGAGTGCCGGTGAAGTCGTAGTTGGTGGAAAGCCTGTGAGATTTGTCCCCTTTCCAGTAACGGGCCATCTCCTCAAGGCCGTTGTCAAACTCATGGTTGCCGAGGATGCGGATGTCGTATTCGAGCATATTCATCACCGGATACTCCACGTCACCCTTGAAAAACTTGAAATAGAGCGTGCCCTGCACGGCGTCTCCGGCGTCGATGAGCATCACGTTCCTGTCGGCGCGGCGCACGCTGTCAAAGATGGCCTTGCGCTGAATCACGCCTCCGCGTCCCTTGGCGTCAGGCTCGATGAGGGAGTGTGTGTCGTTGGTGTGGAGCAGCACCAGCTTCTCGGCTGAAGCGCGAAGCCCCGCGACCGCCATGACGAGCATGGCAGCCGCGAGGCTTATCTTTCCTATTGCGTTTTTTAGCATCACTTGTTGGAAATCAGGTCCTCGCCGGTCATCTCCTCGGGTTTGGGCAGACCGAGGATATGCAGGATGGAGGGGGCCACATCGGCCAGACGGCCGTCGCGCACTGTGGCGCTCTTGTCTCCTACGTAGATGAAGGGCACGGGGTTGAGGGAATGTGCGGTGTTGGGAGTGCCGTCCTCGTTGATGGCGTGGTCGGCGTTGCCGTGGTCGGCGATGATGATTGCTTCGTAGCCGTGGGATTTGGCGGCCTCCACCACCTTCTTCACGCAGACGTCAAGCGTCTCCACCGCCTTCTGGATGGCCGGATACACGCCCGTGTGGCCCACCATGTCGCCGTTGGCGAAATTGACCACGATGAAATCATACTTCTCCGTGTCGATGGCGGCCACGAGTTTCTCCGTCACCTCGGGGGCCGACATCTCGGGCTGCAGGTCGTATGTGGCCACCTTCGGGGAGGCCACGAGGATGCGGTCCTCACCCTCGAAGGGCTTCTCGCGTCCGCCGTTGAAGAAGAACGTCACGTGGGCATACTTTTCGGTCTCGGCGATGTGGAGCTGCTTGAGCTGCCTGGAGGAGAGATATTCGGCCAGGGTGTTGTCCACATCGGCCTTATTGAAGATGATGTGCACGCCCTTGAAGGAATCGTCGTAGGGGGTCATGCAGTAGTACTGCAGGTCGGGGATGGGGTTCATGCCATCCTCGGCGTGCTGCGTGAGTACGGTGGTGAGCTCTTTGGCGCGGTCGTTGCGGTAGTTGAAGAATACCACAACATGGCCGGCGCCGATACGTCCGTCCACGCGGTCGTTGACGATGGGCTTGATAAACTCGTCGGTCACACCCTCGGCGTAAGACTCCTCGACGGCCTTCACCACATCGTCGGTCTCGCGGCCGTTGCCGTAGACCAGAAGGTTATACGCCTCCTTGAGGCGGTCCCAGCGGTGGTCGCGGTCCATGGCGTAGTAGCGTCCGATGACGGAAGCGATCGTGCCCGCGCTCTTGGAGCAATGCTCCTCGACATCCTTGAGGAATCCGGCTCCGCTGCGCGGGTCGGTGTCGCGGCCGTCCATGAAAGCGTGGATATAGACGCGGTCCAGGCCGTAGCTCTTCGCCGTGTCACACAGGGCATAGAGATGGTCAAGCGAGGAGTGCACGCCCCCCGTGGAGCAGAGGCCCATGAAGTGGATGGGCACATTGTGCTCCTTGGCGTATGAGAAAGCCGACTTGATCTCGGGATTGGCCGCGAAACTGCCATCGGCAATGGCGCGGTTGATTTTCACCAGATCCTGATACACCACGCGGCCGCCGCCGATGTTGAGGTGTCCCACCTCGGAATTGCCCATCTGTCCCGCAGGCAGACCAACGTCCTCGCCGCTGGCCTGGAGCTTGGAGTGGGGATACTCGGCCACAAGCGAGTCGATATAGGGAGTGGGGGTATTGAAAATGGCGTCGTCCTTGCCGTGGTCGCCGATTCCGTATCCGTCAAGGATAATAAGGAGTGCTTTCTTTGACATCTTTTTTACTTGAATTATATTCAGATTTTTTACTTACGTGTAATTAAGAATTTTACTTCACGTGTAGCGTGACCCTTTCCCTCCTAATATATAACAACCGCGATGCCCCTGTGTTGTTCACACCCTGACGGATACATAACGATTGATATACACGCATAAACGTAAGGACATCGCGGGAAATAGAGTAAAGTCCGGAGCTGCCGATAGGGCGGATCCGGACTTTATGATGGATGTTCGAGCGGTGGGTAAGGTTATTTGGCCTTCTTGACGATGCGCTCTTTGATGCGGGCCTTCTTGCCGGTGAGGTTGCGCAGGTAGTAGAGCTTGGCGCGACGCACGCGGCCATACTTGTTGACGGTGATCGACTCGATGAAGGGGGACTCGATGGGGAAGATACGCTCCACGCCGATTCCGTCGGAAATCTTGCGGACGGTGAAACGCTTCTTGTCGCCCTCGCCGTTGATGCGGATCACTACGCCGCGATACTGCTGGATACGCTCCTTGTTACCCTCCTTGATGCGGTATGCCACCGTGATGGTGTCGCCGGGGCCGAACTGGGGAAACTCTTTCTTGGGGGTTGCAAATGCCTCTTCGGCAATCTTGATTAAGTCCATTGTCTTTGAATGATAATGTATTGGTTATCGCTTGCAATATGCCTCTGGCACCCAATTGCCGGGCAGAGATTACAAACTCGCCGCAAAATTACGAATTTTTGCCGAAACAGCCAAATTTTTCATGATTGCGTCATTGATTTTCTTGAAAAAACGGGCGATAAGTAGTTCTGAAAAATTAAACGATACTTGTTTTAAAGCAGTTCTTGAAAAATCTTGAACCATAAAATTTGCTGTTTTTGGCCGCTTTGAGCTTGTCATTCAGTCGAATACATACGTATTCTCCCTCATTCCGCACTCAAATCGCCTCAAAAACATCTAAATTTTATGTGTTCATTTATTTTTCAGAACTACTTATTTGCGAGGTACGGGATTTTTGATTATTTTTGTAAAAAATTCAGACACGCTCCCAAGACCCTGTGTCGCGACATTGAAAGACGGGGCGTAGAAACACTTGCTTAATAGAAACACCTGCTTATATGTTTTCCGGAATCGTAGAGGGAATGGCCCGCGTGGAGGCCGTGGAGAAGGAGGGCGGAAACGTGCATTTCACGTTTTCGTGTCCTTTCGTTGACGAACTGACAATCGACCAGTCCGTGGCGCACAACGGCGTGTGCCTGACGGTGGTGAAGCTCCCCGGCGACGGCACCTACACCGTCACTGCCGTACAGGAAACGCTTGACCGTTCCAATCTCGGCGACCTGAAGCCGGGCGACAGCGTCAACGTGGAGCGTTCCATGAAGATCGACGGGCGTCTGGACGGCCATATCGTGCAGGGCCATGTGGACACCACCGCCCTCTGCACCGAGGTGCGCGAGGCCGACGGCAGCTGGTATTACACATTCAAATATGATTTCAACCCCGCGCTCGCAGCCAAGGGATATGTCACCGTGGAGAAGGGGTCGATATGCGTCAACGGCGTGTCGCTGACCGTGGTAGACTCCGAGAAGGACAGCTTCAAGGTGGCCATAATTCCCTATACGCATGACCATACCAATTTTCGCGATATCAAGGCCGGCACGCGTGTCAACCTCGAATTTGACATCATCGGCAAATATATAGCCCGCATATCCTCGCTCGCCTGAGCAATCCATAACCTGACAATTCAAACCTCACAACTCATCTCCCCGCATCTATGTCTCAGATCCTCAATTACCGCCGTCTGGCGGCTTTCGGCGTGATTGGCCTCGGAGCCGTCACTTTCCTCTCCCAGTGTCAGTTTGGTGTCAACGGCATGACCGACCGCCAGATCCACACCGTCAGCTCCTTCAGCACCAAGAAGGGGAAGACCGTGAAATGCAGCAAGACCATGGTCACCAGGAAGATGGCTACGGGGCAGTTTTCCACTATTAGCCTGACGGGGGGCATGAAGGTGGAGTATACCCCTTACGCCTCTCCGATGACCGTCAGGCTCGTGGCTCCGGACAATCTCATCGACTATATTCGTCTGAGCGTCAAGAAGGGATGTCTCTCCGTGGAGGTGGAGCGCGGGTATGAATGTGACGAAAAAAATGCCCCCCGCATACTCATCAGCGGCGAGGGGCTCGCTAATTTCAATCTTTCCGCTGCATCAGCCGCATACATCACGGCGCCCTTTGCAGTGGCCGGGTCGATGGAGGTGAACCTTGACGGCGCTTCCCTCCTGGAGGTCCGTAAGGGGGTGACTTGCGAGCGGATATCCCTTGAATGTGACGGGGCCTCTCACATTTCCATGGAAAATGTGGCCGTCAATAATATGGAGATGGATATCGACGGAGCATCGGGAGTGAAGATGAATAATGTCTCCGTGGCCGCGAATGTCGAAATGGAGGCTGACGGTGCATCTACGGTGAAACTCACCGACCTCACCGCCTCCTTCCTGAAAGCCCGGTCTGACGACGCGTCGACCATCACGCTGACGGGAACCGCCACGAATGTCACCCTCGAAGCCTCCGGTGCCGGATCCATCAAGGCCGAAGATCTCAAATGTCTGCGGGCCAGCACTCAGGCGAGCGGAGCCGGCTCCATTACCTGCAATGCCGAATCGCTCACCAAAATCTCCAAATCGGAAGCATCCACCATCACCAACATGCGTTGATGACAGTGGATGTGAAGTTCGGTCTTAATAACTACTTATTTTTTCTTGAGCAGACCGCGCAGGGCGTTGCCCAGAGGGCTGGAGGCGCTGTCGGAGGCAGCAGGGGTCGTGGTGGTGGCATCCGCGCTCTGCGGAGCCTTACCCGTCTTCTTGAATCCGAAGCCGATGCAGGCTCCATCGTAGCTGTCGAGCACGCTTGACACCGCTTTTGTCAGCGAACCGCCTACGGTCTTGGTGACTATAGAAAGGAGCGACTTCAACTTGTTGGCATCAAACATGATCTCCAGATTGGTGGGGGTCTTCTGCACGTATGCCTTCATCGACCCAATCTTGATCTTGCCGAAAGCCTGGAACTTGAACTCGAATGTGCCGTCATCGTTTTTGGTGATCACACCCTTGAGGGTGATTTTCTTCGCCTTCAGCGTGAAATTGCCCTGATCGTCGGCCTCGAAAGTGGCTCCTATGAGTCCGTATTTGGTGTAATAGGGGTCGAGCTGAGCCTCGATGGCGGCCGATGCAGCCAGTCCGCCGGCCTTCTGGAGGGCATTTTCGCTCTTGAAGCTGACGGCCGAGCCGGTAGCTTCATACGTTCCGGCTATATCCTTCACCTCGATGTCTGTTTTAGTGAACACCCCCTCGAGGATATTTCCTATCGTGCTTCCGGTCTTGCCCCCAAGGATGTCACGGATGTCGCTGTGTGCGGCGGGAGTGAAAGCTGCGGCGGCAGCTATAATCATGGACACAACCATCAATTTTCTTTTCATACGGATTGAAATTTTGAATTTGCGGTTATTGAATTTGGGTTATATCGGCGGATAAATCAGCGGTCATATATCGGCGGTTGTTGAGCCGCGTATAGATATATAACGAATCCGTCCCTGCAAAGTTGCTTGCAACTTCCCGCGCTTCCGCAAACCCGTAGCGGAGGAATTGGTTAATTTGGGATATTTGTAGGTTTAATAATCCGCAGGGAGAGATTTTTATTGGTAAAAATGGTGTAAATAGCATAAAATTCACTAAATTTGCGCAAATTTGTACTTGCAACATAACTACTCACTATACCGACTATGAACTATCTGAAACAAGGTATTCTTCTTGGAGGCACCCTTCTCATGGTGAGCGCTTGTAACGAAGCGCAGTGGGAGGGCCCCGAGGGCCGGGGAGGGATAGCCCTCCATCTCACGGCTTCGGGTGATGTCACGGAGTCGCGCCGTGTGAGCCGCGCTCCCGAAGATGCCCCCTTCACGCTTCCGGATGTGGCTGACTTCAGCATCAGCCTGACCAAAATCGACAATTCCTATTCCCGCACATGGGAAAAACTCGCCGACTTCGAGGCCGAAAACGGTTTTCCCTCGGGCGCGTACACGCTGCGTGCATTTTATGGAGACATTGAGAACGAGGGTGTGGAAAGCCCCTGCTTCGAGGGCACCGCTGAGGTGAGCGTGCTCGAAGGGCGCGAGACCGAAGCCTCGCTGACGGCTCACCTCGCCAACACCATGGTGAGCGTTGACTACACAGAGGCCGCACGCGGATACTTCCGCAACTTTACGGCCACGCTCCACAGCGAGGGCCACGCTTACGTGGATGTTCCCTCCGACGAGAAGCGTCCGGTGTTCCTGGTGCCCGGCGACGTGTCGATGACCGTTGACTTCACCGATGTCGACGGCCGCACAGCCAAGGTACGCGCGGCCTCTTTCACGGCCCTTCCCGCGCATCACTATCACCTCACCGTGGATGTCAACGGCGGCAACGTGGGTGACGCTGTGCTGACCGTGAATTTCGACGAACTCCTCGAAGTGGAGGATGTGGAGATCGACCTCACGGAGGAACTCTTCACCACCAAGGCCCCGCTCATCACCCCCGAAGGCTTCACGGACTCCGAAACCCTTGGCGTGCTGGCCAACTCGATGCCTGACGCTCCCGTGAAGATGAGCGTGCTTGCCTACGGCGGCCTCGCATCGGCCCGGCTGACGCTCGAATCCACCACCATGTCCTTCCCCACGGGCAATGAAGTGGAGCTTGTCGGAGCCTCCTCCGCGCTCCAGTCGCAGCTTTCGTCGCTCGGCATAGAGGGAATGGGCTTCTTCCGCAATCCGGACCGCATGGCGGTGCTGGATCTGAGCCGCTTCCCCCTCTGTCTCCCCGAAGGACGCCACAGCGCCACGCTCGTGGTGACGGATGCCGTGGGGCGCGTCAGCGACCCGGTCAATGTGGTCTTCGACTCCTCTCCGGTGAGCGTCGAGGCCCGTCCGACGCTGGCCCTGTTTGGCGCCGAGGAGACCACTATCGAGGTGGAATATAACGGCAAGAACCCCGGAGAGGCTATCACCTTCGAGGTGCAGAATGAATATGGCACCTACGAGCCGGCCGCCGTGCTCGGCTGGGAGGAACTTCCCGCCACCCGCGCCCTCGCCGCGCGTAGATATGCCGCGCGTGTAAGCGTGCCCGCTACCACGCGTGACGCCATCCTCTACCGCATGTATTTCAACGGCTCCATGGTGCAGGAGATCTCCGTGCCCGTCACATATCCCGAATACACCATCTCCACGGACCCTATGGCCACGAACCTGCGCATAAAGGTGGCAGCCGGGGAGAGCAGCATAACATATGCCGTCACCAACGCGCTGAGAGTCTTCATCAGCGGCGGGGGCGATACCAAGGTGAGCCGCAGCCCCTCCGAGGGTATGATCACCGTCAAGGGGCTGACCCCCGGCACTGCATATCACGCTGACGTAACCCTGCGCGGCGGCGACAATCCCGCGAAGGATTTCAGCCTGGATTTCGCCACGGAGGCAGCCGATGACGTGCCTAACGGCGATTTCTCCACGATGGGAGATCCCCTGCAGATAGGGGGCTTGAAGGTGGGTGGCAGTTACAGGGTTTCCCCGGCGGACTATCACCACACCTCCTCCATCGATGTGGCACAGCCCTCCGGATGGGCCAGCATCAACGCAAAGACCGCCTGGAGCGGGGCCTCCAACAAGAACACATGGTTTATCGTCCCCTCGACGATGGCTTCCGACGGCGCGGTGACGCTCCGCAGCGTGGCCTACGACCACAACGGCACGGAGCCCTCGCGCAGCGGCGGGGCCTTCAACACCAAATATTACTGCGAGAATGCCCCGGGCACGATAGCTTCGCGTGCGGCCGGCGAACTCTTCCTCGGCTCTTACGCCTTCGACGGCTCTGAGTCGCGCAAGGATGGTATCCCCTTCGCCTCGCGTCCTGCCTCGGTGAGCTTTGACTACTCCTATGCTCCCGTGGGACAGGAGACGGGCGAGGTGACGGTGTGGGTGGCCGATGCATCGGGCAACATGCTTGACCGCCAGACGCGCACGCTCGCGGCCTCCGGCTCCATGACTGCCGTGACGGTGCCCCTCTCGTATGCCTTCGGCACCAAGGCCGCCACGCTCTACGTGGGATTCCGCTCCACGGCGGGAGACAACATCACCGTCAATATCCCCTCCGGAAGCGCCCTCAACGAAGGGCAGGGACTGGGGAACAAGACCATCGCAGCCAATTCCTACAAAGCGCTGGCCACCGGCTCCCGCCTTGTGGTGGACAACGTGAAACTCAACTACTGAAACGCTAATCCTGACAAATCGAGATGAAGAAATATATCAGCATCGCACTTGCCGCCGCCTCGCTGGCGATTGCGGGAGGATGCGACAAGGAGCATCCGTTTGAGGGCGGCTCCGATGAGAACGGGTTCCTGAGCCGCGAGGCCCTTGAGTTGGAACTCAAGAACGAAGAGCACATAGCGCGTGCCGGAAGTCCGGATGTCTTCCAGAGCAAGGTGGAGTTTGTCAACGCCTCGGGCGAGGTGGTGCGCGAATACCGCTATGCCGACATGCCGGAGGTGGTGACCCTCCCCGTGGGTGAGTACACGGCCCGCGCCATATATGGCGACAACCCCGTGGCCGCCTGGGATTCCCCCTATTATCGCGGCGAGTCGAAATTCAGAATCGTGGCCGACAAGATCACCACCGACGTCGATCCCGTGGTGTGCCGCCTCTCCAACGTGAAGGTGACCATCACCTTCGACGAGAGCCTGGCTTCTCGAATGGGCGATGATGCCAAGGTGACGGTCAAGGCCGGCCAGAGCGGCACTCTCGACTTCACGCTTGCCGACCAGAGCCGCGCGGGCTTCTTCGCTTATGACGAGGGGAGCAGCCTGACAGCCACCTTCTCCGGCACCATCGACGGCTATTACATCTCCGAGACGAAAGCTTACGATGTGGTGCAGGTAGGCACCCATTACAGCATCAACTTCAAGATGCGCACTCTCGAACCGGGAAGCACCGGACAGATCAAGCCCGGCGGCATCGTGCTCGACGCCACAGTGGCCGAGGAGAACGTGACGGGTGACATCGACCCCACCATGCCTCCTCAGGAGAATGACATGCGCCCCGTGGAGGGAAGCGAGACCCCGCAGCCCCCTGTTGATCCCGATAAGGATATCACGAAGCTCGTGCGCATCTACGGCGACGGATTCGACATCGAGCAGGAGCAGCAGATCGAGGACATGGAGACCACTGTCATCATGATCGAGACTGAAAAGCCCATCAGCGGATTCACCGTGGACATCATATCAAATACCCTTACTCCCGATGAACTCGAGGGCGTGGGCCTGGGCGACCACCTGGACCTCGTGAATCCCGGAGAGTTCGAGGATGCCATCACAGGGCTCTTCTTCGAGGATGAAGGATATATCAAGGTGCCTGGCGAGACTGAAGTGAAGTTTGACCTTACTCCCTTCATGAGCCTTCTGACCGTGCTGGGCGAGGGACACCACACGTTCCGCCTCACGGTCACCACGGATGATGGCTCGCGCACCGTCGAACTCAAACTTAGAAACAACTGATGTGCCATACCAAACTGACAGAATTAGCAATGAAAACGTATAGCAAATATTTCGGAATGCTCCTCATGTCGGCGATGGTGGGAGGCACCCTTGTCTCCTGCACATCGGAGAATCCCTTCGGCGGGGATGGCGAGGGGACGCTCCGCATGAGAATGGTCATCAACAGCGATGTGACCCGCGCCGAGACCGACTACGACGCTCTCCGCGCAGGATGCGTGGTATACATATCCGGAGCCGAAGGCCTGATGCACAAGTATGTCGGGCTGGAGAACGTGCCCGAGGCCATACCCATGAAGACCGGTCACTATGTGGCCGAGGCGTGGAGCGGCGACTCCGTGCCGGCTTCGTTCACCTCCAAGTTCTTCCGCGGCTACCAGCCCTTCGACGTGGCCAAGGGTGAGAACCAAGTGGTGGTCAACTGCCGCATAGCCAACACCGTCGTGTCGGTCAACAACACCACCATCGACTCCGACCTCATGAAGGACTGGACCATCACCGTGGCCAACGGCCCGCACGCCCTGACGTTCAATGAGGAGAACGTGGCCACCGACAAGGCCTACTTCATGATGCCGAGCACGCGGCAGGACCTCGACTACACCATCGTGGGCATCACCGCCGAGGGAAAGGACTTCATCAAGAAGGGGCAGATCAAGGATGTGCAGCGTGCACACGAATATGTGCTCAACCTGATGTACAACCCCACGTATCAGGATGAGGGTGGCGCTTTCGTCACCGTGATAATCGACGATACCGAAATCAGCGAGAAGAGCGAGATAGAGATTCTCGGAGCTCCCGCCGTGAAGGGCGCCGACTTCGACATCGAGAAGCAGTTGACCGGAAATGCCGGAGGATTCCTGACCGAAAAAGTGGTCAAGGTGTCGGGGTTCAACGGCCTCAAGTCAGTGGTGGTATCCTCTCCCGACTGGGAGGCCGTGAAGCTCCCCGCCCCCAGCGTCGATCTCCTCAACGCCACAGAGCAGGCACGCCAGGCCATCACGGCTTCGGGTCTGACCTGGGACTATGAGATTGACGAGCTTGACATCGCTTCCTCCTACCTGCATTTTTCGCGCGAGTGGCTCAATGCCCTTCCCGAGCGCGACACCGAGTATTGCGTGGAGATAGCCGCAACCGACGTGCAGGGAAAGACCATATCCGCGACTCTGCGCCTGGCCGTAGGCGAGGGTGCGGTGGTGATCGAGGATCCCGTAGTAACGGACGTTCCCGATCCGACCGACCTGATGGCCGTGCGCTCCACTTCCGCCACGGTGCCCTTCACACTTGCAGACGAGGCGGTGAATCCGGGTATCGAATACCGTGCGAATGGCGAGAGCGATTGGCAGTTCAAGGCCGCGAATCTGACCCGCGCCACGCAGAAGGGTAGTGTCACTCTGACCGGTCTGCGTCCCGGCACACGCTATGAATATCGTGCCGTGGCCGACGGATTCACCGGCGAGACCTTCCTCCTCACCACCGAGACTACCTTCACCATCCCCAATGCCTCCATGGAACAGTGGAGCAACTTCGCCGACAACTCCAAGGTGCTCCTCCCCGGCGAGGGCGGACAGCGCACGTTCTGGGACTCGGGCAACCATGGCTCCGCCACGATGAGCGTTACCCTCACACAGGGGAGCACGGATATGTTCCACTCCGGCACCCGGTCGGCGCGTCTGCGCTCGCAGTTCGTGGGCTTGGGCGGATTCGCCGGCAAGTTTGCTGCCGGCAACCTTTTCGCCGGCACATACCTCGAGACGCAGGGCACTGACGGACGTCTTGAGTTCGGCCGCCAGTATGACGGTTCGCACCCCACGGCCCTCTCCGTCTGGGTGAACTACCGTCCCGGCATCGCCGACAAGAACGGAAGCAAGGGTGGTCATCTCAGCCAGGGAGACCTTGACAAAGGCCAAATATACGTAGCCCTCTCCACCGAGCCTGTCGAGGTGCGCACTAAGGCTTCCACACGCAAGCTCTTCGATCCGAAAGATGATTGCATCGTGGCCTACGGTCAGTACACCTTCGAGGGGAATTTCGGCCCCGAGGGAGCACTCCAGCGCCTTGAGATACCCATCGAGTATTATGCCAAGGCGAAGAGCACCAAGCCCCTCTACCTCATCATAGTCTGCTCCGCCTCCTACTACGGAGACTACTTCGACGGCGGCGAAGGCTCGCTGATGTATGTGGATGATTTCGAGCTTCTCTACGAATGATGTAAACACACGCTAACACGCCGATTATGAAAATAATAAGACCGGCGTCTATCCTTATTGGCATACTGGCTCTGTGCTCCCCCGCGGGAGCGCGGGGTCAGTCGCCGTTAGGAGACGAGGTGCCGTTTGAACGCGACATAGAGTCCGTGGTATTCGTGCCCAAAGGGCAATGGATCACCGGTGTATCCGTGTCATACACACAAACCAACCAGAACAAGTATCAGTTTCTCGTGGTGGAGAATCTCTCGGGTGACACCTATTCCTTCAAGGTGGCTCCGATGGTGATGTATGCTTTCGCCAACGATATGGCGGCCGGCATCAAGATAGGATATGACCGGGGCCTCACGAAACTGGAGCAGGTGGACTTCGTGCTTGACTCGGAGACTGATTACAGTGTGGACCATCTCTATCGCCTGGGCCACAACTACTATGCCATGGGTGTGCTCCGCAACTATTTCTCGCTCGGCCACTCCACGCGTTTCGGCCTCTTCACCGAGGCGCAGCTCCAGTTGGGGGGCGGCCAGTCGAAAGTCACCACCGGAGTGGGGCAGGACCTGTCGGGCTCCTACGAGAAGAATTTTCATGCATCCATCGGCGTGGCCCCCGGCATGGCGGTGTTTCTCAACAATTATTCGGCCCTGGAGGTGAACGTCGGGGTATTGGGATTCAATTTCACCAACACGACCACCAAGACCGACCAGATATATGAGTCGAGCCGCCGCTCTAAGTCAGCGCGTTTCAATATCAATCTCTTTTCCATCACATTCGGAGTTTCGTTTTACTTATGACACAGATTGCAAAGAAGATGGTTCTGGGATTGATGCTCCTTCTGGCGGCTGCCACGGGGGCCTGTGCCTCCGTTTCCAATCCCGTCGGGAGGGACGTTCCCGCCGACTCCGTGCCTGCGGAGCTGAAAGCCGCCTTAGTGCTCATGGAGAGCAGCGGACGCCTCAACGAGACGGCTCTCGAGTTGATAAAGTCCCATCTGGGCCATGCGTCGGCGGCGCAAACCGCCCCTGCGGCACCCGCTGTTCAGGCACCCGCTGTTCAGACACCCGCTGTCACTCTCCCGGCTCAGGAGGTGCAGCAGGTAGTGGTGACGGACACCGTGACGGTATACGCCCTTCCGGACAGACCCGGCGGTGAATATGTGTGGATACCCGACTCGGTGCAGATGGATTTCGCGCGCTTTATGGCCCGGCGCGACTCCCGTGATATTGTGCTTCATGAGGACACCGTGGCGCGGGGCATCGTGTTGCCGGATATCGACAAGGATCCGGAGGTGCTTCGCGACCGTAATCTCGGTCGCTTCCATCGCGGACTCTTCAATTACCGCTTCCTCCCGAAGGGGGAGTGGGTGTTCGGACTCACGGCGAGCTACGGCGAGTTCTCGACCGACGACCTCGAAATGTTTGAAGTCCTGAAAGATGTCACGCTCGGAGGCCACTCCTTCTCCATACGCCCGCAGATGCAATATCTGCTGCGCGACAACATGGCCGTAGGACTGCGATTCAACTATTCACGTACCAAGGGCACCATCGATAACTTCGGACTCGACATAGACGAGGACATGAGTTTCAGCCTCAACGACATCACCTACAAGAGCGAGTCATACGCGGCCGCCATCACCTACACGCAATACTTGGGTCTGGCGCGTCGCGGCCGTTTCGGCATCTTCAACGAGGTGGAGCTCTCCTTCTCCTCGGGCAACGGTGACTTCGTGCGCCCCTTCGGCGGCAAGCTCAAGACGACGCACACCACCACCACGGGCGTGGGCCTCAACTTTTCGCCCGGCGTGTCGGTGTTCATGATGAAGCAGGCTTCGTTCAACATCTCCTTCGGCGTTTTCGGTTTCTATCTCAAAAACGAGAAGCAGTGGGTGGACGGTGTTGAGTCTGGCAATCGTCTTCGTTCCGGAGCCAATTTCCGGTTTAATATCTTCAATATCAACTTCGGCTTAGCCATACATATATGATGTCAGCAAAACAGATCCCGGCCCTGACTGCGGCGTTGCTCTGCGTGTTGCTCGCGGGGTGTATCAAGAACGACCTTCCCTATCCCAAGATACCGCAGAACATCACGCGTCTCGCGGCACGCGGCGAGTCGTCTCCGGCCAAAATAGATTCGACCGCCTACACGGCCACCATCTATCTCGGCGAGGAGGTGAACATATACGCCGTGGAGTTTGACGAGTTCGCATATACCCCCGGCGCCACAGCGGATCCCGACCTCCTGGAGGGGACGTATGACCTCTCCGTGCCGATGGTGGTGACACTGACGCACTATCAGAAATATCAGTGGGTGATACGCGCGGAGCAGGAGATAGAGCGGCGTTTCGCGGTGGAGGGAGAAATCGGCACGAGCGTAATCGACGCCGTGGGGCATCGCGTGATCGTCACCGTGCCGGAGACCGCGGATCTCACCTCGCTGACCCTTACTGACATCAAGCTCGGCCCGGCGGGAATCACAACCATGGTGCCCGACCTGAAGCCGGGACCGATAGACCTTTCCAAGCCGCTTCGCGTCACCGTCACGGCCCACGGCCATTCGGAGGATTGGACCATCTACTGCGAGAAGAGCAAGACCCTCGTGGCTACTTCGGCAGTGGACGCCTGGAGCCGCGTGGTGTGGGCTTACGGCACGGGACCCGCCGATGACAAGGGGGGCTTCCGCTTCCGCAGGAAGGGTGAGACGCAGTGGACCGACGTCGCCCCCTCGGAGGTCAATCAGACCGGAGGCTCGTTCTCGGCATGCATAGCGCATCTCGAGCCTCTCACGGAGTATGAGGTGCAGGCCGTGGCGGGAGAGAATGTCGGGAGCGTGGTGACTGTCCGCACGCAGGCCACGGAGGTGCTGCCCGACGGGTCGTTTGACCAATGGTGGCTTGACAAGAAGGTGTGGTGTCCCTGGGCCGAAGGGGGAGAGCGCTTCTGGGATACGGGCAACACGGGCGCGGCCACGCTGGGAGAGAGCAATGTGCAGCCCTCCGACAATGTGCCCCCGGGTCTGACGGGTCAGAGCGCCAAGCTGGAGACCAAATTCGTGGGCCTCTTCGGTATCGGAAAGTTGGCCGCCGGTTCGATCTTCACCGGCAGTTTCAAGAAGGTGGACGGCACCAACGGAATCCTTGATTTCGGACGTCCCTGGAGCGTGCGTCCCACGCGTCTGAGAGGCTACTACAACTACACCACGGCCCCCATCGATTATGCCTCCACGGAACTGGCCGTCCTCAAGGGGCGTCCCGACACGTGTGCTATCTACATCGCCCTGACCGACTGGACGGCCCCATTCGAGATTCGTACGAATCCCAAAAACCGTCAGCTGTTCGATCCCTCTTCACCTGCCGTGATAGCATACGGCGAGCTCAACCGGGGCGACAACACCGACGGTTGGGAGGAGTTTGAGATAACGCTCAATTACCGTTCCACCTCGCGTGTGCCAACCTATATACAGATCACTAGCGCCGCCTCCAAATATGGTGATTACTTCACCGGAGGCACCGGAGCAACGCTTTACGTGGACCAGTATTCACTTGAATATGACTATTGAAGAGATGAAAACGAGATTTTTCGCGGTGGTGATGCTGCTACTCGTGATATGCAATGCGGCGGCACAGGATGTCGTCGTGCCTGATGTGGCAATCTCAGATGATTTCCGCCGCACGTCCGCTCAGAAGGGAGTGAAGGCCTCTACGGACGTATTGCTTGTCGCCATGCCCGTGGCTACCCTCGCCGGGGTGCTGATAGCGCAGGACTGGGAGGGATTGAAGCAGGGGGCCTTGACGGCGGCCACCACCGTGGGGACCACCATGCTGCTGAAGTGGGTGGTCAACGAGCGGCGTCCCGACGGAAGTAATTACCACTCCTTTCCGTCGGGCCACTCGTCGAGCACCTTCGCCACGGCGGCGTTTCTTCAGCGCAGATATGGCTGGAAGTTCGGTGCCCCGGCCTACGCATTGGCCACATACACGGCCTGGGGCCGTGTGTTCGCCAAGCGTCATCACTGGTGGGACGTAGTGGCCGGCGCGGCCATCGGAGCCGGGAGCGCCTACATCTTCACGCGCCCCTGGGCCAGGGACCACAACCTCAGCGTGGCCCCCCTCACGGACGGCCGCACCTTCCTCCTCTCCGCCTCCTTCACCCTGTGAAACAGAAGATAGGTACTTAGAGTGTGTCTATTTTTAAGTAAGTGTTCAAATTTAATTTATACAATATGCGAGCTTGTTTTTTAG
>CAMWLC010000039.1 GCA_947174995.1 uncultured Porphyromonadaceae bacterium
CCCCCCCCCCCCCCCCCCCCCCCCCCCCCCCCCCCCGCCCCGCCCCCCCCCCCCCGCCCCCCCCCCCCCCCCCCCCCCCCCCCCCCGCCCCCCGGGGTATGACACGCACCTTGCGTCCCTTGCCGCGGACGCGCATGCGTCCGGCGCGCGTGTCGATGTCGGCGTCCGTGAGGGAGAGGAGTTCGGCCTGCCGCAGTCCGCAGCTGTAAAGCAGCTCGATTATGAGGGTGTCGCGGATGCTCCGCGCCGGGTCCGGACCCGGCACGCCGTCGGCTATGAGGCGTTCGAGCTGGTCCGGGCGTGCCACTGTGGGGAGCGGGCGATCCGGTTTGGCAAGCACGATGTCGGCCGCAGGGTTGTCGGGGCGTATCCCGCGCTTGCGCATCCAGCGGAAGAGGCTGCGCAGGGCCTGGGCCTTTCGGCGCAAGGTGCGGGGGGAGTCACCCGAGCGCGCCAGTGAGGCGAGCCATGAGCGCAGATCGGGGAGCGTGGCCTCGGCGAAGGACTTGCCCAGGAAGAGGGCGCACTGCTCCAGGTCGCGGCGGTAGGCTTCGATGGTGAGGGGGCTGCGGTTGAGCTCTAGCGCGAGGTATTTCAGAAACTCATCTGTCATGTCATAATGAAACAGCCGCGCTGTCCTCAAGCGGGGAGCGCGGCTGTATGCAGGAATAATGCGGGGGAGAGGTGGGTGAGGATGACGTCTTGTGTAAAAGACGACGGAGCCATGATTACTGCTCGGCCTGACGAAGCTGCTGCACGTAGACAGCCTTCATCATCTTCTTGCGGTTGGCCACAGACGGTTTTTCGAAGGCCTGGCGGCTGCGGAGTTCCTTCACGATGCCGGTGCGTTCGAATTTACGTTTGAATTTCTTCAGAGCTTTCTCGATGTTCTCGCCCTCTTTTACTTGTACGATTATCATTTCTTGGTTTTTATGTTAAATTTATTTGTGTTCGTGGAGTGCGCCGACCGCACCCGACAGGGTGCCGGGTGCGGTTTTTGCGGTGCAAAATTATATATTATCGGTTGACTGACAAAATTTTTAGTCAAAAAAATGCGCTTTTTCTCCGATTTTTCTTATTCCTGGGGTCCGTACCATTTGGAATACATGAGATAGTTACGCGCTATCTTGACGTTCATCTCCTTCGCTTTTTCGGGTTCGACCATTTTGACGAACTTTGCCGGGCAGCCGGCCCAAAGCTCGTGAGGGCCTATCTTGGTGCGGCTCAACACCACCGATCCGGCGGCCACGAGGGCGCCTTCGCCCACTTCGGCGTCGTCCATCACTATGGCTCCCATGCCGATGAGGGCGTAGTCGTGGATCTTGGCTCCGTGGATGACCACGTTGTGGCCGATGGAGACATCATTGCCGATTTCAATGGTGGATTTCTGATAGAGCGTGTGGAGCACGCTGCCATCCTGGATGTTGACGCGGTCGCCGATGGTGATGGTGTTGACATCGCCGCGGAGCACCGTGCTGAACCACACGCTGCACTCCTTGCCCATCGTGACATCGCCCACTATGACGGCGTTGGCGGCGAGGAAGCATCCCTCGCCGATTTTCGGGGTGAATCCCCTTACTTCCTGTATTATAGCCATAATTTGTGTATATTGGGAGGGTCAGAGACTCATGCCTTTGCGAGGGGACGGGTCTTCTCGGCGAGCCATGCGGCCTCCTCGGGAGCGAGCAGTGGGGTGAGGCGGGTGCGCACCATATCGTGATAGGCGTTGAGCCAGTCGATTTCCTCGTCGGTCATTATCTCCGTCTCGAAGAGGCGCAGGTCGAAGGGGAAGAGGGTCATGGTCTCGAAGTGGTAGAAGCGGCCGAACTCGGTGGTCTTCCATTCCTCGGTCACGATGAGGTTCTCGCACCGTATGCCGTAGCGTCCCTCGAGGTAGAGTCCCGGCTCGTTGCTGGTGATCATGCCGGGCTGCAGGGTGGCGGGGTTTTCGTTCAGGCGTATGTTCTGCGGCCCTTCGTGGCAGTTGATGAAGAATCCGACGCCGTGGCCCGTGCCGTGGTAGTAGGCCTTTCCTTCGTTCCAGAGGAACTGGCGTGCCAGCACATCGAGCTGCGAGCCGCGCGTGCCCTCGGGGAATATGGCGCGCGCCAGGGCGATGTGGCCCTTCATGACGAGCGTGAAGTCATGACGCTGCTCCGCCGTGGGGGTGCCCAGGGCCACGGTGCGCGTGATGTCGGTGGTGCCGTAGATGTACTGGCCTCCGGAGTCAACGAGGAGCAGACCGTCACCCTCGATGGCCACGTCGGTCTCGGGGGTGGCCTCGTAGTGCACTATCGCGCCGTGGGCGTTCCATCCCAGGATGGGGGAGAAGCTCTCGTCCACGCATGACTCATCGGCAAGGCGCAGGGCACGCAGACGCTTGCCAAGCTCCACTTCCGTGAGCTTGCCGGAGGGGTATGCTTTCTCCACCATCATGAAGAAGCGCGTCAGGGCCACGCCATCCTTCTCCATGGCCTTGCGCAGGGAGGAGAGCATGGAGTCGTTCTTGATGCTCTTGAGGCGAGCCACTCCGGCTCCGCCGAAGACGGGGGTGCAGCCGATGTGGTCATAGAGTCCGCGCGAGGTCTTGGCGGGATCGATGAGCAGGCGCGTCTCCTTGGGGAGGGAGGCCACGAAGTCAAGCACCTTCTCGTAGGGCTGCACCTCGAAGTTGTATTTTGAGAGATGGGCCTCGACTTCCGGCGTGAGCTTGTCGGCGTCGATGAAGAGCACGCGGCGCGAGTCGTCAATGTAGAGATAGGCCACGAAGATGGGGGAGAAGGCGATGTCGCCGGCGGTGCGGAGGTTGGTGACCCAGGCTATGTCGTCAAGGGCGGAGAGCATGACCGCGTTGGCCAGCTCGGCCTTCACCTCGGTCATGACACGCTCCGTCTTGGAAGCCACGGTCTCTCCGACGATTCCCTCGTCATGGATGAAGAGCTTGTTCTTGGGGCGCTCGGGACGCTCGGACCAGATGAGGTCGAAGACGGCGAAGGAGTCGTCAAACTTGATGCCGTTGTCGCTGAACTCCTGCTGCATGCGCTGCGCCTGGGAGACGGAGAAGGTCATGCCGTCGATGCCGACGGTCTTTCCGGCCTGGGTATGCTCGGTGACCCAGTCCACGAGGTCCACCGCCTCGGGACCATCCTCCTTCATCATGGTGAAGCCCGTGCCGCGGAGCTGGTCCGTGGCCTGTATGAAATAGCGTGAGTCGGTCCAGCAGAGGGCCTGGTCGGCGGTGATGACGGCTGTGCCGTTGGTGCCGTTCTCGCTCTCGAAACCGGTGAGCCACTCGCGCCCGCGCCAGTGGCGCGGCGGAAGCTCGCTCTGGTGGGGGTCGGTGCCCGAGATTATCACAGTGTCGATGCCGTTCTTGCGCATCGCCTCGCGCAGGGCGGCGAGATATTGAAGGTTTTTCTTTTCCATATTATCGGTATGTCTAAATTCAAGGTCGGTGATGTTTGGCGGCGTAAAGGTAATGTTTTTTGGCCAAGTCGCCAAATTTGTTTGGGAGTTTAATCGAAAATCATTATTTTTGCGCCCCGTAGACATCCCGACACATGAAAAACGACAGAATAATCGTACTCTTCGACACTGAGGCTTCGCACATGAACCTCCTTCCTCTCTCCTACACCCGACCGGTGTGTAATTTCCGCGTGGGCATCACCACGGTGCGCGAGAAATGGGAGATGATGCTTCCGGGCAGCTACCGCGTGCACCCGGTGGAATACTTGCGCACGAAATTCGGAGATTGCGAGGAGGAACTCGATGATGCCCTCTTCGTGGCCGGCGCCCTGCTTCCGGTGGGAAACCTGCCGGAGCGTCTGGCTGCCCTGCTTCCGGGCGAGGCCATAATGGACGGAGACGAGCCGGTGGCCTTCAGAGGGTCGCGCGCGGCTTTCGACGCCCGCGATTTCGCCGTGATAAAGGAGCTGGAGCATCCCGACTCGAGAGTGAGGTTTGTCTATGACGTTTTCCTGAAGAACGGCGAGATGGTGAATCTCGACTTCCGTCTGCTCACTGCCGGACGCCGCTCCCATCCCTTGGATGACTCCAATCTCTGGATCGGCCCGCGCACGGATGCCGAGGGGAATCCGCTGGTGTTCGTGGAGGAGGGGGCCACCGTGGAGGGGGCCGTCATCAATACGAAGGAGGGCCCGGTCTACATCGGACGCGACGTGCAGGTGATGGAGGGAGCATGCCTGAGGGGCCCGCTCGGACTCTGCGACCGCGCCAAGGTCAAGATGGGGGCACGCGTGTACGGCTCCACGACCATAGGCCCCTACTGCAAGGTGGGAGGGGAAATCGACAACGCCGTCATCTTCGGATACAGTAACAAGGCCCACGACGGCTATCTCGGTTCGGCCGTGATAGGGGAGTGGTGCAATCTCGGAGCCGGCACCAACTGCTCCAATCTGAAAAACGACTATTCCAAGATCCGGATCTGGAACTACGCCCGCCACACCTTCATGCGCACCGACCTGCAGTTCTGCGGCCTCATCATGGGTGACCACTCCAAGGCGGGGGTTAACTGCATGTTCAACACGGCCACGGTGGTGGGCGTCGGGGTCAATGTCCACGGCGCGGGATTCCCCCGGGTGTTCATCCCCAGCTTCCTCGAGGGGAGCGCCGCGGGGGGCTTCACGGCCGTCCCCATGAAGAAATTCATCGACATAGCCGAGCGCGTAATGGCACGCCGGGGCAAGACCGTCACCGAGACCGACCGCCACATCTTCGACATGGTGCACGAGATAGCATCCGCATACAAGTGATTTTTTGTGGATTTTTTTGTCATTTTTTCACAAAAAACATTTGGCTAATCCACTGATATTTTGTAATTTTGCACCACTGAAACGGGGCAGAAGCCTCGCACGGTTTGTCAATCGGCTGACACTCAGACGGTTGGTAAGCCTTAAAGTGCGTATGGATGGATGCTGCGGTTCGGTAATCAGGATTGATAACCCAGACAACTAACAATCAAATAACACAACAAAAGAATGCCTACTATTCAGCAATTAGTAAGAAAGGGTCGCAAGGTGCTCAAGGAAAAGAGCAAGTCTCCCGCCCTGGATTCGTGCCCGCAGCGTCGCGGCGTGTGTGTGCGTGTGTACACCACGACCCCGAAAAAGCCTAACTCGGCTATGCGTAAGGTGGCGCGTGTACGTCTCACCAACGGCAAGGAGGTTAACTCCTACATCCCCGGCGAGGGACACAACCTCCAGGAGCACTCCATCGTGATGGTGCGCGGCGGACGTGTGAAGGACCTTCCGGGTGTGCGTTACCACATCGTGCGCGGCACTCTTGACACCGCCGGCGTACAGGGGCGCACCCAGCGTCGCTCCAAGTATGGAGCCAAGCGTCCCAAGGCAGCCAAGAAGTAATCCGGCTCCCTGACGCTGACCCCTCGGGCGGGCTCCCCGCTCCGGCCCCTGCGGCCGGAAAAAGAGCCTGAACAAAAACCAAGTAACCCCCACACACTGTTTTTGATTTGTTGGATGGCTAAAGGTTGAGTAAACGTGGCAGGAGTGCGGCGTTGAAGATTATTTAAGCAGCCAAGACAAAAACATTAAACAAGCTCAAAACTCAACATGAGAAAAGCAAAACCCAGGAAGCGGGTGATCCTGCCCGATCCTGTCTTTCATGACGTGAAGGTCACCAAGTTTGTGAACCACCTTATGTATGACGGCAAGAAGAACACCGCATACACCATTTTCTACACCGCTCTCGAGCAGGTGAAGGCTAAGCTCCCCAACGAGGAGAAGAGCGCCCTTGAAATCTGGAAGAAGGCTCTGGAGAACGTTACTCCCCAGGTAGAGGTCAAGTCCCGCCGTGTAGGCGGCGCCACTTTCCAGGTGCCCACGGAGATCCGTGCCGACCGCAAGGAGTCCATTTCCATGAAGAACCTCATCATCTTCGCCCGCAAGCGCGGCGGCAAGACGATGGCCGAAAAGCTGGCCGCTGAAATCGTCGACGCCTTCAACGACCAGGGCGGCGCCTTCAAGCGCAAGGAAGACATGCACCGCATGGCCGAGGCCAACCGTGCATTCGCTCATTTCAGATTCTAAAGGAGATTTCAATCAATGGCTAAACACGACGAACTCAAATATACCCGCAATATCGGCATCATGGCTCATATCGATGCCGGTAAGACCACCACTTCCGAGCGTATCCTTTTCTATACGGGCCTGACTCACAAGATCGGTGAGGTGCACGACGGCGCCGCTACCATGGACTGGATGGAGCAGGAGCAGGAGCGCGGTATCACCATCACTTCCGCCGCCACCACCACTTTCTGGAACTACGACGGCGACAAGTACAAGATCAATCTGATCGACACTCCGGGACACGTCGACTTCACCGTGGAGGTGGAGCGCTCGCTCCGCGTGCTCGACGGCGCTGTGGCTACTTTCTGCGCCGTGGGCGGCGTCGAGCCCCAGTCCGAGACCGTATGGCGCCAGGCTGACAAGTACAATGTGCCCCGTATCGGCTACGTCAACAAGATGGACCGCTCCGGCGCCAACTTCCTTGAGGTAGTGCGCCAGGTAAAAGAGGTGCTCGGCGCCAACCCCCTCCCCATCCAGCTCCCCATCGGAGCCGAGGAGACCTTCAAGGGCGTCATCGACCTCATCACCATGAAGGCCCTCTTCTGGCATGACGAGACGATGGGCGCCGAATACTCCACCGAGGAGATTCCCGCCAATCTCCGCGACGAAGCTGAGGAATACCGCGACAAGATGCTCGAGACCCTCGCGGAACTCGACGAGGCCCTGATGGAGAAATATTTCGACGATCCCTCCACCATCACCGACGAGGAAATCCGCAAGGCTATCCGTAAGGGCACGCTCGCCATGCAGATCAACCCCATGCTCTGCGGCTCTTCGTTCAAGAACAAGGGCGTGCAGACCCTTCTCGACGCCGTCTGCGCATACCTCCCCTCGCCCGAGGACGCAGGTGCTGTAGAAGGCCACGCCGTGGATGATCCCGACGTGATCGAGACCCGCGACCCCTCGCCCGAGGCTCCCATGTGCGCCCTGGCGTTCAAGATCGCCACCGACCCCTATGTGGGCCGTCTCTGCTTCTTCCGCGTGTATTCAGGAAATGTGGAGGCCGGTTCTTACGTGCTTAACAGCCGCTCCGGCAAGAAGGAACGTATCTCCCGCCTCTTCCAGATGCACTCCAACAAGCAGAACCCCAAGGAGATGATCGGCTGCGGCGACATAGGCGCCGGCGTCGGCTTTAAGGATATCCGCACCGGCGACACCCTCTGCGCCGAGGATGCCCCCATCGTGCTTGAGGCTATGGAGTTCCCCGATCCCGTGATCGGTATCGCAGTAGAGCCCAAGACCCAGAAGGACCTCGACAAACTCGGAGTTGGCCTGCAGAAGCTCGCCGAGGAGGACCCCACCTTCCGCGTGGAGACTAACGAGGAGACCGGCCAGACCGTCATCAGCGGTATGGGTGAGCTTCACCTCGACATCATCATTGACCGTCTGCGCCGCGAGTTCAAGGTGGAGTGCAATCAGGGTCGTCCCCAGGTAACTTACAAGGAGGCCATCACCAAGCCCGTAGAGCTCCGCGAGACCTTCAAGAAGCAGACCGGCGGTCGCGGTAAGTTTGCCGACATCATCGTACGCATCGAGCCGGCCGACGAGGATTTCGTAGGCAGTCTCCAGTTCGTGGACGAGGTGAAGGGCGGCAACGTGCCCAAGGAATACATCCCCGCCGTGCAGAAGGGCTTCCAGAACGCCATGAAGAACGGCGTGCTCGCCGGCTACCCCGTGGAGCGTCTCAAGGTGACTCTCCTCGACGGCAGCTTCCACCCCGTGGACTCCGACCAGCTCTCCTTCGAGCTCTGTGCCATCCAGGCCTTCAAGCATGGCAGCGAGAAGGCAGGCCCCGTGCTCATGGAGCCCATCATGCAGATCGAAGTCGTGACTCCCGAGGAATCGATGGGTGACGTGATCGGCGACCTCAACAAGCGTCGCGGACAGGTGGAGGGCATGGAGACAAGCCGCTCCGGCGCCCGCATCGTGAAGGCCAAGGCTCCCCTCGCCGAGATGTTCGGCTACGTGACCGCCCTGCGTACCATCACTTCGGGCCGCGCTACCAGCACGATGTCCTTCAGCCACTACGACCAGGTAAGCTCCTCCATCGCACGCAATGTCCTCACCGAGGTGCAGGGCCGTGTAGACTTGATCAAGTAATTTCAGACAAAATCACAATATGAGCCAGAAAATAAGAATCAAACTGAAAAGCTACGACCACAATCTCGTCGACAAGTCGGCCGAGAAGATCGTAAAGACAGTGAAGTCTACCGGCGCAGTTGTCAGCGGTCCGATACCCCTGCCCACCCACAAGCGCATCTTCACCGTCAACCGCTCGACTTTCGTCAACAAGAAATCCCGTGAGCAGTTCGAGCTCAACTCCTACCAGCGCCTCATCGATATCTACAGCAGCACGGCCAAGACCGTGGACGCCCTGATGAAGCTGGAGCTCCCCAGCGGTGTGGACGTATCCATCAAGGTGTGACGCGGCTTTGACAGCCAAAGCATACAAACCCCAACCAACAAGACAATCCCTTTAACAAACATAAGTAGAAATGCCAGGATTAATTGGAAAGAAAATCGGAATGACATCCGTTTTCAGTGCCGACGGAAAGAACATTCCGTGCACTGTTATCGAAGTAGGTCCTTGTGTTGTTACTCAGATCAAGACCATCGAGAAGGATGGCTATGAGGCAGTTCAGGTGGGATTCTCCGAGAAGAAGGAGAAGCACACCACCAAGCCCATGGCCGGCCACTTCGAGAAGGCCGGAGTAGCACCGCAGCGCCACTTGGCCGAGTTCAAGTCGTTCGAGACTCTCCCCGCCCTCGGGGAATCTCTTACTGTCGACCTCTTCCAGGAGGGAGGCTTCGTAGACGTAGTGGGCAGAAGCAAGGGTAAAGGCTTCCAGGGCGTGGTGAAGCGCCACGGCTTCGGCGGCGTAGGCCAGGCCACTCACGGCCAGCACAACCGCCTGCGCGCTCCGGGTTCGATCGGCGCCTGCTCCTATCCCGCCAAGGTGTTCAAAGGCCTGCGCATGGCCGGACACATGGGTGACGACCGCGTGACGGTGCAGAACCTCCAGGTCATCAAGGTGCTCCCTGAAAACAATCTGTTAGTCATCAAGGGTTCCGTGCCCGGTCCCAAAGGTTCAATCGTTTTAGTAGAGAAGTAATGGAAGTAGCTGTATATAACATCAAAGGAGAAGATACGGGCCGCAAGGTGGTCCTTAACGACGAGGTGTTTGCACGCGACCTGAGCGAAGGCAATGCCGAGCACACTCTCTATCTGGACGTGAAGCAGTATCTGGGCAACCAGCGCCAGGGTACCCACAAGAGCAAGGAACGCAGCGAAGTGTCCGGCTCGACCCGCAAGCTCGGCCGTCAGAAAGGCGGCGGCGGCGCACGTCGCGGCGACATCAACTCGCCCCTGCTCCGCGGCGGCGGCACAGTGTTCGGACCCCGTCCACGCGACTACCGCTCCAAGCTCAACAAGAAGCAGAAGGCCCTCGCACGCCGCATCGCTATGACGGCACGCGCCAACGACAAGAAGATCATCGTCGTGGAGAACTTCACTTTCGAGGCTCCCCGCACGAAGGACTACATGGCCATCGCCAAGAACTTCAAGCTCGCAGACAAGAAGGTGCTTCTCGTGTTCAACGGCCTTGACCGCAATGTCTTCCTGTCGGTACGCAACGTCCCCAACGCCATGATGGCACAGGCCAAGGACCTCAACGCCTACGCGATTCTCAACAACGACGCCCTGATGCTGACCGAGGGTAGCGTCGATGTGGTAAACCAGTTCTAACTTCAAAACGAGCAACAGAAAATGGACATCCAGATCAAACCCCTCGTAACTGAGAAGGCCACAGCCTACAGCGAGAAGGAGAACTGCTACACATTCGCCGTGTCTCCCGACGCCAACAAGTTTCAGATCAAGGACATCGTGGAGCGCCTCTACAACGTGCGCGTTGTGAAGGTGAACACCGCCCTCTACGCCGGCAAGCGCAAACAGCGCTACACGAAGAGCGGCCTCATCCGCGGACAGCGTCCCTCCTTCAAGAAAGCATACGTAACAGTAGCCGAGGGTCAGACCATCGACTACTACAGCAACATCTAAAGTAATGGCAGTAAGAAAATTCAAGCCCACTACTCCGGGCCAAAGACACAAGGTTATTGGTGTATTCAAGCGTGAGGATCTTGTCGGCGTTGACGAGAACGGCAAGAACATCGTCCGCAAATCGACTGCTAACGCACCAGAAAAGTCTCTTACGGTCGGCAAGCGCTCCACTGGCGGCCGCAACTCGTCGGGCCACCTCAGCACCCGCTACCGCGGCGGCGGCCACAAGAGAAAATTGCGTCTCATCGACTTCAAGCGTAATCTTGACGGTGTCCCCGCAATCGTGAAGAGCATCGAGTACGATCCCAACCGCTCGGCTCGCATCGCACTGCTCTACTATTCGGACGGCTCCAAGGCCTATATCATCGCCCCCAACGGCCTCGAAGTCGGCCAGACGGTGATTAGCGGCCCCGACGCAGCCCCCGAGGTAGGCAACACTCTTCCCCTCGCCAAGATACCCGTAGGTACACTTATCCATTGTATCGAACTTCGTCCCGGCCAGGGTGCCTCCATGGCCCGCAGCGCCGGAACGTTCGCTCAGCTGACTTCCCGCGAAGGCGATTACGCCATCATCAAACTTCCCTCGGGCGAGATCCGCAAGGTGCTCCTCGCCTGCCGCGCCACCGTTGGCGTCGTCGGCAATTCCGACCATGCCCTCGAGTCCAGCGGTAAGGCCGGCCGCAGCCGCTGGCTGGGCCGCCGCCCGCACAACCGCGGCGTCGTGATGAACCCCGTCGATCACCCGATGGGTGGCGGCGAGGGCCGTCAGTCCGGCGGTCATCCCCGTTCACGTACCGGCCTCTACGCAAAGGGCCTGAAGACACGCTCGCCCAAGAAGGCGTCTTCGAAGTACATCATCGAGAGAAGAAAGAAGTAATCGTTAATTTCACATCAGAAGACAATCAGTATGAGTCGTTCGTTAAAAAAAGGACCATTCATCAGCGTAAAGCTCGAGAAGAAAGTCGCTGCCATGGAGGAAAGCGGCAAGAAATCGGTCATCAAGACCTGGAGCCGCGCTTCGATGATCTCTCCCGACTTCGTGGGCCACACTTTCGCCGTGCATAACGGCAACAAGTTCATCCCCGTCTACGTGACGGAGAACATGGTCGGCCACAAGCTCGGCGAGTTCGCCCCCACCCGCACCTTCCGCGGCCACGGCGGCAACAAGAAGAAGTAATGGTTCTCGCAATCTTCAATAAGAATAAAAAGAAATAAGATACAATGGGTGTAAGAAAAAGAGAAGCAGCCGACGCGATGAAGCAGGCTCGCAAGAGCGAGTACTTCGCCAAGCTGCGCAATGTCCCCAGCTCCCCCCGCAAGATGCGCCTGGTAGTGGACATGGTCCGCGGTCAGGAGGTCTTCAAGGCTCTGGGCATACTTAAGTTTTCCAACAAGGAGGCTTCGCGCAAGGTGGAGAAACTCCTCCGCAGCGCAATCGCCAACTGGGAACAGAAGAACGAGCGCAAGGCCGAGGCCGGCGAGCTCTACGTCAAGACTATCTTCGTAGACTGCGCCCCCATGCTCAAGCGTCTGCGTCCCGCCCCCCAGGGGCGCGGCTACCGCATCCGCAAGCGCTCCAACCACGTGACTGTGTTTGTCGACACGATTAATAACGATAAAGCTTAATTCAGAAAGATGGGACAGAAAGTTAATCCTATTGCTAACCGCCTCGGCGTAATCCGCGGTTGGGACTCCAACTGGTATGGCGGCAAGAGATATGGCGAGACCCTTCTTGAGGACTCCAAGATCCGCAAGTATCTGCGTACCCGCCTTCAGAATGCAAGCGTGTCACGCATCATCATCGAGCGCACGCTCAAGATGGTTACCGTGACTATCTGCACCTCGCGCCCCGGCCTTATCATAGGTAAGGGCGGCAAGGACGTGGACGCCCTCAAGGAGGAGCTCAAGAAGCTCACCGACAAGGACGTGCAGATCAACATCTACGAGATCAAGCGCCCCGAGCTGGACGCCGAGATCGTAGCTGCCAACATCGCCCGCCAGATCGAGAACAAGGTGGCTTACCGTCGCGCCGTCAAGATGGCTATCGCCTCCACGATGCGCATGGGAGCCGAGGGCATTAAGGTGCAGGTGAGCGGCCGTCTCAACGGTGCCGAAATCGCCCGCTCCGAGATGTTCAAGGAGGGCCGCACCCCGCTGCACACACTCCGCGCCGACATCGACTACGCTCTGGTGGAAGCCCTCACCAAGGTCGGTATCCTCGGCATCAAGGTGTGGATCTGCCGCGGCGAGCGCTATGGCAAGCAGGAACTCACCCCCGCCTACAACATCGCTGTCAAGGACACCGCTCCCCGTCAGCAGGGTGGTGGCGGCCGCAAGGGTGGCTTCCGCAACAAGAAGAACAACAATCGTTAATCCGCTTCATTTCAGACAATACACATGTTACAGCCTAAGAAAACCAAATTCCGCCGCTCGCAGAAGGGGCGCATGAAGGGCGAGGCCCAGAGAGGCAACCAGCTTGCCTTCGGCTCGTTCGGCATCAAGACCCTCGAATCGAAGTGGATCACCGGTCGTCAGATCGAGGCTGCCCGTATCGCCGTTACGCGCTACATGCAGCGTCAGGGTCAGATCTGGATCCGCATCTTCCCCGACAAGCCCATCACCAAGAAGCCTGCCGAGGTGCGAATGGGTAAAGGTAAAGGTAACCCCGAAGGATTCGTGGCGCCCGTCACTCCGGGCCGCATCCTCATCGAGGTTGAAGGCGTAGGATACGACATCGCCAAGGAGGCTCTGCGCCTTGCAGCCCAGAAGCTCCCCGTGGCCACCAAGTTTATCGTGCGCCGTGACTACGATCCTACCCAGAACGTATAAGCACACACATCCCTTCCCCCGCCTTCGGCCCCGCTCCGGGACCGGAGACGGAGGAATCACCAACAACACATCAACCCACATAAAATGAAAAAGGAAGAAATCAAGGAATTAAGCATTCCGGAGCTCAAGGCCAAGATAGCCGACGCCGAGAAGGCTTATCGTGAATTGAAAGTAGCGCACGCGATATCTCCCGTAGCCAATCCCGCGAAGATCACAGCTGACCGCCGCGAGATAGCTCGCCTCAAGACAGTGTTGCGCCAGAAGGAAATCGCCGCAGCTGCGGAGGTTGCCAAGTAATCAAACGGTCCCAGAAAGTATTTGAGAAAAATGGAAGAAAAGAGACATTTGAGAAAAGAAAGAATTGGGGTTGTTTCCAGCAACAAGTGCGACAAGACAATCACTGTCGAGATCAAGTGGAAAGAGAAGCACCCTATCTACGGTAAGTTTGTCAACAAGACAAAGAAGTACCACGCACACGACGAGAACAACGAGTGCTCCGTAGGCGATACCGTCCGCCTCATGGAGACGCGCCCCCTGAGCAAGACCAAGAGATGGAGACTGGTGGAAATCATCGAAAAAGTTAAGTAATCATGATACAGACCGAATCCCGTTTGACAGTAGCCGACAACTCCGGCGCCAAGGAAGTACTCTGCATCCACGTCCTCGGAGGCACCGGCCGTCGCTACGCTTCAGTAGGCGACATCATCGTCGTGACAGTCAAGAGCACTATCCCCTCCTCTGACGTGAAGAAGGGCACCGTCTCCAAGGCTGTCGTCGTGCGCACCAAGAAGGAGATCCGCCGTCCTGACGGAAGCTACATCCGTTTCGACGACAATGCCTGCGTCCTGCTCAATAACGCCGGCGAAATCCGCGGCACCCGTATCTTCGGCCCCGTGGCCCGCGAACTCCGCGCCACCAACATGAAGATCGTCTCCCTCGCTCCCGAGGTACTCTAACATTCGTCTTAAAATTCAGCAACCAAAATGGCAAAACTGCATATAAAGAAGGGTGACACCGTCTATGTCAACTCCGGTGACGACAAGGGCAAGACGGGTCGTGTGCTCGAAGTGCTGGTCAAGAAAGGCCGCGCCGTGGTGGAGGGTGTCAACATCGTCTCCAAGAGCACAAAGCCGACCGCCAAGTATCCCCAGGGCGGCATCATCAAGATGGAAGCTCCCGTCGCTATCTCCAACCTCAACGTTGTGGATCCCAAGACCGGCAAGCCCACCCGCATCGGCCGCCGTCTCAACGAGGCCGGCAAACTGGTACGTTATTCTAAAAAATCAGGAGAGGAAATCAAATGAGCAGCACTACACTCAGCAAGGACTATAAGGAACGCATCGTTCCCGAACTCACCAAGGAGTTCGACTACAAGACTGTGATGCAGGTGCCCCGCCTGGAGAAGATCGTCATCAACCAGGGCCTCGGCGCCGCCACCCAGGACAAGAAACTCATCGAGACCGCCATCAACGAGCTCACGGCCATCACCGGCCAGAAAGCCGTGCCGACGCTCTCCCGCAAGGACATCTCGAACTTCAAGCTCCGTAAGAAAATGCCCATCGGCGCGATGGTCACTCTTCGCCGCGAGAAGATGTATGAGTTCCTTGAGAGACTCGTAAAGGTCGCGCTTCCCCGTATCCGCGACTTCAAGGGAATCAACTCAAAGCTCGACGGCCGCGGCAACTACACGCTCGGCATCCAGGAGCAGATCATCTTCCCCGAGATCAACATCGATAATGTGCCCAACCTCAAGGGTATGAACATCACCTTCGTGACTTCGGCCAACACCGACGAAGAGGGTTTCGCTCTGCTCAAGAAGTTCGGTCTTCCCTTCAAACACGACAAATAATCAATTCGATATGGCAAAAGAATCAATGAAAGCCCGCGAGGTGAAGCGCCAGCGCATGGTGGCCAAGTATGCCGAGAAGAAGGCAGCCCTCAAGAAGGCATCCCTCGCGGACGCTGACGGCAATATCGACTACGAGGCTCTCACCAAGCTCCAGAAGCTCCCCCGCAACGCTTCGCGCGTGCGCCTGCACAACCGCTGCGAGATCACGGGCCGTCCGAAAGGCTATATGCGCCAGTTCGGCATCTCCCGTATCCAGTTCCGCGAGATGGCTTCCGCCGGTCTGATTCCCGGCGTCAAGAAGGCAAGCTGGTAAGCTCCCCCCGCAGACCCGGACACCCCGGGTCACACCTTAAGACATACAACTGCTCGTTCCCCGGCCCTCACTCAGGGCGGGGGAACGCTTTTTTTGCCCGCACCGAGCCGAAAAATCATCTCCCGGGGGTTAAATTTGTCAAAAAGCAGCTGATTTTTTGCCTTTTGACCCCGGGAGCGTTTGGCCGTTAGAAGTTTTTTTGCTAATTTTGTGGCGCAAAATGACCGAGAAGCTCCTCGCCGCGCCGCGATGAGCCAATGCCGAGGGTGTCGCCCGGCGTGTCCGATGGTTCCCAAACGGGAGCCGCAGGAGACGCGGAGCGGCGTTTTAGGCAATGTGCCGTCTTGACGCGCCGGGTGGCGCCGCGGGAATTTCGCACAAAGAGAGTATTAAATATTGTTCAGAATTCTGAATCAATTTAACAACCACAACAATGACTGATCCAATAGCAGATTATTTGACCAGACTCAGAAACGCCATCCATGCGGGCCACCGCGTGGTGGAAGTTCCGTCCTCCAGACTGAAAAGGGAGATCACCAAGATCCTTTTCGAGCAGGGCTACATCCTGAACTATAAGTTCGAGGAGGGTCCCACACCCCAGGGCACCATCAAGATCGCCCTCAAGTACGATCCGGCCGACAAGGTCAACGCCATCAAGGCCCTCCGTCGCGTGTCGCGTCCCGGCCTCCGTCAGTACACCGGCTACAAGGATATGCCCCGTGTGCTCAACGGCCTGGGCATCGCGATCCTCTCCACATCTCACGGTGTGATGACCAACAAGGAAGCCAAAGAGCGCAAGATCGGCGGCGAAGTTCTGTGCTACGTATATTAATGAAAGGAGGAAATCAATATGTCAAGAATTGGTAAAGCACCCATAGCGATTCCTGCCGGCGTGACCGTGACGGTCAACGGAAACACAGTGACTGTAAAGGGCCCCAAGGGCGAACTGTCGCAGGAGATTAACCCCAACATCCATGTAGAAGTCAAGGATGGCCATGTAGAAGTGACCCGCCCCGACGACGAGCGTCAGAACCGCGCCATGCACGGTCTCTACCGCGCCCTGATCCACAATATGGTGGTAGGCGTCTCCGAGGGCTACAAGAAGGAAATGGAACTCGTCGGCGTCGGCTACCGCGCCACTGCCACGGGCCAGGTGCTCGAGCTCGCACTGGGATTCTCCCACGCCATCTTCATCAAGATGCCCAAGGAGATCAAGGTGGAGGCTAAGTCCGAGCGTAACAAGAACCCCCTCATCATCCTCGAATCGGCAGACAAGCAGCTCCTCGGCCAGGTGTGCGCCAAGATCCGCTCCCTGCGCAAGCCTGAACCCTACAAGGGCAAGGGTATCAAGTTCGTCGGAGAAATCATCCGTCGCAAGTCCGGCAAGAGCGCTAACGCTAAATAATAAAACGAGACAACTACTATGGTATCCAAGATAGCAAGAAGAAATAAAATCAAAACCCGCATCCGCGGCAAAATCAGCGGCACCGCCCAGCGTCCCCGCATGAGCGTCTTCCGCTCCAACAAGGCCATCTATGTTCAGGTCATCGACGACCTGGCCGGCAATACCCTGGTCTCCGCCTCCTCCAAGGGTCTTGGGGAGGGCACCAAGACCGAAGTCGCCGCCCTCGTAGGCAAGGAGATCGCCAGAAAAGCGCTTGAGAAAGGCATCACAGAAGTAGTGTTTGACCGTAACGGTTATCTGTTTCACGGCAGAGTAAAATCATTGGCCGATGCAGCCCGCGAGGCCGGTCTTAAATTCTAAACGTACCCATGGCAAATAAAAATAATCGAGTAAAATCCACCAACGACCTTGACCTCAAGGACCGTCTGGTTACCATCAACCGTGTCACCAAGGTCACCAAGGGTGGCCGTGCCTTCACCTTCGCAGCCATCGTAGTGGTGGGCGACGGCAACGGCGTCATCGGCTGGGGCCTCGGAAAGGCCAATGAGGTACAGGCCGCCATCGCCAAGGGCGTCGAGGCCGCCAAGAAGAACCTTATCCGCGTGCCCATCCACAAAGGCACCATCCCCCACGAGCAGGCTGCCCGCTTCGGCGGTTCCAGCATCTATCTCAAGCCCGCCTCCGAGGGTACCGGCGTGAAGGCCGGCGGCGCTATGCGTGCCGTGCTTGAGAGCGTCGGCATCACTGACGTGCTCGCCAAGTCCAAAGGCTCTTCCAACCCCCACAACCTCGTCAAGGCCACCATCGAGGCCCTGAGCGAAATGCGCTCCCCCGCACAGGTAGCCCAGAACCGCGGCATCTCCGTCGAGAAAGTGTTTAACGGCAAATAATCACAACCAATGGCAAAGATCGCAATCAAACAGATAAAGAGCCGCATCAACTGCCCGGCTGTGCAGAAGCGCACCCTTGACGCGCTCGGCCTGCACAAGATGAACCACGTCGTGGAGAAGGAAGACACCCCCTCCATCATGGGCATGGTCAAGGCAGTGCATCACCTCGTAGAAGTAACCAAACTCTAAAACTCGCAATCACACAATGGAACTGCATAATCTTCAGCCGGCTGTCGGCAGCAACAAGAGCAACAAACGTGTAGGTCGCGGACCGGGTTCCGGTTACGGCGGCACATCGACCCGCGGACACAAGGGCGCCAAGTCGCGCTCCGGCTACAAGCACAAGATCGGCTTCGAGGGTGGCCAGATGCCCCTTCAGCGCCGCGTGCCCAAGTTCGGCTTCAAGAATATCAACCGCGTTGAGTATAAAGCCCTCAACCTTGATGCCCTCGAGGCCCTGGCCGCTGCCCGCAACCTCGAAAAGATTACTGTATCCGACCTGCGTGAGGCAGGACTCGTGCCCAAGAAGGCTCTCGTAAAGATCCTCGGCAACGGTGCCCTGACCCACAAGCTTGAGGTGGAGGCCAATGCCTTCTCCAAGAAAGCCGAGGAGGCCATCACTGCCGCCGGCGGATCCGTAATCAAAAAATAACTCACTAAACAATGGGATTTTCACAAACAGTCAAAAACATCTGGAGCGTCGAAGACCTGCGCAAGCGCATCGGTATCACCCTGCTGCTTGTCATAATCTACCGCTTTGGTTGCTATGTCGTCCTCCCGGGCATCAACCCCGATGACCTCATGGCGCTGAAGAACTTCACCTCCGACGGTCTCATGCAGCTGCTCGACATGTTCTCGGGCGGCGCATTCTCCCAGGCCTCCATCTTCGCCCTGGGTATCATGCCTTACATCACGGCCTCCATCGTGATCCAGCTCCTCGGCATGGTGCTCCCCGCTTTCCAGAAGATGCAGCGCGAGGGCGAGAGCGGACGGATGAAGCTCAATCAGTACACCCGCTATCTCACTGTCCTCATCCTGCTCCTGCAGGGTCCCGCCTACCTGATGAACCTCAAGTATCAGGTCCAGGCAGCCGGCGGACACGTGGATATGTCGTTCTGGATGATGGCGTTCATGACCGTTGTGCTCGCTGCCGGCTCCATGTTCATCATGTGGCTCGGTGAGCGCATCGACCAGAAAGGTGTCGGCAACGGCATCTCCTTCATCATCCTTATCGGTATAATCGCCCGTCTTCCCGAAGCCTTCTTCCAGGAATTTACCTCACGCCTGCTCAACAGCGCGGGCGGCGGTCTGGTGCTCTTCCTGGTGGAGATCGTCATCCTGCTCGCCGTCATCGCCGGCGCAGTGCTGCTCGTCCAGGGCACCCGCAAGGTCCCCGTGCAGTATGCCAAGAAGATTGTCGGCAACAAGCAGTATGGCGGCGCGCGCCAGTATATTCCCCTGAAGGTGAACGCAGCCGGCGTGATGCCCATCATCTTCGCCCAGGCCATCATGTTCATCCCCGTCACCTTAGCCGGGTTCTCGACCCGCCAGGGAGGCTTCTTCGGGGCAATGACCGATATGTACGGATGGGTCTACAATCTGGTGTACTTCATCATGATCGTGGCCTTCACATACTTCTACACCGCCATCACCGTGCGTCCCGCCCAGATGGCAGAGGATATGAAGCGCAACAACGGCTTCATCCCCGGTGTGAAGCCCGGTAAACCCACCGTGGAATATCTTGACTCCATCATGTCGCGCATCACCCTGCCCGGATCCATATTCCTCGGAATCGTGGCCATCCTCCCGGCGATCGCGACCGTATGCGGACTCAACCGCAGTTTCGCATCCTTCTTCGGCGGCACTTCGCTGCTGATTCTCGTGGGTGTGATTCTTGATACCCTCCGTATCGTGGAAGGCCATCTCCTGATGCGCCACTACGACGGCCTGATGAAAGACGGACGTATCCAGGGCCGCACCACCGGCAACCGTCCGTTCTGACCCGGCAGCTGTGACTTTACAGACTAAGTTTTTCCGAAAGACTCAATGATTTATCTCAAGACAGAAGAAGAAATCGTGAAAATGCGCGCGGCCTGCGATCTCGTGAGCCGCACACTCGGCGAGGTGGCTTCCAGGATCCGTCCCGGTGTCACCACGCGCGAGCTTGACAATGTAGCCCGCGAGTTCATACTTGACAACGGCGGCCATCCCGCCTGCCTGGGCTATCACGGATTCCCCGGCACTCTCTGCATCGAGGTCAACGAGACGGTCGTGCACGGCTTCCCTTCGGGCTACACGCTCCGGGAGGGTGACATCGTAGGCACCGACTGTGTTGTAGAACTTGACGGTTATCACGGCGACAGCTGCTACACATTTGCTGTCGGCGAGGTGGACGAGAAAGTGCTCCGACTGCTTGAAATCACCAAAGAGTCCCTCTACAAGGGCATCTCCGCCGCCAAGGGCGGACACCGCATCGGCGACATCGCCAATGCCGTCCAGACCTTCTGCGAGCACCACGGCTACAGCGTAGTGCGCGAAATGTGCGGCCACGGTATCGGAAAGAGTATGCACGAAGACCCTGAGGTGCCCAACTACGGGCGCCGGGGCATCGGGCCGGTGCTTCGTCCCGGAATGCTCATCTGCATCGAGCCGATGATCAACATGGGCTCCAAGAACATCGTCATCGAGCGCGACGGCTGGCAGTGCCGCACACGCGACCGCAAGCCCTCCGCCCACTTCGAGCACACCCTGCTCATCACTCCCGACGAGCCGGAGATACTCACAACTTTCCGCTACATCGAAGACGCCCTGAGGGCCAACGGCGGCAGAATCATCTGAATCAAGTAGAAAAAATTCAAGACAACCCAACCACAGTTATGGCAAAGCAAGCTGCAATCGAACAGGATGGAGTCATCCTCGAGGCCCTGAGCAACGCGATGTTCAAGGTCGAACTGGAGAACGGCCACGAAATCACGGCTCACATCTCCGGCAAGATGAGGATGCACTACATCAAGATTCTCCCCGGCGACAAGGTAAAGGTGGAAATGTCCCCCTATGACCTCTCGAAGGGCAGAATAGCGTTCCGTTACAAATAAGAAAAAAGAAAGAACAACCGATATGAAAGTTAGAGCATCAATCAAGAAACGCACCGCGGACAGCAAGATCGTGCGCCGCAAGGGCAGATTGTACGTGATCAACAAAAAGAACCCCAAACTCAAACAGCGCCAAGGCTGATCTCCATGCCTTAGCACGTTCTAAACCCCTTATAACAATATGGCAGTAAGAATAGTCGGCGTTGATTTGCCGCAGAACAAACGAGGCGAAATCGCCCTCACCTATATCTTCGGTATCGGTCGCAGCGCGGCCAACACCATCCTTAAGGCCGCCGGCGTAGACCGCGACATCAAGGTCCAGGACTGGACCGACGAACAGGCAGCCGCAGTCCGCGAAGTCATCCAGCGTGACTTCAAGGTGGAGGGAGACCTCCGCTCCGAGATTCAGCTCAACATCAAGCGTCTGATGGACATCGGCTGCTACCGCGGCATCCGTCACCGTCTCGGACTCCCCGTGCGCGGACAGAGCACCAAGAACAACGCCCGCACGCGCAAGGGCCGCAAGAAAACAGTCGCCAACAAGAAGAAAGCTACTAAATAAAATTAAAGTATGGCAAAGAAGACAGTCGCAGCTAAGAAGAGAAATGTCAAGGTTGACGCTATGGGTCAGCTTCATGTACATTCCTCCTTCAACAATATCATCGTGTGCCTGGCCAACAGCGAGGGTCAGGTCATCTCCTGGTCATCGGCCGGCAAGATGGGCTTCCGTGGTTCCAAGAAGAACACCCCCTACGCCGCCCAGATGGCAGCACAGGATTGCGCAAAGGTCGCCTACGACCTCGGTCTGCGCAAGGTAAAGGCCTATGTCAAGGGCCCGGGCAACGGTCGTGAAAGCGCTATCCGCGCCACTCACGGCGCCGGAATCGAAGTTGTCGAGATCGTCGACGTGACTCCGCTGCCCCATAATGGATGCCGTCCTCCCAAGCGTCGCAGAGTCTGATGCTCCGCTTTGTCTGATAAAGTTAAGGACATCACATCCGTTCCCATACTCATAACAACCCCCAACGACGGCGCCCAATGCGAAAGACCCTCATCCTTCATCTACCTCTCGAGGGTCGCGGCTGCGCTAAAGCGCCGTCTGAAAGGCCTCTTTAATTTTACTTAACGGGCAGTCCGGCCCGATTCCGGCGCCGGACCCCCGAACCCTTAACCCGACTATAACAATGGCAAGATACACTGGCCCTAAAACTAAAATCGCCCGTAAATTCGGCGAAGCCATCTTTGGCGAGGATAAAGTTCTGGTCAAGAAGAACTATCCCCCGGGACAGCACGGCTTGAACCGCCGTCGCAAGACTTCGGAGTATGGCCTCCAGCTCCGCGAGAAGCAGAAAGCCAAATACACCTACGGTGTTCTGGAGCGTCAGTTCCGCAACCTCTTCGAGCGTGCAGCCCGCACCAAGGGCATCACCGGCGAGGTGCTCCTCCAGCTCCTCGAAAGCCGTCTCGACAACGTGGTTTACCGCCTCGGCCTCGCTCCCACGCGTCCCGCCGCACGTCAGCTCGTGCTCCACAAGCACATCACCGTCAACGGCGAGGTGGTCAACATCCCCTCCTTCCAGGTGAAACCCGGCGATGTGGTCGCTGTCCGTGAGAAGGCTAAGTCGCTTGAAGTCATCCAGGACTGCCTGGCCGGCTTCAACCACAGCAAGTATCCCTGGATCGAATGGGACGAGAGCATCAAGGGTGGCAAGTTTCTCCACATGCCCGAGCGCGCCGACATCCCCGAGACAATCAAGGAGCAGTTGATCGTCGAGTTGTATTCTAAATAATAAACAGTAGGTACCCATGTCAATTTTAGCATTTCAAAAGCCCGAGAAGGTCATCATGCTGGAGGCCGACAACTCATTCGGCAAGTTTGAGTTTCGCCCGCTTGAGCCCGGATACGGTCAGACCATTGGCAACGCACTTCGCCGCATCCTGCTGTCGAGCCTCGGCGGTTATGCCATCTGCTCGATACGCATCGACGGAGTCGCCCACGAACTTGACACCATCCCCGGCGTCAAGGAGGACGTGACCAATATCATCCTCAATCTCAAGCAGGTCCGGTTCAAGCTGATGAACGACGCTCAGGAGACTGAGACCGGATCCCTCAAGGTCTCGGGCACCGATGTGTTCAAAGCCGGCGACTTGGGTAAGGTGCTTACCGGATTTGAAGTCCTCAACCCGGAACTGGTGATCTGCCACCTCGATCCCAACGCCTCCTTCTCGATGGAGTTCACCATCAACAAGGGTCGCGGCTGGGTTCCCGCCGACGAGAACCGCGAGATGCTCGTCTCACAGGGAGCCGATCCCAGTGTCATAGCCATCGACTCCATCTATACCCCCATCAAGAACGTCAAGTATGCCGTCGAAAACTTCCGCGTCGAGCAGAAGACCGACTACGAGAAGCTCATCCTGGAGGTCACCACAGATGGTTCGATCAAACCCAAGGACGCCCTCAAGGAGGCTGCCAAAATCCTGATTCATCACTTCATGCTCTTCAGCGACGAGAAAATCACTCTCGAGACTCCCGCCGAGACCGAAGCCGATGAATTCGACGAGGAGGTGCTCCACATGCGCCAGCTCCTCAAAGGCAAGCTCGCCGACATGGACCTCTCCGTGCGCGCGCTCAACTGCCTGAAGAGCGCGGAAGTCGAGACCCTCGGCGAACTCGTGCAGTTCAACAAGAACGATCTCCTGAAATTCCGCAACTTCGGCAAGAAGTCGCTCACCGAGCTCGACGAGCTCCTTGCCAGCCTCAACCTGTCGTTTGGCATGGACATTTCCAAGTATAAATTAGACAAAGAATAATCACCGATGAGACACAATAAGAAATTCAACCACCTGAGCCGCAAGAAGGGACACCGCGACGCGCTGCTGTCCAACCTTGCCATCTCTCTCATCCAGCACAAGAGAATCTTTACGACACTCGCCAAGGCCAAAGCCCTCCGCGTCTTCGCCGAGCCTCTGATCACCCGCTCCAAGAAGGATGACACGGCCAACCGCCGTCTCGTCTTCTCCTACCTCCAGAACAAGGAGGCCGTCAAGGAGCTCTTCGGAGTAATCTCCGCGAAGGTGGCCGACCGTCCCGGCGGCTACACCCGCATCCTTAAGGTCGGACACCGTCTTGGTGACAACGCCGAGATGGCCATGATCGAGCTGGTGGACTTCAACGAGAACATGCTCGCCGACGGCGCCAAGCCCGCCAAGAAGAGCCGTCGCTCCCGTCGTGGCAGCAAGAAGGCCACTCCCGCAGCCGAAGCTCCCGCAGCCGAAGCTCCCGCAGCAGAGGCTCCCGCTGAGGCACCCGCAGCAGAATAACAATCCCATAGGGACATGGCACGCCATGTCCGAAATACGAAATAATATTGACGCGGACATGTCAACGCCATGCCCGCGTCTGTTTTTTCCAAGTAGAGGAGGCTGGAAGTCTCCTCTACAGGCAGATATTACACGCTATGTCCCACGGGCGGGACGTTACTCTCCATTTCCATTAACATATCGAAATATATTTTAACATTTATTGATTCAACTGATACT
>CAMWLC010000040.1 GCA_947174995.1 uncultured Porphyromonadaceae bacterium
AAAAAGTATCCTAAAACGAAATTTTATTGGGGATTCCACTAATTTTTACTAATTTTGCATCCCGTATTGTTTTAAGGCGTCGCTTGGTAAGCGACTTAATATATGGAAACCAAATATATCTTTGTTACGGGCGGAGTGGTATCTTCTTTGGGTAAAGGTATCATCTCATCTTCCCTCGCGCGACTCCTGCTGTCAAGAGGGTATTTCACCGACATCCCCACCACACGCGCCAACAATGTCACGACCGGACGCATCTGTCAGTCCGTGATAGAGAAGGAGCGCCGTGGCGATTATCTGGGCAAGACGGTGCAGATCATCCCCCACATCACCGATGAAATATCCCGAATACCAGTCGACGGTGCTGCATCCCAATCCACTCTTCATGTCGTTTGTAAAGGCTGCCATCGACCATGCGGCAGTGGAGTGAGGCGTTGATGGAAGAGAGGATAAAATTCGTGAAGATGCACGGAGCCGGAAATGACTACGTGTATATCGACGCCATGAACGGCCTCCCCGCCGACCTCCCCGGGCTTGCGCGGGAGATTTCAGACCGGCATTTCGGAGTGGGGGGTGACGGTCTGGTGGTGATCATGCCCTCGGAAAGGGGGGATTTCAGGATGAGGATGTTTAACGCCGACGGTTCGGAGGCCCAGATGTGCGGCAACGCCTCGCGGTGTGTGGCCCGCTACATCCACGAGCGGGGGCTGAGTGACAAGCGGCGGCTGACGCTTGAGACCCTCGCCGGAATAAAGGTGCTGACCCTCGGCCTTGACTCAGCCGGAAAACTGGAAAGCGTCACGGTGGATATGGGACGTCCGGTTCTCGATCCCTCCGCCGTGCCGGTGAGGGGAGAGATTGCTCCGGAGGTAGGCGCGGTAATCCCGGTGATGACCTGCGACGGCGAGTCATACCGTGCCGTAGCCGTCGGCATGGGTAATCCACACTGCGTGATCTTCCTTGATGGCCCCCTGACGGATCATCACGTGCATCACGTGGGAAAGACCTTCGAGACCCATCCCTGCTGGCCTGAAAAGGCCAACGTGGAGTTCGCGAGGGTCATAAACCCTGAAACGGTGGAAATGCGTGTGTGGGAAAGGGGCACGGGCGAGACCCTCGCCTGCGGCACCGGGGCGTGCGCCACCGTAGTGGCCGGCATCCTCACCGGGCGCCTGGAGCGCAGGGCCGAGGTCCGGGTGCCGGGCGGCAGACTCGTAATAGAATGGGACGAAAAATCCGGACATGTTCTAATGACCGGCCCGGCGGAGACCGTGGCCGAAGGCATTTACTTCAGACATTCCAAATCCAATCACTCGCAATCATAATGTTTTACGCTAACGAGAATTACGCTCTCCTTCCCGAATCATATCTTTTCACCGAAGTGGCACGCAGACTGAAGGAATACCGGGTTTCGCATTCCGACAGGGAGGTGATACGCATGGACATCGGAGACGTGTCGCTCCCTCTGCCGGAAGTGGTGGTGAAGGCCATCTGCAGCGCGGCCCGCGAGATGGGGAGCGCCGGGGGATTTCACGGGTATGGCCCGGAGCAGGGATACCTGTTCCTGCGCGAAGCCATCGCCCGGGGAGACTATCATCAGCGGGGATTGGATCATATAGGCGCAGATGATATATTCATCTCCGACGGAGCGAAAAGCGATCTGGGTAATCTCACCGACATCTTCGGCGAGGGGGTGAGGATTGCCGTGGCCGAGCCGGGGTATCCGGTATATGTGGACGCCAACGTGCTTGACGGCAGAGCCGGGGCCGGGAGCGGGGGAAGGTGGGAGAACCTCGTATATCTCAACTGTCGCCCGGAAAAGGGGTTCATCCCCGAAGTGCCCGATTCCGAAGAGCCCGGCGAAGTGGCAGACATAATATATCTCTGCTATCCCAACAATCCCACCGGAGCCTCGATGAGGCGTGAACAACTCGCCGGATGGGTGGATTACGCCTTGCGGAATAAATCGCTGATTATCTTCGACTCGGCCTACGAGGCATACGTGCGTCATCCTGAGGCGGTACGCTCCGTCTACGAAGTCCCCGGAGCCGAGCGCGTGGCCATAGAGATACGCAGCTTCTCCAAGACGGCAGGATTCACGGGGGTGAGATGCGGCTACACCGTAGTGCCCCGCACGCTCTCCTTCACCTTCCGCGACGGAGAGTCCGCCTCCCTCAACAGGATGTGGGGACGAAGGCAGTCCACCAAGTTCAACGGCGTGGGCTACATCGTGCAGAGGGGGGCCGAAGCCCTCTACACTCCCGAAGGACAACAGGACATACGCCGCGCCACGGACTATTATATGCGCAACGCCGCCATGCTCCGTGAGGCTCTCCTGAAGAAAGGCTGGAGGGTAGTCGGTGGTGAGGACTCCCCCTATATCTGGACCATTCCGGACATCGGGGGCCGATATGTGGAGGGCAGAAGCCTGACATCATGGCAACTGTTTGAGCGTCTGCTGGATGAAGCTCAGATCTCCTCCACCCCCGGAAGCGGCTTCGGGTCAGGGAGCGAGGGATGGATACGTTTCACAGGGTTCAACACCCGGGAGAACACCCTCGCCGCCATAAAACGCTTGGCCGATTTAAGTGAAATATAAAAAAATCGGGCTGGAGTGCGGTATTTCCAACAAAATATTGTAAATTTGCACAACTGACTGCAACATGAATATCCCGAATCCTAAAATATATCGGCTTCTCCCCCTGATGCTCCGCCTCTTCCTGGTCGGGGCCGTGGCCTTGATCGCCTTCCTTCCGTGCGAGGCCGCCTCGTCAGGCATCCAGACCCTAAAGGGGAAGGGAATCTATCACGCCGCCCCCAACGAGAGCCTCGCCGAGGCGCGGGCCAAAGCCCGCGAGGCGGCCATATACAACGCCATCCAGGAGCGTTTCGGCACCGTGATGACACAGTCCGTGATACAGGACAACTCGGTGGATGAAGCCGGGGAAGTCACCCGTTTCTATTCCAACAGCGCCTACGAGCTGAAGGGGGAGTGGGTGGCCGATGTGAGCACCACATACGTCGATGACTTCCGCCACGGCGCCTTAGTGGTGGAGTGCGAGTGCGAGTTCAAGGGACGCCAGGTCACCAATCAGGCTCCCCCGATAGAGTGCGCCACGCTTTCGGCCCCAGACAAGAGGAGCCCCAGCACCAAATTCGATGCCGGAAGCCATCTATACGCCTCTTTCAGTTCACCTTCGGCCGACGGATGGCTCACGGTGTGTCTCATCGACGAAAACGGAGTGGTGAGCCGTCTGCTCCCCTCGCGCTCCTCGGACACCGACACGTTCAAGGTGACAAAGGGGTATGACTACGTGTTTTTCGACCGCGATCGTCTGTCGGAAGAGGGCACGCGTATGCTCCCGGTGACGCTTTATGTGGATGGGGATAAGAAGATGGACATCAACACCATCTATTTCATCTTCTCGCCAAACCTCTATGCCGATGGCCCGTGGAAGCGTCCCGCCACACGCCGGGGACTTTACACCATGAGCGTGGAGGAATTCAACAAGTGGCTCCAGACGATGGCCGCGCGTGACCCCGCCATGGCCACCAAGGCAGTGAGGGTCAGCATCAAGGCCAAGCCGACGAATGTAGAAGTAATCCGCAACTGAGAAACCGTAGTCAACAGTTTCCGTAATCAACAATAAATACAAATACTCACATAAAAACCAATGCAATGAAAAAGATTATCATGCTTTTGATGGCGCTCTGCCTGGCAATGCCCGCAGTGCACGCCGAACTCACTTCCAAGCAGGAGAAGCAGAATGAGAAAATGGCCAAGAACCGCGCGAAAGACCTCAAGAAGAAGGGCTACGAGTCCATGAGCAGCCTTCCGCTGGAGTCGGCCCTTCTCAAGCACTACAATAAGATGACCGACATGGGTCTTCAGGAGGTCGAGGGTGTATCCACTCGCACGAAGTCCAAGAGCAACGGCCGCGCCATGGCCCAGACCGACGCTCTGCGCAACTACGCCACCGCTATGTCTACCGACATCGCAGGAAAGAACCGCCTTCTCGCTGAAGCAGGTGTTCCGGAAGTTGAACGCGAGGCCCTTTCCTCCGCTTTCCTGACCGAAACCCAGACTCAGATCCGCGGCGAGCTCCAGGAGTCATACGCCATAATCAAGGACAACGGCGACGGCACCTACGAGGTGCAGATCATGTATCTGCTCAACCCCGAGGCTGCAACCAACGCCAAGGCCCGCGCCATCGAGAAACTCATCGAGGAGCAGGGGCTCCAGGCTGAGCTTGCAAAGACGGTGCGCGAGACATTCAAGGACTAATATCTGAGTCCTATGAAGACTCGGTTGTTACCGGTCCTTTTCCTGGCCCTCGGCCTGACAGCCGCCTCGGCCGGGGAGAGACCGACCGGAGATAAATCCAAGCCCGGCAAATTCAGCGGCATGAGCTTCGAGGAGTTTGCCGCTGCTATCGACGATGACTTCAATGACTTCCGCACGGCTGTAATAGAGAATTACGCCAAGTGGCTCGACGGCGAATGGGAGGCTTTCCAGCCCAAGATGATCCTCAAGCCCGAACCGCGCCCCAAGCCGGAGAAGGCCCCGGTGAAATCACCCGCCGAGCCGGCTCCCGCCGTGGCACCCCCTCCCCGTCCTCTCAAGCCCACTCCGCGGCCCGACATATCGGTTACGGCGGTGCCCGAAGGCAAACTCCGCCCCAAGACGGGAATAGACCCGCTGGTGGACCGTCCCTCGCTGGCCACGACGCCGACTCTTGCTCCGGGGGGAGGCATACGCCCCAAGAAGGAGAAGGATCCTCTGCCTCCGGTGGAAGAAACTCCCGTGGAGCAGCCCTCAGCCCTTGTGGAGCAGCCCTCAGTGCCAGTGGAGCAGCCGGCGGCTCCCGTGGCGAAGCCTGTCGTGCCCGAGGCCCCCAAGGGGCCGCAGGACAGGGTGAAGTTTTACGGCATGGAAATCGACGTGCCCAAACTCGACTTCGCCATCACCCCTTCGCTCAAGACCACGGGCGACATGGCACGTCACTGGAAGACTCTCGATGCCGACAAGACGGTACGCAAGGCGGCCGCCATGCTTCAGAAAAAGGGTGAGGAGATGGGCCTCAACGGATATCTCACCTACGAGCTGATGCGTGCCTACGCCGAAAGCAAATTCCCGGATGCCAATGCCGCGGCCATCACGAGCCTTACCCACTACCTGATGGCCAACGCCGGCTACGACGTGCGCCTGGCGCAGACCGGAGCGGGAGTGCCCCTGATGCTCATGCCCTTTGACAGCGCGGTATACGGCATCAGTTTCATAACTCTCGACGGCAAGGATTACACCGTGTTCGTCCCCTCGGGATTCTCTCAGGATGACGTCAACGGTGCCATCTACACTGCCCGCCTCCCCCAAGGGGAGTCCCTGGGCCGCGTGACCTCTCTTGAACTTCAGGGACTCAATCTCCCGGAGAAGCCGCGCAGCTTCGACATTTCCGCCGGGCCGCTGCATCTCAAGGGCACGCTCAACGAGAATCTCTTCCCCCTCGTCTACCGCTATCCGCAGATGCCCACGGAGGGGTACGCCTCCTCCGTGCTGATGCCCGGACTCCGGAAGGAGCTCGTGGCGCAGGTGAAGGATCAGCTCGGCTCGATGAAGGATCGCGATGCCGTCAACGGTATGCTGGAGTTCTTCCACAGAGGTCTTTCGTATGCCACCGACCAGGAATATCACGGCTTCGAGAAGCCCTATTTCCTGGAGGAGACGCTCTACTATCCCAAGTGCGACTGCGAGGACAGGGCCATCATGATGACCTACCTCCTTTGGGAGGGCCTCGGGCTGGAGAACCAGCTTCTTGCATATCCGGGCCATGAGAGCGCGGCCGTGCGCCTCTCGGAGCCTATCAACGGTATAGGTTACACCTCGGGAGGCAAGACGTATTACAGTTGCGATCCGACCTATATCGGTTCGAGCGTAGGAGACTGTATGCCGGCCTTCCGCAACGAATCCCCCACCATCGACAAGACGCTCCCCGGAGCACACTGACCTATTCCCCCTCCGGAAAAAAAGGACCCGTAACCGTCCGGTCACGGGTCCTTTTTTCTCTTTTTTTCAGTAATCGAACATCTCTTTCAAGGTCTTGGAGACGGCGTGTTTCTCGGCTTCCGAAATTTCGCCGATAGCCTCCGACAGTCTTGATTTGTCGACTGTCTTGAGCTGGTCTATGGCCGCGTAGCTGTCATTGTTGAGTCCGCTTTTGGCAGTGGCCTTGATGAGTATTCTTGTCGGCAACCCTCTTTGCGCCGATGTCAGGGGGACGATCATGACTGTCTTGAGATATCTGTTCATCTCATCCGGCGAGACTGCCAGACAAGGGCGTGTCTTGCGCATCTCCGCCCCTATGGTAGGCTCGAGATTGACCACATGGAGTTTGAACTGTTCCACCATAACTGTCGCATCTATATGAGAAGTTACATCAGCGACTCTGCCTCGGCATCAAGAAAATCGGGCAGGGGATTTGTATCCTCTCCCTCCTCGGCGTATTTTGCGAAAGCAACTGCCCAACCCTCGCGCTTTGTCTTGGGTTTGGTGATGATGATTTGATTGTCAGTATACTCTATATTTACAGGGGAGCCCTTTATGAAGCCACCCTCGTGAGCGATATGACGCGGAATTATGACGCCTACCGATGTGCCTACTTGTGAAATTCTTGCCAGCATGACCCTCTTTGTATTTTTTTACTTAAGTAAGTGTTCAAATTTAAGCGATATAATCAAAAGTAAGTGCTCACTTGATCTTTTATACAATCTGCGGCTTCTTTTTTGCCGCTTTCAGCTTGTCGCTCAGTCGCATAGCTCGCTATGCTCCCTCTCTCCGCACAGAAATCGTCTAAAAAACAAGCTCGCCTATTGTATAAATTAAATTTGAACACTTACTTAACGGCACAAAGATACCAAAAGTTTTTATATTACACTAAAATTATAATAAGATTTTTCCAAAAAAATTGCTAACTTTGCAGTCTGAATCCACAGGTAAAGAAAAATCTACAGGTAAAGAAAAACGATGAAAAAAAATACACGCGCCATCTCGACCCCCTATCCCCGGGGGGACGCTTACGGCGCACTCTCCATGCCGGTGTATCATTGCGCCGCCTACGAATTTCCCGATGCCGACACTATGGCCGATTCATTCTGCGGCCGTAGCTCGGATCCCGATTACTCACGTGTCACCAATCCCACGGTGATCCACTACGAGAATATAGTCAAGTCCCTCACCGGTGCACGCGACGTGGTGGCCTTCAATTCGGGCATGGCCGCCATTTCGGCCGTGGCCATGGCTCTGACGGGAGCGGGGAAGAAGATAGTTACCTCGCGCCATCTTTTCGGCAACACATACCTGCTCTTCACCTCCACGCTCGCCCGCTTCGGGGTTAAGACCGACCTCATCGACCTCACCGACCTCAAGGCCGTGGAGATGGCTGTGGACGCTGACACCGCGATGGTCTACCTCGAGACCGTCACCAATCCCCAGATGGAGATAGCCGATGTGGCGGCCATCTCGGCAATCGCACGCCGCCACGGTGTGCCCGTGGTGGCCGACACCACGATGATTCCATTCATCTACACCGATTCCCGCGCACTGGGCATAGATGTCGAAATCCTTTCCTCCACCAAATATCTCTCCGGCGGCGCCACATCCTTAGGAGGGCTTGTGATAGACTACGGCACGGTCCGTGACTTCGACTGCATCCTGCGCAAGGATATGCTCATGAATCTCGGAGGGTATCTCAATCCCCACGCGGCCTATATGCAGACCCTCGGCCTGGAGACGCTCGACGCGCGTTATGCCGCCCAGGAGCGCAACGCTCTCGAGGTGGCCCGCTCGCTCGACTCCCTGGCCAAGGAGACTCCCGGCGTGGAGGTATGCTATCCGGGATTGCCCGACAACCGCTGGCACGAGGCCTGCGCCCGACAGTATGGCGGACGCTTCGGAGCCATGCTCACCCTCACGCTCCCTGACTACGCGGCCTGCATGAGGTTTATCAACGCCCTGAAGCTCGTGCGCCGCGCCACGAATCTTTTCGACAACCGCAGTCTCGCCATCCATCCCGCGAGCACTATTTTCGGCACCATGACTCCGGAGCTGCGCGCCTCGCTCGATGTGCCCGAAAACCTTATCCGGCTCTCCATCGGTCTGGAGGATGCCGAGGATGTGGCGGCGGATCTCAGGCAAGCCATTGCCGCCGCGCTTAAGACAGAAGAGAGCGTGAAGTGATGGGAAAGAGATACGACTTCGACCGCGTGATAGAGCGTCATGGCACGGGAGCGCTCAAGACCGACGCCCTCGCCGAGCGTTACGGACGTCCGGACCTCACGCCCCTCTGGGTGGCCGACATGGATTTCGCCACGCCGGACTTCATAATCGACGCCATGCGCCGCCGTCTCGATCACCCCGTGTTGGGCTATACCGTGGAGCCCTCTGATTACCGCCCCGCCATCATCGACTGGCACAGCCGCCTTTACGGCACGCAGGTGCGTCCCGAGTGGCTCTGCTATATCCCCGGCATAGTGAAAGGTATCGGCTTGGCTGTGGAGATATTCACCTCGCCGGGAGAGAGCATCATCATCCAGCCCCCCGTCTATCACCCCTTCCGTCTCGTGCCCGAGGGGGACGGCAGAAAAGTGGTGTATAATCCGCTCAGGGAACTTCCGGAGGGGGGCTACGCGATGGACCTCGACGGTCTGGAGAGGCTTGCCCGCGAGGGAGCGAAGATGCTCATAATGGCCAGTCCCCACAATCCCGCCGGGGTGTGCTGGGATAGGGAGACGCTTGCCCGTGTGGCGGAAATATGCGATCGCCACGGAGTGATCGTGATAAGCGACGAGATACATTCCGAGATGGTGCTTTGGGGCGGAAGCCACATCCCCTTTTACAGCGTTTCAGATGAGGCACGCCGCTGCTCCATCACCTTCGGCGCTCCGACCAAGACCTTCAATATGGCCGGCGTGGTAAGCTCGTATGCCATAGTGCCCGATGCCGTAATGCGCGACAAGTATTACGGTATGCTCCATGCCAACGAGCTTGACGAACCGCATCTTCTGGCTCCCATAGCCACGATAGCCGCCTACCGCGAGGGGGATGACTGGCGCCGGTGGATGCTGGAGTATGTGGAGGGAAACGTGAAGTTCGTGGAGGAATATTGCGCGGAGCATCTCCCCGGAGTGAAGCCTCTGAGGCCGGAAGCCTCTTTCCTGGTGTGGCTCGACTGCCGGGGCCTGGGACTGGACCACGATTCCCTCGTGGAGCTCTTCGTGGACGGAGCGCGCCTCGCCCTCAACGACGGCGAGATGTTCGGCCCCGGAGGCGCGGGCCACATGCGCCTCAACATCGGATGTCCGCGCAGTGTGCTTCACGCGGCGCTCGAGAGCCTGCGCGAGGCCCTCGCGGGTGAGGATGCCTGTGCGGAATAATCTCAAAAAATATCAATTATCATGAGTGTAATCACACCACGCCGCAGCGATGGCACACCGATGTTCTCTTTCGAGATCCTGCCGCCGCTGAAAGGCAACAGCATATATAAAGTCTACGGCATCATCGACCGCCTGAAGGAGTTCGATCCCGCCTATATCAACATCACCTCCCACCACAGCGAGCATGTGCTCAAGGAGCAGCCCGACGGTTCGCTGCGCCGCGTGAGCGTGCGCAAGCGCCCCGGCACTGTGGCCATAGCGGCCGCCATACAGAACAAGTATGGCATCAAGGCCGTGCCCCACATCATCTGCAAGGGGTTCTCGAAGGAGGAGACGGAATATGCCCTGCTCGACCTCAATTTCTTAGGCATAAACAATCTCCTGTTGCTACGCGGCGACTGTAAGTCGCTCGACACCATACAGCAGAATCCCGAGATATACCACGAGCACGCTACGGATCTCCAGGAGCAGGTCAACCTTTTCAATCAGGGATATTCCCTCGACGGCACGCGCATCGAGGGAATCGACACCCCCTTCGCCTACGGCATGGCCTGCTATCCGGAGAAGCACGAGGAGGCCCCCAACATGGACTCCGACCTCTACTGGCTCAAGAAGAAGGTGGAGAACGGCGCCTCCTATCTCGTGACGCAGATGTTTTTTGACAACGAGAAGTATTACCGGTTTGTGGACCGCTGCCGCGCCGCCGGCATCGATGTGCCGATCATCCCCGGGGTGAAGCCGGTGGTGTTCCGCAATCAGCTCACGGTGCTTCCACGCGTGTTCCGCGCCGACATCCCGGAGACATTCGCCTCGGAGCTGCGCAAGTGCCGCACCGACGAGGATGCGAAGCAGGTGGGTGTGGAATGGCTCACGGAGCAGTGTCGCGACCTTATCGCCCACGGAGTGGAGGGGCTGCATTTCTATACGTTCATGGCCACGGACAGCGTGCGCAAGGTGGCCGAGAAGATTTACTGATGGAAGAACTGAAAACCCGTGTGCTGGTGCTCGACGGGGCGATGGGCACCATGATACAGCGTCATGCCCTCTCGGAGGAGGATTTCCGGGGTGAGGAATTTCGCGGTCTGCCCGGTGTGCTGAAGGGGTGTAACGACCTCCTCACGCTCACCCGTCCCGATATAATCTTGGGCATACATGACGCCTATCTGGAGGCGGGGGCCGACATCATAGAGACCAACACCTTCAATGCCAACGCCATCTCCCTGCGTGAATATGGACTGGAGGATATGGTGGAGCGTATCAACCGCGAGGGGGCGCGTCTGGCGCGCGAGAGCGCGGCGCGTCATGAGGCCCGCACGGGGCGTCGTGCATACGTGGCCGGGAGCGTGGGCCCCTCCAACGTGGCCCTCTCCATGCCCCGTACCCCGGGTGAGGCCGCTGTATGCGATTTCGCCACGATGGCAGCCTCCTACGAGGAGCAGTGTCTTGCCCTCATGCGCGGAGGCGTGGATCTGATATTGCTCGAGACTATTTTCGACACTCTCAACGCCAAGGCCGCCATATACGGCCTGTGGAGCGCGAGGGAGAGGATAAGCGCCGAGGGTGGAACGGCGGTGCCTGTCATGGTGTCGGTGACGCTGACACAGACAGGACGCACCCTGTCGGGCCAGACCATACGGGCTTTCCTGGCCTCCGTAGCCCATGTCGAGCCTCTGAGCGTGGGACTTAACTGCGGATTCGGCGCCGAGCAGATGGAATCCTGGCTTGAAGAGATGCAGGATGCGCCCTATTATATCAGCATCCACCCCAATGCCGGGCTTCCCGACGAGATGGGCAACTATTCCGAGACTCCGGAGCGGATGGCCTCCGTGTTGGGAAAATATCTGGACCGCGGATGGCTCAATATCGTGGGGGGATGTTGCGGCACGACTCCGGCCCATATCGCCACCATAGCCTCGGTGGCCCGGGATGCGGTGCCGCGCGTGGTGCCGCAGAGAGTGCCGAGGCTCCTCCTTGCCGGACTCGAACCGCTCGATGCCTCGCTGCAGGGATTCCTGAAGGTGGGGGAGAGGTGTAATGTGGCGGGTAGCCGCCGATTCCTGCGCCTGGTGAATGAGGGTGATACGGCAGGAGCGCTGAAGACCGCCGCGGACCAGGTGGAGAAGGGGGCGGTGATGCTCGATGTGAATATGGATGACGGTATGCTTGACACCTCCGCGGAGATGGAGCGTTTCGTCACCCTTCTTGGACTCGATGCCGCCACGGCCCCCGTCTCCCTCATGATCGACTCCTCCGACTTCGGCGTGATACGCCGTGCGTTGACGAGGGTGCAGGGGCGTCCGGTAGTCAACTCCATCAGCCTCAAGGAGGGTGAGGAGGTTTTCCTGAGCCATGCCCGGGAACTCAAGGCCCTCGGAGCCGCCGTGGTGGTCATGGCCTTTGACGAGAAGGGGCAGGCCGACACCCTGGAGCGTCGCATTGAGATATGCGGCCGCGCCTACCGGTTGCTGACCCAAGAGGGGGGTATGAGGGGAGAGGATATAATCTTCGACCCCAATATCCTGACCGTGGCCACAGGCATGAGGGAGCATGACCGTTATGCCCTGGATTTCCTCGAGGCCACGCAGTGGATAAAGGAGAATCTTCCCGGAGCCTCCGTGAGCGGGGGTGTCAGCAATCTCTCGTTTGCCTTCCGGGGCAACAACAGGGTGCGTGAGGCCATGCACACGGTCTTTCTGCACCACGCCATGCAGCGCGGTATGGATATGGCCATCATCAACCCCGCGACCTCGCTCGATATCTCGACAGTGGAGCCACAGCTGCGCGAGGCCGTGGAGGATGTGCTTCTCTGCCGCCGTCCGGACGCCACGGAGCGCCTGACGGCCATGGCGGCCGATATGGCGGCCAAAGCTGCGGCCGAAAAGGGGAGGGGTGCCGTAAAAAGCGGTGCCGTCACGAAATCCTGCGGACCCGGAATGACTCTGGCCGATATGGTAGTGGCCGGAGTGTCCGACTCATTGGAGAAAATGCTTGACGAGGCCCTCGAGAAGGAGGGGAGCGCCATGGGTGTGGTGCGCAATTGCCTGATGGAGGGTATGAACCGTGTGGGAGAGGCTTTCGGCGCGGGACGCATGTTCCTGCCGCAGGTGGTGCGCAGCGCCGGGGTCATGAAGCAGGCTATAGGATGGCTCACGCCTCATATCGAAAGGGAAGCGGGAGGCAATACCGCCGGCGGTGGAGCCGGAGGTAAAGGAAAAAAGATAATACTTGCCACGGTGAAGGGGGATGTGCACGACATCGGGAAGAACATCGTGGCTGTGGTGCTTCGGTGCAGCGGATTCGATGTCACGGACCTCGGAGTCATGGTGCCCGCATCTGAAATCGTGGATGCGGTGAAGCGCGAGGGGGCATCGTTTGTCGGACTCAGCGGCCTCATCACGCCCTCGCTTTCCGAGATGTGCGAAGTGGCCCGCGCATTGGAGCGCGAGGGTCTTGCGGACGTGGTGCTCTGTGTAGGAGGAGCCACGACCTCGGCCCTGCACACCGCCGTGAAGATAGCCCCGGAGTTTTCCGGCACGGTGGTGCATACCCGCGATGCCGCCACACTCCCCGATGTGGCCTCCCGCCTTGCCTCACCCGCCACAAGCGCAGCTCTTGTGGAGGCGAATCGCAAGGAGCAGCAGCGTCTGCGTGAGGAATATGCCGAATCCAAGAGGCTGAAAGAGAACTCTCGGGAGAGTGGTCCGGCAGACAAGATTTTCAGCAAATCGGAGCATCCTTCCGCAGCTCCGCAGGTGCAGGGACTCTCCGTCTTCGATGTGCCTGTCGCCGAAGTGGCACCGCTCATCAACTGGAAGGCCTATCTCGGTATATGGCGGCTTCCGAAGGAAGGGGAGGGTCTCGAAGAAGAAAAGGAGCAGCTCCTTGCCGACGGCCATGAAGCCCTGGAGCGCATCGAGGCGACAGGATTCAGGATGCGGTGTGCAGTCGCGCTTCTTCCGGCCCGGCGTGACGGACTCGACATAGCGGTGACGGCACCCGATGGGGAACTACGCATACCCACGATGCGGCAGGAGAGCGGCCAACGCATATCCGCAGCGGATTTCCTGGCAGAAAAGGATGACTGGATCGGACTGTTTTATGTGACGGTGGGTCAGGCCTTTGAAAAGATGCTTTCTTCCGAGGAGGATGACTACCGCCGTCTTGTAATGCAGGGCGTGGGCGACCGTCTCGCCGAGGCGGCCACGGAGTGGCTGCACGAGAAGGTGCATAATGAGCTGTGGCGACCGGGCACTGCGGAACGGGGTCCCCGTCCCGCCATCGGCTATCCATCTCTACCGGACCAGACGCTGACGCATCTTCTCGACAGCGTGCTGCATTACGGCGAGTCGGGCGTCTCCCTGACCGAGAACGGGGCCTTGTACCCCTCGGCCACCACCACCGGCCTGATTTTCGCCTCCCCGCGGGCCCGCTACTTCGACCTCGGCCCCGTCAGCGACGCAGCCCTCGCCGACTATGCCCGCCGCCGCGGCCTCTCCCCCGACAGGGTCCGCGCCCTGCTCCCCCGCTCATAAGGGGATTGCCTTTGTCGGCTCGGTCAGCGGGGGCGGCGGTCAGGCGGGATGCGCGAGGCGCTGCCGTCGCGGGTGGCGAAATAATGGGGCGCCACCAACTCCACGCCCGCGTCGTGGAAGTAATCCTGAATGTTCTGCAACAGGTCGGAGGTCAGGCGCGGCAGCTCGTCAGCATTGTCGGTGTAGGCGTTGATCTGATAGCTCATATAGTTGTCGTTCAGCTCCAGCTCCAGCACGAAAGGCTGCGGCTCATGGAGTATGCCGGGGGTATGCAGCGCCGCGCGTATCAGCAGGTCATGCACCTTGCGCCACGGCACCTCGTAACCCATCGTCATCACCGTGTGGACTATCAGGCCGTAACGGCGTGCCGAAGCGCTGTAATTCACCGTGTCAGACGACATGATGAAGGAATTGGGTATCGTCACCACCTCGTTCTTGATGGTGCGCAGACGTGTCACGAAGGGTGTCTTCTCGATCACATTGCCCACCGTATCCTTCACCTTTATGAAATCCCCCTCCCTGAACGGCCGCATATAGGTGATCACGAACCCCGCGATGAAATTGGAAATTACCGTGCTCGACCCCAAGGAGACGATGAGGCCCACGAACACCGATATTCCCTGGAAAACTCCCGACTCCGACCCCGGTAGATAGGGATAGATCATCGCTATCATGAAGGCGTAGAGCATGAAGCGGATGATATTGAACGTCGGGCGCGCCCAGTCGGGATAAAAGCCCGAGATCTTGAGTTTCTCGCTATGGATTTCCTCAGCGATATAATGTATCCCCCTCACGATGTACCGCACGCATATCCATATCACGCCGATAATGAAGAGATTAGGTATATAATTCAGGATACCCTTCAGCACCATCCTGACGGGCGAGAGGATATAGACGAAAATCCGCAGAGCCAGATTCTCCGTCTGCGGGAAGATGGCGAAGAGGATGGGCACGGTGAATATCAGCACCGTGGCCAGGAGCATCCAGCGCACCAGATTGCTCGCCAGGATAAGCACGCGAGTCAGGCGCCGTTTGTTGAGAAGCTCGTAGTCGCGTATATAGAGGGGCTTGAGACGCTGCTGCTTGAAGCGTATGATGCGCCGGCGCAGACGCCGGAAAAGGTAATTGATGAGTTTGAACACAAGATACTGTATCACCAGTACCGCCACGAAGAGGCCCGCACGCCGCAATATCTGCCAGAAACTGTTCTCCTTGCGCAGATAATCGATTTTGGCGTCGATGATGCGGCCGTAGTTCTCTGCCAGCTTTTTCTGCGACGTGTTCTGCCAAAGGGCATCCTGGAGGGTGACGCTCATCAGTATCCTGTCGCCGTACATTATGTCCACATACTCCTCATTCTCGCGTGTATAGACCGAATCGCGCGACAGACGCCCGGCTCCGGCTATCTTCATTATGGTGTCGGCAATGCGGGTGGCGCGATCCTCCGGGGAATATGCCCCGAATGGGGCGTACAGCATGAAGAGGGTATCGTTTTCCACAAGCACCGGCACTCCCGGCGTCACGGCCCTCAGGGAATCCACCGTATGGCGGCGTCTGGCATCGCGCAGTGAATCCTCCTCCTGGTTGCGGGTGCGGGCGCTCTCGAGCTCAGAGCGCAGCATCACCTCGTTGAGCTGCATCTCGCGTATCTTCATCGCCAGCTCCTCCACAGTCGCCGAATCGGCGCGGCTGTTTTCACGCTCGGCCGCAGGTGCGAGGGCCGGAGTCACCGAATCAGTCGCCGACTCATCGAAAGCCGTCTGAAGAAACTGTCCGGCCTTACGGATTATCTGCGCATCGGCCCGGGGAGACTCGGCCGCCAGGCCGACAATAAGAAGCATCAGAAAGACGAAACGTCCCATATCTCAAAAGTCAGATAAAAGTCAGTGGATTTTCCCACAAAATTAATCAATTAAATCCTAACGGGCTTTGTGAATCGGGAATTTTTTTGTAACTTTGCGGTGCTTTTGCAGAAAAGTCTTGTCCGCTCTCCTGCGGCGGTTGCGTCCGTAGCGGGAGGGAGGCTGTGAGAGGCCCGCGGGACATCCCTTTTTGACCAAAGGCACCGTAAATCAAATATTCACACATTTAAATTCTCACACAAGCCATGCATCTTTCAAAAGAAGAAAAAGAGCAGATTTTCGAGACCTACGGACAGGGCAAGAGCGACACCGGCAGCCCCGAAAGCCAGATCGCACTTTTCTCCGTGCGCATCAAGCACCTCACCGAGCACCTTAAGGAGAACCACAAGGACCACGCCACCGCACGCGCCCTCAAGGCTCTCGTAGGTCAGCGCCGCAGCCTCCTCGACTATCTGATCCGCAAGGATATCAACCGCTACCGCGCCATCATCGCAAAGAAAGAGCTCGGTATCCGCAAGTAATCTTGACGAATCTCCGACATTCGGCGACGGCCTCCCCGCTTCGGGGAGGCCGTCGCTTCGCTTGAGAACCGGAGTGTGAGGGGTTAGTCGGGGGAGGCGGTGAGGGCGGCGGAGAGGATGTGCTCGAGTTCGGTGGCTTTGACTTTGACCTGCAGGGAGCCGTCGCTGGCTACGGATATGTTGCCGGTCTCCTCGCTGACGATGACGCATACTGCATCCGTGACCTGGCTCAGGCCCAGAGCGGCGCGGTGGCGCAGCCCGAGGCTCTTGGGTATGTTCATGTCATGGCTCACGGGTAAGATACACCCCACGGACATGATGCGGTGGGAGGAGATGATCATGGCGCCGTCGTGGAGAGGGGAGTTTTTGAAGAAGATGTTCTCTATGAGGCGCACGTTGATGTCGGCGTCGATGATGTCGCCGGTCTTTTCATAATCGGTGAGGGGCACTTTGCGCTGCACGCATATCAGCGCACCCGTTTTGGATTTCGACATGGATATGCAGGCATACACGACGGCCATTATCTGGGAGTGGATCTTCTCCGCGTCGGCGTCGTCGCGGTGAAAGAGCCGCCTCAGATGGCGCCACCGGCCGTGGGAGCCGATGTCGATGAGGAAGCGTTTGATCTGGTCCTGGAAGATGATGACCAGCACTATGAGGCCGATGCTCATGAATTTGTCGAGTATCGTGCCTGTGAGTCTCATGTCAAGAATCTCGGAGGAAATGATCCAGACCACGATGAAGAGCAGTACACCGTAGAAGAGGCTGAGGGTGCCGCTGCTTTTCATCATGCGGTAGATGTAATAGAGCAGCATCCCGACGAGCAGGATGTCAAGGATATCCTTTATTCCGAAGTCAAGCATCAGTGAAGCGTGTGTTTTTTGAGTAGTGAGATTACATCTGCGGTCTGGCGTGCCTCGGCCACGTCATGCACCCTCAGGATGTCGGCTCCGTAGAGGAGGGCGGCGGCGTTGAGGGCTATGGTGCCGGGGAGGGCCTCGGCGGGGGTGATGCCCAGGGGACGCCATATCATGGATTTGCGCGAGAGTCCTGCAAGGAGGGGGAGCCCCGTGGCGGCAAACACCGGGAGGGAGGAGAGCAGAGTGTAGTTTTGCTCCGGAGTCTTTGCGAAGCCGAATCCGGGGTCGAGGATTATGTCAGCCACGCCCAACTGTCTCAGGGCGGCGACCTTGTGCATCATGTCGGAGAGGACGTCCGCCGCCACATCGTCATAATCCGTGAGTGACTGCATGGTGGCCGGAGTGCCGCGGGTGTGCATGAGGATGTAGGGCACCTTGAGGCGGGCCACCTCGGGCCACATATCGGGGTCGAGGGTGCCTCCGGAGATGTCGTTGATGATGTCGGCCCCGCGCTCCACGCACTCGCGTGCCACACGGGCGCGGAACGTATCGACCGACACCACGGCCTCGGGCCATACTTCCCTGACGGCCTCCAGTCCGCGGCAGAGGCGGTCGGTCTCCTCCGCCTCCGACACCTCCTGCGCCCCGGGGCGCGTGGAGTATCCCCCGATGTCGAGCCAGTCCGCCCCCTCGTGTCGCATGGTCTCGGCGCGGCGGCGTATCACGTCGCTGTCGGGCGTGCGGCTACCCGGGTAGAAGGAGTCGGGGGTCACGTTGATGATGCCCATCACCACGGGACGGTCAAGGGCATGGAGGTGTCCCCGGATATTATAAGTTCGCATATTGCATAAATTAAATTTGAACACTTACTTACTAATGCAAAATTAACAAATAAATCGTCATCCGGATAATCAGTGGGTCAATTTTTTAGGATATTCCGCGTTACAGATAAGGGGGACTGCACCAGTTTCCCGCAATCATGAGGATAAACTAACCTGATAATATATGAAAGTGATCTATACCTTTGCCTTGTGTGGCGTACTGACGGCCTGCTCGCTGACGGCGCACGGTGCGCGTCCGCAACGCGCTCCCGGTCTCGAGCGCCGCGCCGCCATGCAGAAAATCGACAAGCTCGGTAACTCCAAGTTTGACAACTCCGACGGCCACGACCTGCGCGAAGTGAACACGCAAGGGGAACTCCGTATCCCGGCCATACTCGTGGACTTCGCCGACCAGAAATTCTCGGTGAGCGATGACCCGCGCCTGACCATCGACAATATGCTCAACCTCCCCGGTTTCACCGAGGCGGGAGCCACCGGCTCGGCCTACGACTTTTTCCACACCACGAGCTTCGGGCAGTTCTCGCCCGTGTTTGACGTCTACGGCCCCGTGCAGCTTGACCGCAACGAGGTGGAGTATGTGCAGAGCGACGAGACCTACATCGGCGAGGATGGCAAGGAGAAGGCCGTCTATCCGGCCGGACGCATGGTGGAGGAAGCAGTGCGCAAGCTTGATGGCGAGGTGGATTTCTCAAAATATGACGCCAACGGCGACGGCATGGTGGACTTCGTCTACATCTTCTTCGCCGGCAAGGGAGCCACTACAGGCGGCGACCGCAACAGCACCATATGGCCCCACGCCTACACACTGACCTCAGCTATCGGAGGCCCGATCGTGCTTGACGGGGTGAAAATCGACCGTTACGCCACCTCCGGTGAGCGCGGCTCTAATGGCCGTCTGAGCGGCATCGGCACGTTCTGTCATGAGTTCAGCCACGTGCTGGGTCTGCCCGACCTCTACGACACCTCCAACAACGGCACAGTGTCGAAATGCTTCACCCCCGGTCCCTATTCCTGCATGGACTCGGGCAACTACAACAACTCGGAGCACACCCCACCGATGTTCTCGGCCTACGAGCGCTATGCCCTCGAATGGCTCCTGCCCGTCACCATCACCGGCGGGGGAGAGTTCACGCTTCTCCCCTCCGAGGCCCGCAACTTCGCCTACAAGATTCCCTCGGCCACGCGTCCCAAGGAGTACTTCCTCTTTGAGAGCCGTGGAACCGGATATTATGACGGTTATCTCCCCGCTGCGGGCATGGCCGTATGGCACATCGACTTCGACGAGACCATCTGGGCCGACAACCGTCCCAACAACGAGCCCTCCCGCCAGCGCATCGACCTGGTGGAGGCCGACAACGACCCGAGCAACTCCTCGCGCGGGGGTGACCTCTTCCCCGGAGCCGCCACGGTCTGCGAATACCAGAGCTCCGTAAGCCCCGCCTTCCTGGGCTGGGACAACAAGTCCACAGGATTTGAGATCTCCGACATACGCCGTCATCCCGACGGATGCGTGACCATGCGCGTCACCGCCGACAGCGGCAAGGAGATGGCCGGAACCGCGATAGCCGCCCCGCAGGTCAAGGTGGCCTCCGTGGGCGGAGGCAAGGTGACGCTCGAATGGCCCGTAGCCGAGGGTGCAGAGAGATACCGCGTGAGCGTCTACGAAGCCGGCTCCTTCGACGGCGCGAACATCGGCAAGTTTGCCGACGGCCTATGGTTTGCCGACATCACCGACGAGGTGCTCCTCGATTTCGACGGAGTGTGTCATCTCACCCTCGACGGCCTCAATCCCTCCACATCCTACGCCGCAGTGGTGTATGCTGAAAACGACCTCAACGCCGCCCGCTCCGAAGCCACAGAGATCTTCCGCACGCACGGCACCGACGTGGCCGACACGTTCGTGGCCCTCAGGGCGGGACGCACCGGAGAGCCGGGCGAAGTGACCCTCTCCTGGGATGCCGTGGATGGCGAGGGAGTATATTACGAAGCGCAGGTAGCCCAGGGTGCACCCGTCGAGATAATCGGACATGACAATGTCGGGTTCGATGGCTCGCGTCTCCCCGAAGGATGGAGCGGTACGGGCAAGTATGACACCCGCGACAACTATTCCGGCGAGTCCGCCCCCTCCTATACCCTGACCGGTGCCGGCGGCTGGCTTCAGACCTCGCGTTACGAAGGCTCGATAGCCTCCATCAGTTTCTGGAGCCGCCAGCGCTTCTCAGGTGCTGCCGCCCTGCTTGACATCTACGAGGTGCTCCCCGACGGCATACTCCGCCACATAGAGCGCCTGACCGACTTCACCAACAAGGGAGCACGTTACACGATCAACCTCCCCGACTACGTGTCGCAGGTGAAGATGGTGCTCACCCCCCTGGCCACCTCCCTCGACCTCTATATCGACGACATGGAGCTGACCCTCGCCTCCGAGCCGATGATGGCCGAGGCCCTGCGCCAGTATGGAGCAGATACCTCCTGGAGCTTCGACGTGCGCGAGAAGGGCATCGACCCCTCGCAGCGTCTCTACGCCCGTGTGCGCCCCGTAGGTCCCGGCGACGAGAAGGGCCTCTGGAGCGAGATCCTGGCCTTCGTGCCTGCCGAACTCCCCTGGCAGAGCGGAGTGCAGAGCATAGGAGCCGACAGTGCCCTCACGGGCGTCGGCGTGGCTGACGGAGTGCTCGTGACGGCAGATTCCGACATGATTTACGATCTCTACACCGCCGAAGGCCGCGCGGTAGCCCTCGGAGCGCGCGGCTCCATGCCGCTCCCCGGCAAGGGCCTCTATATCGTGCGCACCGCCGGCGCATCCGCCAAAGTGATGTGGTAAGACCCCGTCACCGGATATTGAAGCAAAGCATCCCGCACCGCTGTTTTTGGCGGTGCGGGATTTTTTTTGTAATTTTGCAGCTTCAAAACGGTACTCAGGAAATGCAAGACATCCGCAATATCGCCATCATCGCCCACGTCGACCATGGCAAGACGACACTCGTAGACAAGATGCTCTATGCCGGCCACCTGTTTCGTGACAATCAGGAGACCGGGGAACTCATCCTCGACAACAACGACCTGGAACGTGAGCGCGGCATCACGATTCTCTCCAAAAACGTGTCAATCAACTATAAAGGCACCAAAATCAATATCATCGACACTCCGGGACACGCCGACTTCGGCGGCGAGGTGGAGCGTGTGCTCAACATGGCCGACGGCTGCCTGCTGCTCGTCGACGCCTTCGAGGGGCCGATGCCGCAGACACGTTTCGTGCTCCAGAAGGCTATTTCGATGGGTCTGAAGCCGGTGGTGGTGATCAACAAGGTGGACAAGCCAAACTGTCGCCCCGACGAGGTGAACGAGATGGTGTTCGACCTGATGTTCAATCTCAACGCCACCGAGGACCAGCTTGATTTCCCGACCCTCTACGGCTCGGCCAAGAACAACTGGATGAGCGACGACTGGAAAAACGAGACGCAGAACATCACCCCCCTGCTCGACGCCATCATAAAGTATATACCCGCACCCGAGCAACTCGAGGGAGAGCCCCAGATGCTCATCACGAGCCTTGATTACAGCAGCTACGTGGGCCGTATCGCCGTGGGGCGCGTACACCGCGGCACGATCCGCGAGGGGATGGATCTCGCCCTCTGCCGCAAGGATGGCTCTATAGTGAAGCAGCGCGTCAAGGAGCTCCACACCTTCGAGGGGATGGGGCGCAAGAGGGTGAGCGAGGTCTCCAGCGGCGACATCTGCGCCATCGTGGGCCTCGACGGCTTTGAGATCGGCGACACCCTGACCACTGTGGAGAATCCCGAGCCCCTCCCGCGCATAGCCATCGACGAGCCCACCATGTCGATGACCTTCACCATCAACGACTCCCCCTTCTTCGGCAAGGATGGCAAGTATGTCACCTCGCGCCACATAGCCGAGCGTCTTGAGAAGGAGCTCGACCGCAACCTGGCCCTGCGCGTGAAGAAGGGCGAGAACGAGGACAAATGGACGGTCTACGGCCGAGGCGTGCTTCATCTCTCCATCCTCATCGAGACCATGCGCCGCGAGGGGTATGAGCTCCAGGTGGGGCAGCCCCAGGTGATAATCAAGGAGATAGATGGCGTGAAATGCGAGCCGGTGGAGCTGCTGACGGTCAATGTGCCGGAGGAATACAGCTCGAAGGTGGTCGACATGGTGACGCGCCGCAAGGGTGACATCGTGTCGATGGATACGCAGAACGACCGCATCAACATCGAATTCCATATCCCTTCGCGCGGCATCATAGGCCTGCGCAACAATGTGCTGACAGCCACGGCCGGAGAGGCCATCATGGCCCACCGCTTTCTGGAATACCAGCCCTGGAAGGGTGAGATAGAGCGTCGCACCAACGGTTCGCTTATAGCCATGGAGGCGGGCACGGCCTACGCCTACGCCATCGACAAACTACAGGACCGCGGCCGCTTCTTCATCTTCCCGCAGGAGGAGGTGTATGCCGGCCAGG
>CAMWLC010000041.1 GCA_947174995.1 uncultured Porphyromonadaceae bacterium
TCTGTCGCGGTCGAAAGGTTTTCTGTCGCGGTCGGAGGGCTTTCTGTCGCGGTCGAAAGGTTTTCTGTCGCGGTCGGAGGGCTTTCTGTCGCGGTCGGAGGGCTTTCTGTCGCGGTCAAAAGGCTTGCGGTCACGGTCGAAGGGCTTGCGCGGCTGCTGCTCCGGACGGCGTTTTTCGATAAACGAATCGTCGTCATCCGTGTCGGGTATGAATCTGCGCGGCGAGGGGTTGAGTTTGCGGTCGAAATCACGCCGGGAGGCCTTGCGCTCGCGGTCGCGCTCACGCTCGGAGCCCTTGGAGTCGCGTCTTTTGGGATGTCCGCCGTCGAATTTGCGGGCATCCTCCTCCCATTCGCGGTCGCTCATGCGGTGCACCTTGGGGGGAGCCTGTTTCCTGCGCTCGAGATTGCCTATGCTGCCCCCTTCGCTTCTGAAGTCGTTGTAGCTGCCGTCAAAGAGCACATACTCTCTGAGGGAGCACTCCAGATTGCCGTTATGCAGGGGTATCTTCACTGAGGGTTTAAGACCTATGGCCGCGAAATGCTCGTCGCGGAAACCGATGAGCCATGCGTGCCAACCCTTGAAATTGGTCTTGAGGGAGGTGCCGATGCTCTTGTAGAGGGCCATCATGTTGTCGGGCTTGAGACGCTCGCCGTAGGGTGGATTCATCACCAGGACGCCCTCCGGAGAGTTCTCGTACCATTCCGACATGGGGCGGCAGGTGAGGTCTATCATCTCCTCCACCTTGGCGGAGCGGATGTTCTGACGGGCTATGGCCACGGCCTCGGGATCGATGTCGCCGCCGTAGATCTTGTAGGCGAAATCGCGCTCCGCGCTGTCGTCGTTATAAAGCTCCTCGAAGAGTTCGGAGTCGAAATCGGGCCATTTCTCGAATGCGAAGCTCTCACGGTAGATGCCGGGATTGATGTTGGCGGCTATGAGCGCGGCCTCCACGAGGAATGTGCCCGAGCCGCACATGGGGTCGGCGAAGTCGCAGTCGCCGCGCCATCCCGTCTTCATGATGATTCCGGCGGCAAGCACCTCATTGATAGGGGCCTCCGTGTTGGCCACCTTGTATCCCCTGCGCGATAGGGGCTCACCGCTGGAGTCGAGGGAGATGGTGACGCGGTTGTCGAAGATGTGCACGTTGAGCTGGACGTCGGCTCCGGAGAGGCGCACCGACGGGCGGCGCCCATACTTGTCGTTGAAATGGTCGGCGATGCCGTCCTTCACTCTGTAAGCAACAAACTTGGAGTGGGAGAAATCGGCGCTGCTGACAGTGGAGTCGATAGAGAACGTGGAGTCCGGTGTCATGTATTTCTCCCAGTCGATGTCGCGCACGCAACTGTACAGCTCATCGGGATCGTATGCCGTGAACTTGACGATAGGCTTGAGGATGCGCAGAGCTGTACGGCAGCAGAGATTGGCCTTGTACATCATCTCCAGGTCACCCTCGAAGCTGACCATGCGCTGGCCAAGCTCCACCCTCTCGGCTCCGAGTGCGAGCAGTTCGTCGCGCAATACGTCTTCGAGGCCCTGGAAAGTCTTGGCCACCATCGGGAATTTGTTTTCCATTACTTTAATATATCGGGTGTTTTAGGTTTGCGGTGTGAGGTTTCTCCGTGTGAAGATTATCAATCATCATCGAATGAAATCGATATGCCGGAGCTCCGTCCCGAGTCGGGATGCGGACGCGTCTCGTTTTTCGCCGGGGCCGAGACGGCCTTGAGGCGCTCGTTGAATTTCGGGTCGCGCGTGAAGGTGGGATTGCGTTCGATCAGCTCTATGACCTCGTAGTCGTCAAACTGCGAGGGGTCGAGCACGGCATATTTCATCTTCGCCACATCGCGGTTCTGCTTCGTGAGCTTTTCCTTGCCGTAGATGTCTATGACGCGCTTCTTGTCTTCGGTGTCCACCGTCTTGGCGACTGCCGGCTCTGCCTCGGGACCGGTGCCGGTGCCGGGGAAGATGATTTTGCCCTCCTGGTCGGAGTTTTCGCGTAGAGTGACGTCGAAGCCCGAGGCGAGGACGGTGATCTTCACCTTGTCGCCCAATTCGGGATTGTCGCCGATACCCCATTTCACGTCGATGCTCGAAGGGAGCTTCGAGGTGAACTGCGTGATTTCGGCTATCTCATGGGCTTGGATGGCGTTTTCGGCATCTTTCGAGCAGGTGAACTTCAGGAGGAGACGCTTTGAGGTGTAGATGTCGTGGGCCTTGAGAAGTGGGGAGTGAAGGGCATTGTGTATGGCCGTGGAGATGCGGTGTTCTCCCTCGCCGTAGGCGGTGGAGATGATGGCCGTGCCCGAATCCTTGAGAGTGGTCTTTACGTCCTGGAAGTCAACGTTGATGTAGCACTCCTCGGAGATGATTTCCGAAATCGAGCGTGCGGCGTTGGCAAGGGTGTCGTCGGCCTTTCCGAAGGCGTTGAAGAAGTTGAAGTCGGGATATAGCTCGATGATGTTCTCGTTGTTGATGACCATCAAGGCGTCCACATGCTTCTTCATCTCCTCGGCGCCGTCGAGGGCTTTGTAGATTTTCTTCATACCCTCGAAGAGGAAGGGGACGGTGACTATGCCTATGGTGAGCATCCCGGCCTCGCGTGCCAGACGGGCGACCACGGGGGCGGCACCGGTGCCCGTGCCGCCGCCCATGCCGGCCGTTATGAAGACCATCTCGGTGTCGTCCTGAAACAGCCGGCGAATGTCGTCGGCGCTCTCTTCGGCACATCTCCGGCCCACGTCGGGGTCATTGCCCGCACCCCGGCCCTGGGTGATGTTGTATCCCAGGAGCACTTTCTGCTGCACGGGCGACATCTTCAGGGCCTGCTTGTCGGTGTTGCAGACCACGAAGTTGACGTTCGGTATATCCTGGCGGAACATGTAGTTGACGGCGTTGTCGCCACCTCCGCCCACACCTATCACCTTGATAATCGAGGCATTGGGATCGTTGACGAAGTCAGAGTCATCCGCGAGATTGTAATCGTTATAGTTGTCGTTGTCCATTAGGAACGCTGTTGGCTTAAGGGGTGAGGGGATTGGATATGGATAGATTGAACGGGGTTGGGATGCTTTTGACGGAGTCCTCAGTCGATGATGTCGCTGTCGTCGTCATCCTCTTCCGGGGGTGCGAAAATCTTGGCGAGACGCCGCGCGAACCCTCCCATGATTTTGGACCGCTCGCGGCGGGGACGCTGTTCCGATTCTTCGGGGGGTGCCGGAGTCTCTTCGGGAGCCTCGCCCGTGACGGGGAGCTCCTCCTTCTTGGGTTCGGCCAGACACTCCACGTTGCCTAATGTGGCGGCGGCGTATAGCACGCTGGCCACTTCGGTGATTTCCGCCGAGGAGGCGCGGTGGTCGGAGACCGTGACGTAGTTGGGAAGCTGGCCCCAGTGGGCCTGGAGGCCGCTCTGGCGGCTGAGCAGCTCCGTTATGCCGTCCAGGCGCGAGCCTCCGCCGATGCAGACGATGCCTCCCGCTATGTCTTTCTCGGAGAGTCCGGCGTATGTCACCTGCTCCAGGATGTTGGCCACTATCTCTTCGGAGCGTGCCACCACGAGATTGGAGATGTCTGACGAGCGCAACCCGTTGAGGTTGATGCTGGAGCCTCCCTCGCGGGCCAGTGCGCTGCATGAGGTGATTTTGATATCCTCGGCTTTCTCTTCGAGCAGATGCAGGGAGGTGAGGTCGAGGGTGATGTTGCGTCCTCCCATCGGGAGTGTGGCGAAATATCTTAGGCAGCCGTGGGAATAGATGGTGACCGTGGTGGTCTCGGCCCCTATGTCGGCGAGCATACACCCCAGGCGCTTCTCCTCGTTGGAGAGGATGAGGTGGCCGCAGGCGAGGGCCGTGATTACGAATCCCTCGATGCGGAGATTGAGCTTGTCGGTGAGGGTGCGCACTATGTTGCGGCGCATCTCGGGGCGGCAGACTATGATGTCGAATGTGGCGGAGATGCTGTTGCCCACCATCCCCTTGGGCGACTGAGTCTCGGTCTTCCCCACGTGATATGTGCGTGGCACGGCGTCCACCACCTCCAGGGTGTTGTCTATGGCCGTGCGCAGGGCGTCCTCGCGCAGACGCGAGATTATCTCGTCGGACACCTCGGTGTCGTCGGCCAGGTCGAGTTTTACGGTGACGGGGATGCTGCGCAGGGAGCGTCCGCTGAGGCCCACGTAGAGCGACTTGATGCGGCGTGGCGAGACGGCGGGATGCTGTTCGAGGCGGTCGAGTATGCGCCCTATGCGCATCGACGTCTCCTCGAGGTTGTGGATTTGGCCGTAGCGCACGCTTGCCACGGCGTGCTCCTGCTCTACGGCGAGGATTTCAAGCTGGCCGGCGCCGGAGGTGACGCCGATGGCTCCGATTACCTTGGAGCTGCTTATCTCGATGGCTGCTATGTATCTCTGCTGGTTCATTGATGGGTCGGGGATTGAGGTTGTGTGGCAGGGGAGTGGGCGGTGGCCGTGTCGGGAGCCGGGAGGGTGGCCTCTTCGAGGTCGATGTCTTCCGTGCCGGAGTCCGTTTCTCTCCCCACGGGGGTCTTGTCGCGGCGCGTGGCCACTATCTGGTCCTTGAATTTGACGGAAATCGTGTCATACGTCATCCAGCCCCGGTAGGGGAGGATTCTGCGGTAGGCGGTGAGCAGGGCGTCGCGTTTGCGCTCCAGGCGCGAGGTGTCGCCGAAATTGACGATGTGGCCGCGTATGCGGGGCACGAGAAGGATATTATGGGCGTCGCGGGCCTCGACCGCGCTGATGAGGCGCGAGAGGCTGGGGTCTCGGCTCACGAAGCGCGTCACGGGGAGCACGGCCGTGGCCGGGAAGTCGGGGGTGAAATCGCCGTAGACCACGGGTACGTCGGCAAAGAACTCCGCCTTGGCGTCCATGCGCTTCCCGTCCTTGTTGATGTAATAGCTTTTGCCGGAGGATTCAAACACCCTTATCTCGGGGCGCATGGGCTCCACGTAGACGAAGAGGCAGCCGTCTGTGCTGATGGCGCACTCCACGTTTTCGAGATTGTTGAGCCGTGAGAGATAGGTCTCTATTCCCGCGATGTCCACTTTCCCGACATTCACGCCGGTGATATGGCCGGGATAGGTAGCCAGTTCCTGTCTCACTCCCTCGCGGGCCACACTGTCGGCCGGCGTCGCGTCGGGAATCATGACCCGGATGTCTGTGCATTTCGTGCGTGCAGCCTCCGTGGAGGCCCATACGCCCATGCCGACACAGTAAGCCAGGAGCGCGGCGAGCACTCCCCACTTCATCACTGTCTTCACTACCGGTGTCATTCTCTCTCTGCTGTTACTTTTCTATGGCGATATACCTTGCCGCATGGCGCAATCCGCTGTCATTCAGCGGATGAGCCGGTAAGTATACGCCTTATGTCCGGAAGCAGCCGGTCAATGTCGGCCGCTCCCAGGGTCATCAAGACCTCAAAGTTACTATTTTTTATCAGATTCAGCAAATCTTTGCGCTCACAATATTTTTTTTCGGGTGATTTGACATCCTTGAGTATGAGATTGCTGTCCACTCCCGGGATGGGCTCCTCGCGTGCGGGATATATCTCGGGCATGATCACTTCGTCGGCCAGCGAGAGGGCTTCGGCAAATTCCGGGGCGAAGTCGCGTGTGCGAGTGTAGAGATGCGGCTGGAAGATGACCGACAGCTTTTTGCCGGGGAAGAGCTTCCTCACCGAGCGTATCGAGGCGGCCACTTCCGCAGGAGAGTGGGCGTAGTCGTCGATGAGAGCCGGCGATGTGCCCTTCTCGTCGCCTTCGAGCCAGATCTCGAAGCGTCTGGCGGCCCCTTTAAACGTGAGCAGTCCCTCCTTGATTTCCTTGGCGGTGGCTCCGGCCTTGAGGGAGGCGGCGGCAGCGGCCACGGCGTTGTCGATATTGATTTCCACGGGGACGCCGAGTCTGATATCACGGATTTCCGTTCCGGGTCCGATGATGTCGAAGTCGAGGCGTGCGTGTCCCCAGCGTATGTTCTCTGTGTGCCAGTCGCCGCTGTCGCCTCCGCTGTATGTCTCCACCGTGACTCCGGGGGCTGTGCGCGGATGCAGTTTGAGTCCTGTGTGGAGGAGCAGCGTGCCTCCCGGGCGTATGAGGGAGGTGAAGTGCGCGAATCCTTCGAGATAGCCCGCTTCGTCGCCGTAGATGTCGAGATGGTCGGGATCCGTGGAGGTGACTACGGCTATATGGGGCGTGAGATGATGGAAGGAGCGGTCATATTCATCAGCCTCGATGACGGCCGTGCGCGAGCGGTCGGAAATCATCAGGTTGGAGCCTGTGTTGCGCAGTATCCCTCCGAGGAAGGCGTTGCATCCCTGGGGAGTGAGGCTCAGAATGTGGGCTATCATGGAGCAGGTGGTGGTCTTGCCGTGAGAGCCGGCCACGCAGATGGCGTCGTTGCTGCGCGTGATGTGGCCCAGGAGGGCTGCCCGCTTGATCACTTCGTGGCCACGGCGGCGAAACTCCGAGAGAATCCTGTTCTCTTCCCCGACGGCGGGAGTGTAGACCACCAGCGTGCCCTGCGGGTCGAGCATTTCGGCGGGTATGAGGGCCGGGTCATCGTCAAACACCAGTTCGGCTCCCTCGCTCCGGAGCGCACGTGTCAGGAGAGAGGGGGTGCGGTCATATCCGGCCACGCGTGCTCCCCGGCTCAGGAAATATCGTTCGAGGTTGGCCATGCCTATGCCGCCGGCACCCACGAAATAGAGTGATTTATAAGTCATTTTGCGCGATGAGGAGTGGGATCAGGATTTTGATTCGAGTATTTTCTGCACCTCGTCCGCTATCAGCTCGTCACTGTGCTCGCGGGCGAGACGTCGTATATTGCGGGCCATGTCGCGGCATTTCTCAGGCTCGGCGAGGAGCGTCTGAATCTCATCGACCAGGCGCGTGCGGGCTTCGGAGTCGGGAATTAGCACGGCCGCCCCCACGTCCGAGAGGGCGCGGGCGTTCTTGGTCTGATGGTCTTCCGCCACGTTCGGACTGGGCACGAGGATGCAGGGCTTGCCCAGGAGCTCAAGCTCGCTGATGGAGCCGGCTCCGGCGCGGCTCACCACCAGGGAGGCCGCCGCGTAGGCAGAGGCCATGTCGGCTATGAAGGGTGTCACCACCACCCCCTTCAGCCCCTTGGCTGCCTTGAGGGCGCGGTCGCCGAAGTTCTTGCCGGTCTGCCATATCACCTGGATACCGCTTTCGGCCAGTCGCTTCACGCCGGCCTCCATGCTCTCGTTGAGCGTGAGGGCCCCGAGGCTTCCCCCCACCACGAGCACCGTGTCCCGTGCCGGATTGAGTCCGAAGCTCTCGCGTGCCCCCTTCACGGAATGGGGTTCGGTCAGGATGCTTCTCACCGGATTGCCCGTCATGACAATCTTCTCGGCGGGAAAGAAACGCTCCATCCCCTCGTAAGCCACGCAGATGCTGCGGGCCTTGGCCGCGAGGAGCTTGTTGGTGACTCCGGCGTAAGAGTTCTGTTCCTGAAGCAGGGTGGGCACTCCGGCGCGCTGGGCAGCCTTCAGAGTCGGCCCCGAGCAGTAGCCTCCCACACCGATGGCAATGTCGGGCTTGAAGTCGGCCACTATCTTTCGGGCCTTGGTCAGACTGCGGCGCAGCTTGAGCAGGACGCTGAAATTCTTCAGGAGGTTGTGGCGGTCGAAGCCTGCCACGGGGAGACCTATTATCTCATATCCCGCCGCCGGGACCTTCTCCATCTCCATACGGTTCTCAGCCCCTACGAAGAGAATCTCCACATCGAGGCGGCGGCGCAGCGCGTTGGCTATGGAGAGGGCGGGGAAGATATGTCCCCCGGTGCCCCCTCCGCTTATGAGGATACGGTATTTCTTTCTTGAAGTCATGATATCAGAGGGTTTCGCTTGTGATGTTGGCGGCCTGCATATCGTCTGCCAGCTGGAGCTGCTCGTTGAGGTTCTTGGCCTTCTCCTTGCGCGATGTGACGGCATATCGGCTCACGGAGAGCATGATGCCTATGGCGCATGACATCACGAGCACCGATGTGCCCCCCTTGGATATGAAGGGGAGGGGCTGTCCCGACACGGGGAATACTCCGGTGACGATGGCCATGTGGACCAGGGCCTGGAACACTATGAGCACCGCGCATCCCAAGATGAGGAAGGCGGGGAAGGCCCGAGAGCATTTGTAGGCTATGCGTCCGGCGCGTGCCAGCAGGAAGAGATAGAGGAGCATAAGGGCGCATCCCCCGATGAAGCCCGTGTCTTCTATGACGATGGAATAGATGTAGTCGGAAAAGGCCAGGGGGAGACGGGCGCTTTCGCGCGAGTTGCCCGGTCCACATCCGAACATCCCTCCGTTGGCCTGGGCGAAGTTGGACATCATCACCTGGCGGTTGAGGTCGTCGATGGGGTCGTCGGGGCTTACTCCGGCTATGTGACGCTTCACGCGGGCGGTCCATGTGCCGCTTCGGTCCACACCCTTGTCGGCGGTCGCCGTGACCGCCACTTGCTCCGTGGCTATGCTGTCAAACTCCTCGTTGCCGCTGTTGATGCTCTTGAGTCCCATGAGGGCCAGGGCGCACAGGGCGTAGACAGCCACCACTATGCCGAGTTTTTTCCACTGCACGCCTCCGATGAGGAGCATGCTCATGCTCACGCCCATCAGCAGGATGGTGTTGGTCAGGCCGTTGCGCCAGAGCGCGGCGCCGAAGAGCACCACTATGAAGGCAGCCTGTATCACCCCCTTGTTTGACACTCCACCGGGCTGCTGGTTACGTCCCAGGATAGTGGCAAGCCAGATTATCACCGTGAGCTTGACGATTTCGGGGGGCTGGATAGTGAATCCCGCCACGCGGATGGCACGCTGTGCACCGTTGATTTCCACGCCCACGAACGACGTGAGAATCAGCAGCCCGAGCGAGCCGATGGCCAGAATGGCGGCGAAGCGGCTGATGTAGCCGTAGTGCATGCGCTGGATGGCGAACACCAGGGCCGTGCCGAGGGCCAGGAAGATTCCGTGGCGTATGAGGGGGGCGTAAACGTTTGAGCCGGTGATTTCGGTGCTTGAGGCGCTGAAGAGCTCGATGACGGCTATCACCATCAGAAACCAGTATATGCCCCAGATATAGGGGTCTCCCTTGGGACGCCAGGTGCCTTTTGTGCCTCCGGACTCGTTTTTGGCGTTGAGGCTCGCCTTGAGTCGGCGGGTGGAGGGGGATGCCGCGGCGTTTCCCTCGGCGGGAACGCCAACGACAGTCTCGCGTATTACGATTTTTGACATTTCATTGATTTTTGGGAACTGTTTGGAAGGGGCGGTGCGGTGAGGCACCGTAGGAAAAGTATCTCACGTCAGAGGGAGCGCACGGCCTCCTTGAAGCGGCGGCCGCGGTCCTCATAGCTCGTGAAGAGGTCGAAGCTGGCGCAGCAGGGGGAGAGGAGCACGGTGTCCCCCTCCGAGGCCAGGGCGCGGCAAGCTGCTACGGCCTCCTCCAGGGAGTGGGTGTCGCGGATTTCCGCCACTTTCCCGGTGAAGAAGTCCAGGAGTTTGGCGTTGTCCTTGCCCATGCAGACTATGGCCTTCACTTTCTCGCGCACGAGAGGCTCTATTTCCGTGTAGTCATTCCCCTTGTCCTTGCCTCCGAGGATGAGGACGGTTGGGGCTGTCATGCTCTCCAGTGCATACCATGTGGAGTTGACGTTGGTGGCCTTGGAGTCGTTGATATATTTCACTCCGTCCACGGTGGCCACATACTCCAGGCGATGCTCCACGGCCTCGAAATCCTCCAGGGCGGTGCGTATGGTCTCCTTGCGGATGTCGAGCACGGAGGCGGAGAGGCCGGCGGCCATGGAGTTGTAGAGGTTGTGCAGTCCGGGGAGGGCGAGGCGGTCGCGTGGGATGTCCCACACGTCGCCGGGGAGCTCGAAGCGCACTATGCCGTCCTGCTCATAGGCCACGGCCCCTTCGGTCTTGTGGTGGGAGAAGGGGAGGGCGCGGGCCTCGGTCTGCAACGCCTTGATCTGGGCGGCCACGATGGGGTCTTCAAGCCAGTAGATGAAGCAGTCGTCGGCGGTCTGGTTGCGCAGGATGCGGAATTTCGCGGCGGCATAATTCTCCATCTTGTAGTCGTAACGGTCGAGATGGTCGGGGGTGATGTTGAGTATCACCGCGATGTTGGCCTTGAAGTCATACATGTTCTCGAGCTGGAAACTGGAGAGCTCGATGACATATACGGCATGGGGCTCCTCGGCCACCTGGCGGGCAAGACTCATACCCACGTTTCCGGCCAGACCGACGTCAAGGCCGGCCTTGCGCAGGATGTGATAGATGAGCATCGTGGTGGTGGTCTTGCCGTTGGAGCCCGTGATGCAGACCATCCGGGCGTCGGTAAACCATCCGGCAAACTCTATCTCCGACACCACCGGGATACCCTTCTCGACCACGGCCTTCACCATCGGGGCCGTGGGGGGAATACCGGGGCTTTTGACCACTACATCGGCATCGAGAATCTTTTCGGGAGTGTGGTGTCCCGTCTCGTAGGGGATGCTCCGTGAGTCAAGGGAGGCACGATACTTGGAGGGAATCTCCCCCATGTCGCTCACAAATACGTCCATACCCTTTGCCAGGCCGAGCACAGCGGCTCCCACACCGCTCTCGCCGGCTCCGAGCACTACGAGACGTTTCCCCTTCATGTCCTTGTATTTCATTGTATTGTGTTATCTTTTGTGTTATTTTTATCGAGAATTCTGACTTTTTAAAATCAGCGGATTTTCAGTGTGACGAAAGTCAGTGCCGCCAGCAGTATCCCCACGATCCAGAAGCGTATCACGATTTTGGATTCGGGTATGGGATGGCGCGGGATATTCACCAGACACTTGATGGCTGGGTCTCCGGCCTTCTGGAAGTGATGGTGCAGCGGGGTCATCTTGAAGATGCGTCTCCCCTCGCCGTAGCGGCGTTTCGTGATTTTAAACCAGGAGACCTGCATTATCACCGAGAGGTCTTCGAGGAAGAAGATGAGGCAGAGCAGGGGGATGAGAAGCTCCTTGCGGATGAGGATTGCGAAGACGGCCAGGATGCCTCCGAGGGTCAGCGACCCGGTGTCGCCCATGAATACCTGGGCCGGGAAGGCGTTGTACCACAGGAAGCCCACGAGCGCACCGATGAAGGCCGCGGCGTAGACCACGAGTTCCTCCGAGCCGGGGATGTACATGATGTCGAGATACCCGGCATAGATGACGTTCCCGCCGAGATAGCCCATCACGGCCAGGGCGAGTCCGATGATGGCCGATGTGCCGGCGCAGAGGCCGTCGAGGCCGTCGGTGAGGTTGGCTCCGTTGCTCACCGCCGTCACGGCCACGATCACCACCAGCACGAACACCACCCATCCGGCGGTACGTGTGGCGTCAGGATCGGGGAGCCATGAGGTCAGCCACTCGTAGTTGAAGTTGTTGTCCTTCACGAAGGGTATGGTGGTCTGCGGCGACTTTACGGGCGTGGAGTAGGAGCGTGTCTCGGCATTGGCCATCGTGGTGGTCCACGCGGTGACGGTCTCGTCGGCGCCTACCTCCGTCACCACCGATTCCACAAGCTCTTCGGTGCCGGAGCCGGAGGAGGGGGAGTCGAGGGTGTTCTGGCTCATCACGATGGAGGGTGAGAACCACATGGCAAGCCCCACGAGCAGACCCAGTCCGACCTGGCCGATGACTTTGTATTTTCCCTTGAGACCATCCTTGTTGTGGTATTTCAGCTTGCGGTAGTCGTCAAGAAAGCCTATTGCTCCCATCCACACCGTGGCCACGAGCATCAGCATCATGTAGATGTTGCCGAGGTTTCCCACCAGAAGGCATGGCACGAGGATGGAGAGTATGATTATGACTCCTCCCATGGTGGGGGTGCCGGTCTTCTTCATCTGCCCCTCCAGGCCGAGGTCGCGCACCACCTCTCCCACCTGCATTTTCTGAAGGCGGCGGATGATGTGCTGGCCGAAAATCAGGGCTATCAGCAGGGCCAGGGCGAAGGCCACTCCTGCGCGGAACGTGATGTAGGTCATCAGGTGATGGCCCGGGAAGTCATAATCCTGGAGAGCTTGAAAAAGGGAATACAGCATTTTCGGAAATCTATGAATGTTTACCCCATCTTGAAATGTCAACTTTTCAAGATCATGGGGCATGGATTGTTAGATTAGAGTTCGGCGAAGGCGTTTGCCACCTCCTCGCGGTCATCGAAATGATGGCGTGTTCCGGCGATTTCCTGATAGGTCTCGTGGCCCTTTCCGGCTATGAGCACCACGGAGCCGGGGGCTGCCATCCTCACTGCCACGCGGATTGCCTCCCGGCGGTCGGCTATGCAGAGGGTGCGGCGCATCTCCTCGGTGCTGAGTCCCCCCTTCATCTGCTCGATGATGTCCTCGGGGCGCTCGTCTCGGGGGTTGTCGCTGGTGAGCACGAGTCTGTCGCTGCGGCACGCCGCCTCCTGGGCCATCATGGGGCGCTTGCCTGCGTCGCGGTTGCCTCCGGCTCCTACCACGGTGGTGATCTCGCCCTGCGGTCCGACTATCTCCCGGATGGTGTCGAGCACGTTGACCAGTGCGTCAGGAGTGTGGGCGTAATCCACGATGGCGGTGACTCCGGAGGGTCCGGTGAAGGTCTGGAAGCGTCCGGCCACGGGCACGAGGCGGCTCATGTTAACCAGCACCTCCTCGGGATTGAATCCCGTGAGTATGGCGGCGCCGTATACGGCGGTGAGGTTGTAGGCGTTGAAGCGTCCTGTGAAGCGCACTTCGACCTCGTGGTTGTTGAGCATCATCAGCGTGCCGTCGAGGCGTGTCTCCAGAATCCGGCCGCGGAAGTCGGCGTCGGAGCGCAGGGAGTATGTGTATACCCGTGCGCGGGTGTTCTGCACCATGAACCGTCCGGCCTTGTCGTCGAGGTTTATCAGGGCGAAGGCTGACTCGGGGAGCATGTCGAAGAAGGCTTTTTTGGCCCTCATGTAGTTGTCGACGGTGCCGTGGTAGTCCAGATGGTCGCGTGTCAGGTTGGAGAATACTCCTCCGGCGAAATGCAGTCCGGCTATGCGGTGCTGGGCGGCGGCGTGGCTCGACACCTCCATGAAGGCGTAGTCGCATCCGCGCTCCACCATTTCGGCGAGCAGGGCATTGAGCGTCAGGGGATCAGGAGTGGTGTGGGTGGTGGGGCGTGCCTCGGAGTCGATGTAGTTGCACACCGTGGAGAGCAGTCCGGCGCGATACCCTTCGAGGCGTGCCATCTCATAGAGCAGTGTGGCCGTGGTGGTCTTGCCGTTGGTGCCCGTGACTCCCACGAGCTTGAGATGGCGCGAGGGGTGGCCGTACCAGGCCGAGGCGAGGCGTCCGAGAGCCACGGCGGAATTTGCCACGCGCACGTAGGTGACTCCCTTTTCGAGCGAGGAGGGCATCTCCTCGCATACGATGGCCCCGACATGGTTGCTTGCCACGACGGGGATGTATTTGTGGCCGTCAGTCGTCACGCCGCGCACGGCCACGAACATACCGTTCTTCACCGTCTTGCGCGAGTCGCTTTCGAGGGCCACTATGTTTTTGTCTGTTTCTCCAATCACTTCGAGGACTTCGATGTCTTCGAGGAGGGTTGCCAGCTTGGTAGTCATATATCCTAAAGTATAGTGTTCAGGGGTTAGTGTTTAGTGTTTAGTGTTAAGGGGAGGGTCTTACGTTGTCAGCGCAGTGCGAGTCTGACATCGTGTCTGCCGGAGATGGGAGTGCCGGGAGGGAGCGATTGGGAGACCACTATGCCCGTGCCGTGGAGGCTGACGTTTAGTCCGCGCTCCTCCATTATGCGCACGGCCGAGGGAGCGTCGTATCCCACTACGTCGGGCACAGTCTTGCGCCCCACGGCGGGAGAGGCCTTCACTTTCCGCACTCCGCGTCCCCCCAGGTCGCGTGCTATCTCGTCATATCCTCCGGCCATGGAGGCGGCGATGGTGGGTTTGCCGATATTCTCTCCGGGATTGAAGGGGAGACGGTTGTCGAGCATGCCGCGGGCATACATCTTGACTGCTATCTCCTTCACCACCTGTCCGGATGTACGGTTGGCGCTCGTGCCTCCGGGGCCGAGAATCAGGGCCATGCAGCTGTATTTGGGGGCTTCGTAGGGGAAGTATCCCGCGAAGGCGTAGCGGCGTTTGGATCGGTCGTAGACACCCTTTTCCACAGGGAAGGCTGTACCGGTCTTTCCTACGATTTTCACGCGGTCGTCGCGCACCATGCGTGCCGTGCCGTGTTCGCCCCACACCACTTCGTGCATACATTCGCCCACCTTGCGTGCCGTCTCCTCGGAGCAGATGCGGTCGCGAATATACGTGATGGGGAGCACGCTGTCGAGCCCCGTCTCCTCGGAGCGCAGGGCGCGTAGCAGATGGGGGCGCACGTAGCGTCCGCCGTTGGCGATGGCGTTGTAGACGGAGAGGGTGTAGAGGGGAGGTATCTCGGTGTTGTAGCCGTAGGCCTGGCGCGCCAGGTCGAGATGGCGCGAGGTCATGGTGATGGGGTTGCCGCGGCTGTCCTTGTCCACCAGGCGGCGTATGCGGGGTGTCTGCTCGCCGGCGATGCCGGAGTGCATGGGCTCGAAGAAGCCGATGGAGGCCAGGCGGTCATGAAACTGCGCCGGATCGGCCGCGTATTTGCGGAAGATGACGCGGGCGATGCCGGTGTTTGACGACATTTCTATCACCTGCTTCATCGTCTTGTAGCCGGGTGCGTGGGGGTCGGTGGTGCGCTGGAAGGGACTGCAGTCTATGCCGTCGGTGGTGCGCTTCACAAGGCCGTCCTCGAAGGCTATCATGAGCGATATGGGCTTCATCACGCTTCCCGGCTCGAAGGGGAGCACGGCTCGGTTGAGGGCCTCGCCGTAGGAGCCGTCGGCCAGGCGCTCTACGTTGGATATGGCCTTTATCTCCCCTGTGGCCACCTCCATGAGGATGGCCGTGCCCCATTCGGCGCCGCTTTCGCGGCAGATGTCGGAGAGCGACTGCTCGAGCATGTCCTGGAGGTCGATGTCGATGGTGGTGAGCAAGTCGTATCCTCTCACGGCCGGAGTCTTCACCCAGCTCCCCACGCCCTTGTTGAGCGTGACGCGCTTGGCGAGACCCGGTTTGCCGTAGAGCAGGGTGTCGAGGTCTTTCTCGAGTCCGGAATAGCCGTGAAACTCTCCGGTCTCGAAATTCTCGTTCACGCGTCCGATGCTGCGGTAGGCCATGCGTCCGTAGGGATACATGCGGATGTTGCGCTCGGTCTTGTAGAGGGGATTGCGGGTGCCGCTGCCGGTGAAGTCCCTCAGGAATGGAAGGTTGCGTATTTCCTCGAAATCCTCCTGGGTGGCCTTGCGGGCTATGACCAGGGCGCGGGGGCGGCGGTCGAAAGGCTTTGCCAGCTCGCGTCTCAGACGCGTCTTCCATGAGTACTTCCTAAGGGAGTCGGGATGAGTGGCGCGTTTGTAGCCGGGGCGTGGATAGCGTCGGTCGAGTTCTTCGGCGAGTTCGTCTATCCTGTCCATGGGGAGTGGATCAAGATTCTTGAGCTTGTCGTGGCGCAGATCTATCTTGATGTCCCACACCTTGAGGTTGCAGGCCAGTATATTGCCGTTGGAGGCCAGTATGTTGCCGCGTTCGGGAGCTATGGTGTCGATGCGTGACAGCTCGGTGTTGGCGCGGCGGTTCCATTCCTTGGATTCAAGCACCGTGGTCTTGAACATCTTCGCCACCACCAGGAGGGCGAAGACGAGGAAGAGGAGCGTTATGAGGCCGTAGCGGAAAAGTATATGGGTCTTGTTGTTGTTCTGTTTTTTTCGTTTTCCGGCAGTCATTGTGCAGGTTATTTCTCGTAAGTTATCTGATACGGGGGCTCTTCGCGGAACTGGAGTCCGAGTCCCTTTTCATCCACAAGCCTCTTCATCTCGGTCTCACGGATCAGCGACATGTAGAGTGCTTTCTCCTGGAGCTTTGAGCTCTCGGCGCGCTGGAGCTCCACCGTGAGCTGCTTGATTTCGGCCATTTTCGATTTTGTCTTGTAGCGCAGGCCCATCAGGGAGAGCACTGCGGCGAGGAAGGCCACCAGGAGCCATGCGTTCTTGCGGAAGAATCCGGCGGAGACGGAGCGTCCGTAGCGCAGGTCGCTGGCGATGGTGTGTAGCTGCCCGGATGGCCCGGATTCCTTTTTTGCGGATTTTTTCTTAGGCGGGGTCATTCGCGGGTGTCGGGGGTTAGGAGTTCGGCTATGCGCAGTTTGGCGCTGCGTGATCTCGGATTGGCCTCTATTTCCTCGTGGGAGGGGGTGATGGGTGTGCGGGTGACGGGTTTCCAGGGCGAGATGCGGTGTCCGAAGAAATCCTTTTGCTCGCGCCCTTCGAGATTGCCGCAGCGCATGAAGTTCTTGACCATGCGGTCTTCCACCGAGTGGTAGGTGAGTATTGCCAGGCGTCCGCCGGGACGGAGCATGTCCGGCGTTGCGAGCAGGAAGCGTCTCAGGGCATCCATTTCTCCGTTGACCTCGATGCGCAGTGCCTGGAACACCTGGGCGAGGTCTTTCTTCTCATTTTTCGGGTTGAGGGCCGGGCTTACGGCCTCGGCCAGAGCTCCGGTGGTGGTGACGGGGGATTGGGCGCGTGCCTTGAGCAGGGCGCGTACCACCTCCCGGGGGCGTTTCAGGTCGGTGTATGCCCGCAGTATCGCCGTGAGGCTCTCCTCGGAGGCCTCCGCCACGAGGGTGGCGGCCGTGAGGGGTGCGCGGCGGTTCATGCGCATGTCGAGGGGGGCGTCCGTGCGGAACGAGAATCCGCGCGAGGCGTCGTCAAAGTGATGGAATGACACTCCGAGGTCGGCCAGTATGCCGTCGAAACGCGCTATGCCGTGATAGCGCATGAAGTTCGGCATGTATCGGAAGTCGGAGCGTACGAATGTGAACCTCGGGTCGTCGATGGCGTTGGCCATCGCGTCCAGGTCGCGGTCAAAGCCCAGCAGCCTCCCTTCGGGTCCGAGGGCTGCCAGGATGGCGCGGGAGTGTCCGCCGCCGCCGAAAGTGGCGTCCGCATACACTCCGTCGGGCCGGATGTCGAGGCCCGCCACGGCCTCGGAAAGTAAAGCGGGTATATGGTAAATCTCCTCCATGGAAGGGAATTTCAAAATCATTAAGTTTTAGGTTGTAAAATTACTCAAAAATCCGCGTTTTTGGTAATCCCAATGGCAAATTTTTATAATTTTTTACTCAAAAACTTATTGACACCCCCTTATAAGGAGTAAAAACAGTCATCTCACCCCTCTTCCCGGGGGTGGAAACGCGCTTTAAAGCACCCTGCGGTAAGTGCGCAGTATGTCACGTGCCATGTTGTCGTTGGAGAAGCGCGATGCCTGTATTTTTCCCTCCAGGATGCGTTCGGCGAGTCCGGAGTCTGTGCCGGAGATTATGCTGCGCAGGATGTCGGTCATTTCTCCCGGGTCGTCTGGGTCGACGTAATAGGCCGCTTTTCCCCCGGCCTCCTCCAGGCAGCTGCCGGTGGCGGCCACTACGGGGCGCATGCTTTCCATCCCCTCGAGCACAGGGATGCCGAATCCCTCGTAGCGCGAGGGGTAAAGCACGGCCTCGGCCCCCTGGTTGAGGGCGGGGAGATCCTTGAAGGGCACACCCTCCAGCACCCTCAGGCGTGTCTCTACGCCTAAGGCTTCGGCTATGCCCCGCACATGGTCGAGATAGTTGTTGTCGCGTCCCACGGCCACGAGCGTTATGTCCTCCGGCAGCCCGGGGAGTGCCCTGACGCTGAGCTCGAGGTTCTTGCGCCTCTCGATGGTGCCCACTTGCAGCAGGTAGCGGTCGGGTAGCAGGTATTTCTTCCTGACGGCCTCTATGGCATGGTCCGGGAGCTGTATCCGGAACTGCGGGTCACACCCCTGGTATGCCACGTCGATTTTATCCTCGGGTATGCCGTAAAACTCCATTATGTCGTGTTTGGTGCGCTCGCTGATGGCTATTATCCTGTCGGCGTTGCGGCAGGAGTGTCCGTACTTGAAATCGTAGAGAAGGCGGTCCACCGGTTTGTAGCAGTAGGGGAGACGCCGGTAGATGACGTCATGAATTGTCACCACGGACGGTATGCCGGTGTGGCGTATGGAGAGGGGAAGCTCGTTGCTCAATCCGTGGAAGAGTCCTATGCCGTCGGCCTTGAGATCGCGTGATATGCCCCATGTGCGCCAGAGACTCCCCTTGCGCAGCAACCCTTTGCCGGAGGGGAGGCGGAATTCCACGTTGTAGGTGTGGAGCAGCCGCTCCAGACGCGGATTGTCGCGCATCGCGGGGGTGTAGACCATCAGTTTGTCGTGTCGTAAAGCGTCGGCCAGGGATTCCAGGGCGAGGCGTGAATAGTTGCCGAGCCCCGTCATGTTGGCCACGGCCCGTTTGCCGTCAAAACCTATCTTCATGGGATTGCGATTTTTTCATCCTCTCCGCTTTTCGCGCCGGAGATGGGAGTGAGGCGGATGTTGCCGATGTAGCGGTCCGCCACGAGATATGAGATTATGTTTTCCCGCCGGGGATCGCTGAATTGCCGCATCCATTCCTTCGAGGCCTCCGAGATGGCCCGTGCCTCTTCGGGATGGGCGTTGTAGTATGCTATTTTCTCCTTGACGTCGCTGAAGTCGGGGCGGATCTCGATGTAATGTTTCCCGGGAATCATAGCTCCGTGCATGAGCCATGATTCTTTGGTGGGACGTGGCATCACCGGGATGCAGTTGCTGCTGCATATCCACTGCAGGGAGGAGGCCACGTCGTTGCCTTCGAGGGCGAGGATATACTTGCAGTGGAAATGCAGGGGTATGCTCATCGGAGGCTTGTACCATTTCGAGGGGTTGCGGCGCGATGTGTCGCCGAGGTCAAATCCCTCCTCATCGGCCCACATCTCGAAAAATTTCAGACGTGACGGCTTGCCGTAGATTTCGCCCCGAAAGAGGAGGATGTCTTTTTTCTGCTCGAAGGGTATGCGGTCGTCTACTTTCATGAAATGGCGACGCGAGTCAAGGCGGAGCAGGGCGCAGTGTCCTGCTTTGGAGTCAAGGCAGCGTGCCTTGGCAAAGACGGGATGGTCGGGATTACTCCAGGTGTCGCCATCGATGAAGTCCACCCGGCTCTGCGTGGGATAGGCGCGGAGATAGCGCATCAGGTCATACCAGTATGCGCTGTGGGAATCCTTAAGCTTGATGTCGGCGATGGGGCGTGAATCCTCTCCCGGGGTGAAGGGCGAGCGCAAGGGGTTGTAGTAATCCACGCGTCGCCGGATCTCGTCGGCATCCGGACGCCTCTCCCAGCCGCGAAGGCATAACCGTCGCTGGAGGCGCCTGACGAAGCGGGGCAGTATGCAGGTTCGCCACAGGGAGGTCAGGTTGTAGACCAGTGCCGGGGGGCGAGACACGCTCCCGGGAGAGTCCTGGGATGTGGGTTGGGTGTTTGTGCTCATTATGGGAAGTGAGTGGTTCACGACATGCTGATTCGCGCCGTGGGATGAAGGTTGCCCACGATGTTGCAAATTTAATCATAATTTTCGGGATTCAGACCCTTTTTGGCGAACTTGTGAGAGAAGGTCTTACAGTTAGTCGGACGATTGCCGCCGTGATAAATCGATTCTCAGAGGCTTATCTCTCTTTGTTTAGCTAATTAAATCGTTGATTTAAAATATTATAATTATATTTTGTGAAAATTCTCCACGGAATACGTTCCGGGAGTCGGATTGGCGCGTATTTGCGAGAAACGGGGGCGGAAAGATATGAAAACAAAAAAATGACGAATTATGGGGCGTGTCCGAAAAAAAATCATTATTTTTGTAGGTTAAATAAAAATCATTTTTGCAGATTGCAGAAAATCGGCATTAGAGAGGCGGCGCGGTAAACGGGTCGCCGGATTTATGAAAATTGCTTATGATAGAGTTTGAGGCAGAGGGGGTGGAGATGCCCCGTTTCGACAATGCCCGCATCTCGAGGTGGATACTTGAGGTGGCGGCACGTCATGACCGTAAGGTGCGTGACGTCTGCTACCGTTTCATCGGAGATGAAGATATGCTGGAGGCCAACCGCCGCTTCGTGGGTCATGACTACTATACGGACATCATCACTTTTGACTATTCACGTGGCGACAAAATCGGCGGCGATATTTTTATTTCTGTTGATACCGTCGCTACAAACGCCGATAAATTCGGAGTTTCATTCGAGAGGGAACTCCTGCGCGTCATCATCCACGGCATACTGCATCTCTGCGGTATCGACGACAAGGGACCCGGTGAACGCGAGATCATGGAGGCCAACGAAAACGATGCACTGGCGATATACGATACGATGGAATGAGATACGATTTTGATGTCATAGTGATAGGGGGTGGCCACGCGGGATGCGAGGCTGCCGTGGCGTCGGCCCGTATGGGATGCGCCACGCTGCTCGTCACCTCGGACATGAACCGCATTGCCCAGATGTCATGCAACCCCGCCGTGGGAGGAGTGGCCAAGGGGCAGATTGTGCGGGAAATCGACGCCTTGGGAGGGCAGATGGGGATAATCGCCGATGAAACGGCGGTGCAGTTCCGTATGCTTAACCGCTCCAAGGGCCCGGCTGTGTGGTCGCCGCGTGTGCAGAGCGACCGCACCCGCTTCATCGACGAATGGCGCCGCGTGCTCGACCGCACGGAGGGACTTTGTGTGTTTCAGGACACGGTGACGTCCCTTTTGATCGAAAAAATTGGGGAAGATGTTGTATTTGTGAATGGCGTGACCACTTCTTTGGGAATAGAGTTTCATGCGAAAAAGGTCATTCTTACAGCCGGAACATTCCTCAACGGACTTATGCACTTCGGTCCGGTGCAGGTGGCCGGAGGCCGGATTTCAGAAGGTGCCGTGTCCGGACTCACGGCCCAGCTGGTAGGCCTCGGCTTCGAGACCGGGAGAATGAAGACCGGCACGCCGGCACGCATAGATGGCCGTTCCATCGAAAAAAATCTGTGCGAGAGGCAGTGTGGCGATGATGTCGTGACCGAGTCCGGAGAGGTGTTGCGTGATTTTCATAAATTCTCTTTCCTCCCCGATGTGGGGCGCAAGCTCATGCCCCGCGAGTGCTACATAGTGCATACCAATCCGGACGTGCACCGCAAACTGCACGATAATCTTGCGGATTCGCCGCTTTATAATGGCCAGATACAAAGCATCGGTCCCCGCTATTGTCCTTCGATCGAAACAAAGATAGTCACATTCGCAGACAAGGAGAGTCATCAGCTCTTCCTTGAACCTGAAGGCGAGGAAACTGAGGAATACTACATCAACGGATTTTCAAGTTCGCTTCCATGGCGGGTGCAGATGGAGGCTCTCGAAATGATACCGGCTCTGAAGAACGTGCAGTTCTACCGCCCCGGATATGCCATCGAATATGACTACTTCCCGCCCACGCAGCTCACTCCCGATATGCAGACAAAACTCGTAAGGGGACTATACTTCGCGGGCCAGGTGAACGGCACGACAGGATATGAGGAGGCGGCTGCTCAGGGATTGATGGCCGGAATCAATGCCGCACTTTCGGTGAAAGGGGAGGAACCCCTTGTGCTGGGACGTGACGAGGCCTATATCGGCGTGCTTATCGATGATCTCGTGACAAAGGGAGTCGATGAGCCCTACCGCATGTTTACATCGCGGGCAGAATATCGTATCATTCTGCGTCAGGATGATGCGGATATGCGCCTCACTCCGATTGGTCGCCGCATCGGTCTGGCATCCGATTACCGTATGCGTATGATGGAGGAAAAGCGTCGGGAACGTGATTTGCTGATGGAATGGTGCGCTTCTGTTTCCTTGCGCCCTTCGGATGCCTTGAATGGTGAACTGGCGAGAGTGGGGAGCGCCCCACTGTCCGGTTCGGCGAAGGTCGTGGAGCTGCTCCGGCGTCCCGGCATCTCTCTGGAGAATCTTGGGAAGGTGCTTCCGATGGTTGAGGAGCGATTGGCTCTGTTGCCTTCTGACAGACGAAGCGAGATAATCGAAGCAGTGGAAATACTCGTGAAATACGAGGGGTATATCCGGCGTGAACGTGAGAATGCGGAGCGGACCCTCCGCCTGGAGAATGTCAGGATACCCTTCGGGTTTGACTATGAATCCGTGAAAGCGATCTCGACAGAAGCGCGACAGAAGCTCTCCCGGATACGGCCCGCCACAATAGGGCACGCCTCCCGCATCTCCGGTGTATCTCCGGCTGACATAAGTGTCCTGCTCCTTATGCTGCGAAGATAGACAGCGAGCGTAGGTTATGCCTGCGCTTCGGATGACTCATGCATCGTATCAGTCTTATACGTCTTATAAGTCTTATACGTCTTATACGTCTTATAAGTCTTATACGTCTTATAAG
>CAMWLC010000042.1 GCA_947174995.1 uncultured Porphyromonadaceae bacterium
TGGAATCAGACCTAATTTTATTCCTACTCAAAAGTTTTTAGCGGACAGTAATAATAGTTTTTTTTCAAGAACCTCCTTCAGCAATTCATGATCCAGTGCCAGATCTGCATACATTCTCTTAAGCCGCCGATTTTCTTCCTCAAGCTCTTTGAGGCGCTTGACCTGATTGACTTCCATCCCGCTGTATCGGCTTTTCCAGCTATACAACGTCGTCTTCGATATCCCTATCTCCTTGCACAGCGCCATCGGGCTTTCTCCTCCCTCAAGTCGCTTGACGGTCTTCACCATCTCACTTTCTGTAAATTTGTCTTTCTTCATCGTTCTACAAAGTTAACTATTTTAGTTCACTTTTCAACAGTCCGATTTTCGGGGAAGCCGACATTGTCGCTCCGGCTGTCCGATGAAAGAACATGGCGGTAAGTGCCGTATAAATCACGGTAGATAGCCTCGAATATGGCTTCCGGACGCCTCTTGTTCGCATCGGCGAGTGTACTGCGCCCTATCTTGAAGGTAATGCCCAGATGTGCTAATTTGCGCGTCTCTGCGAGCAGCGAGGCTGTTATTTCCCGCAGTGAGTCGAATCGCATGATTACCGCATAGAGCATTACCACCAGATGAATCCAGCAGTTAAAGCGTTTGGTATACCTTTCTCCGCCGTTTTCTTGGCTATAATGAAGAATTTTTGACTTGTCAAGCAATTTTATTACCTGACCATAGAGCGGCTGTCCGCTAAAATGACTATTTTTGCGCATCGGTTCTATTGATTTTTGGCGAAACCAAAGTAACCGAAAAGGGTCGATTCCTGCAAATGGATTCGACCCTAATTTTTCATCCGTTCAAAAATTTTTATCGGACAGCAATAATAAGCAATAAATTCATCAGCTGTCATTATCTCCATTTTGGAGAACGCTGTCAGCTTTTTTCCTAAGTCCTTGAATGAGGCTCCGACATGATATACGGTATCGTCTATGATAAGGAAACGGTCGTGCGCCCTACGGAATGTCTTTACTTCAATCGGAGCGTATTGAGCGTTGTGACGCTCCAGATCCTGACGCAGTGTCCTGCTTATGGAAGGAGTAAAGATTGTGGCTGATACTCCTGTGGCTCGCTTGTCAAGCTGTCGAAATACTGAATCATCGATATAGTTATCCACAATGATGATACGGTTCTTGGCACTGCGTATGAGATCGCACATAAGGGTATAAGCATCGAATATCTGGCCGTCGAAGACGATTGCTTCTCTTGGAGGCAATGACGTGTTAAGAATAAAATCTATCTTTTCCTCTGTTTTTGCCATCCGATATTCCAATCGTTCAAAGCGTTGGGAAACGGCATAGCCTTTCATCAGATAATCCTTAATCACTTTATTTGCCCATTGGCGGAACTGCGTACCTCTCAGGGATTTTACTCTATATCCAACGGAAATTATGACATCAAGATTATAATATTTGGTCTTATATTTCTTACCATCAGAAGCAGTTGTCAAGGATTCCTTGACAACTGAATTGCTATCGAGTTCACCTTCTTTGAAGATATTGTTGATATGAAGGCTAATGTTCTGTTTAGAAGTCTGGAACAATTCTGTCATCTGCTGTTGTGTCAGCCACACAGTCTCATTTTCCAAACGGACTTCCAACTTTACGGTTGAATCCGGTTGGTAAAGTATTATTTCGTTATCTTGCGATGAGGGTGCAGGTGACATGGAGATAGGTTCGGTCATCGTTCATATTTTTTGCAAAATTACAAAAAAGAGTGATTCTATACTATGTTTTCAGGATCATGCGTTTATATTTCGGCAACTTCGGGCACATACCTGCACGCGATGTTCCTGCGATTTAATTCGGTAAACATACTCTAAATTTTTCAAATGAAGATAGTAAGAGAGAAGGCAATCGGTTTTATCTGGCAGCACGTGCTGCTGCTTCTTTCAATGTTTTACATGACCTTCGGAGTCGCCTTATGTGTCAGATCGAATCTCGGAAGCGGTGTGATATCCTCGATTCCCATGGCGTTCAGTCTCGCCGGTGAAGCGCATCTTGCCCCTGAGTGGACCATCGGGGGATATACCAACATAATGAATGTGATTCTGGTGGCGGCCCAGATTCTCGTGCTCCGTCGGAGATTCGAGCCGATACAGCTTTTTCAGCTCGTCATCGGATTTGTATTCGGGTTTCTGCTGGACGTCAATATGTGGATCACCTCCCTCTTCTCGACTTACGGGACTCTGCCGGCTCAGATAATCGCCCAATTCTGTGGAGCGACTATTTTGGGATGTGCTGTAGCTGCGGAGATACGGTGCGGCTCGGTCACGATGCCCGGTGAGGGTATCCAGGTGGCGATTGCCCGTGTTTCGGGCAAACCCTTCCCGGTCGTAAAGATCATTGTGGACACTGTGCTTGTGATACTGGCTGTGATTTCCGGATACTGTTTCTTCGGATCTTGGCCTTGGACCGTGGTGGGAGTCGGAACGCTCTTCGCCATGTTTTATGTCGGATATGTGGTGAAGGTCGTCAATCCCCATCTCGGATGGTTTGACCGTCTGCTTCACTACCGTCCCGGATTGCGCCGGTATATCTACGGATTAGCGCGGTTCATATATCCCAAAAAGGAGGGCTGAATTGGATGCGTATAATTTGGTGTAACGGCTTGTGCCTGTTAAACTTTTATTACAGATTAATCTTTGTTATACTTTGAGTGGTTTAAGGGGTATAAATTTAACACCAAAACAAAAATATTATGAAAACACGTCTCCTTACCCTCGCAGCTCTTCTTACTTCCGTAAGTTCTTTCGCTCAGATCACCCTCGGTGATGCATACGCAGTTCTGGCCGATATCCCTGCTATGCAGACTCAGTCCGGCAAGACGGCGCAGGTGGTTCGCAATGCAAATGTGCGCAACGTAAAAAACGCAGCCGTCAGCGACTACAAAGGTCGTCAGGATCTCCAGAGCGAGTTTTTCTACATGGTGGAAAGCCTCCCCATGCGTGATATGCTCGTAGGAGCCAACAACGGTCGGGAAATGACCTACGTGTTCGCTCAGCCTGCCGGTGTCGGTGCCTACAACATCCTGGTGCTCTCGGGTGACACCGACAACGGCAACTACAGCGCCTCCTACGGTCAGACCGATGCGGCCGGCGTACAGGCCATCCGCGATAGCAAGGTGACCATGTGTCAGGGTACCCTCGCTCTCGACGAGCCCGGCATCACCACTTTTGATTACGCTGATAACGAATAAATATGCACTATATCTCCCGTATCTTTCCAGGGGAGAATGATTTTAGTGACAACGATGTAAACAGCTTGCGGGCGGTCCCTCCATCTCGGAGAGGCCGCCCGCAAAAGATTGGACTGAAAAATAGTTTTGGTAATTGAATGATGTAAGGTAAGTAAGTGTTCAAATTTAATTTATACAATATGCGAGCTTGTTTTTTAGACGATTTCTGTGCGGAGAGAGGGAGCATAGCGAGCTATGCGACTGAGCGACAAGCTGAAAGCGGCAAAAAAGAAGCCGCAGATTGTATAAAAGATCAAGTGAGCACTTACTTTTGATTATATCGTTTAAATTTGAATACTTACTTATTACATGGATTTTTTCACAATGCAAAGTTAAGATAAAGTGAAATGCGAAGTGCAATCCTTTTTTCCGTTTTTGTTACCAAAAATTCATCTGTATTTGCGACAATTGAAAGATTTCGGGTGTTATAACAGTAGCCCCGTGACATATCGGGATTCTTAAGTAGTTCTCAAAAATTAATGAATACATAAAACTTAGATGTTTTTGAGGCGATTCGGGTGCGGAATGAGGGAGAATACGTATGTATTCGACTGAATGACAAATCCGAAGCGGCCAAAAACAGCAAGTTTTATGATTCAAGATTTTTCTTGAAATACTTTGAAATATATGTCGTTTAATTTTTGAGAACTACTTATAGATAAATGATGATAAGCCTCAAGAGAATTTTATGCCGGATGACGGTCGTGTCAGTCGCAGTGCTTGCACTGCTGACCGTCTCATGTTCCACTTCCCGGCCCCGGGTGAGTTTCGTGCCGACACGTCCTACGGTCGGTATGTCCTCGCGTCTGGATATGATCGATGTCTCGCACCATAACGGCGCCATTGACTGGAATACCGTGTCGCGGCAGGTGGGTTATGCCTATATAAAGGCCACGGAAGGATACCATTTTGTTGATGACAAGTATGCCATTAACCGCGATGAGGCGCGCCGCCACGGTGTCAAGACCGGCCCATATCACTATTTCAGGCTTAACCATCCGGCTCGGGAGCAGTTTGAGAATTTCCGCAAAACCGTAGGAAAGAAACTTGACCTCGTCCCGATGATTGATCTGGAGATGGACAACAATAACCGCGACCGCTACACCCCGGGCAATCTGTATCCCGAAGAGACGGCAAACCTTCTTGAATTTCTCCGCATGGTGGAGAAGGAGTATAAAGTGACTCCTGTGCTGTATGTGGGGGGCGATCAGTTTTACAGGATATTCATCGCACCCTCGGCCGAGCTACGCGCCTATCCGCAATGGCGCCGCTCCATAGGGGATACCCTGAAGCGTGACTTCGGACCGGAAGACAACGTGGTGATATGGCAATATAACGGTGCCGGACGTCTGGATGGCATAGATCATGATGTTGATATGAACATGATTCTCGACCCGGGAAGCGTGGTCAAGAAATAAAACCTGAAAAAAACAATACCTTATGAATAAATTCACCAAGATAGTCGCTACTATATCCGACAAGCGATGTGAGACAGATTTTATCCGCAGCCTCGTGGATGCGGGAGTGAATGTGGTGCGCATGAACTCGGCGCATCTTGATTACGAGGGTTTCAGCCGTATAGTGGCCAATACGCGTGAGGCTGATTCCTCCCTCGGGATAATGATGGACACCAAAGGACCCGAGATACGCACCACAACCACAGTCACCGGCGATCCCGTGGAGTATCACACGGGCGACGTGGTGCGTATATCCGGCAATCCCGAGGGACGCACTTCCTCCTCCGAGATATGTCTCAATTATCCGGCCATCGCCCGTATTCTGAAGCCGGGAGACCGTGTTCTCATAGATGACGGCGAGATGGCTTTCGAGGTGCTTTCCATTGAGAGCGACACGGTGACGGCACGTGCGGAGAACGATGGATTCTTAGGTTCGCGCAAGAGTGTCAACCTCCCCGGCGTGAAGGTGGATCTTCCCGCAGTCACTGAGCGGGATCGCCGCAACATAGGATATGGAGTGGAATTGGGGGTGGACTTCATAGCCCATTCATTCGTGCGCTCGGCAGCCGACGTGAAGGAGGTGCAGGATATCCTGGACTCCCTCGGGGCCGACACCAAGATTATCTCGAAGATAGAGAACCAGGAGGGGATAGACAATTTCGACGAGATTCTCGAGGCCTCTTACGGCATAATGGTGGCCCGCGGCGACCTGGGTATAGAAGTGCCTGCGGAGCGTATACCGGGCATACAGGCCATGATGATACGCAAATGCATTGCCGCCCACAAGCCGGTAATCGTGGCCACGCAGATGCTCCACACCATGATAGAGCATCCGCGCCCCACGCGTGCCGAGATTTCCGATGTGGCCAACGCCGTGTATCAGCGGGCGGACGCCATGATGCTCTCGGGCGAGACGGCCAACGGAAAGTATCCTCTTGAGGCTGTGCGCACCATGACGAATGTGGCCCGCGAAGTCGAGGCTTCGCGGCGGGGGAGCCAGCTGGAAGTGCCTCCGATGCTTGACGGAGCCATCACCTCCTTCCTGGCCCACTCGGCGGTAATGTCGGAAAAGGAGATAGGCACGAAGGCTATTTTCACCGATGCCTACCGCGGAGTGTCGGCACGTTTCATCGCCTCATACAGGGGCAACAACCCGACTTTCGCCATCTGCCACAACCGCAACGTGCAGCGATGGCTCTCTCTCAGTTATGGCGTGACGGCCTACTATTATCCGAATCCCGACGGTACGATGCCCCACCATTCCGTGGAGGCCGTGCGGCAGATAGTGGCCGACGACCACATATCGCGCCACGACAGAGTGGCTTACCTGACAGGCACCCGCGCCGGAGCGCGTGCGCTGGAGATACTCACCCCCACGGAAATCTGCGGCTGATCAGAAGCGGAGGCCGGCCTCGCGGAAAAGCTCGCGGTCATCGGCAATGGTGTTGCTGACCGTGGTGAGCATATCGCCCATCAGCACACCGTTCATGCCTCCCGTCATGATGCGCAGCATCGAGGCGTGGCTCAGGCGCATACGGCCTCCGGCGAAGCGCAGCGACTTGGTGGGCATGATGAGACGGAAAAGGGCTACGGTGCGGATCACCTCCTCCTCGCTGATGAGCGGTGTGTGCTCCAGAGGAGTGCCCGGAATGGGATTGAGAATGTTGATGGGTACGGAATCCACGTCCAGTTCCGCCAGTTCGAAGGCGAAATCCACGCGGTCCGCCATGCTTTCCCCCATACCGATTATGCCTCCGGAGCATACTTCCATCCCGGCCTTCCGTGCGGCGGCTATCGTGCGGCGTTTGTCGTCGGGTGTATGGGAGGAGCAAAGGGTGGGGAATATCTTGGATGAGGTCTCCATATTGCAGTGATAGCGTTTCACTCCGGCCTCCTTGAGCATCTTCATCTCCTCTTCGTCGAGCAGTCCCATGGAGGCGCACAGATACAGGTCGGTCTCGGCGGAGAGACGGCGGAAGATGTCGCAGAATTTCTTCAGGTCGCGCTTGTTGACCGCGCGTCCGCTTGTGACGAGCGAGAATTTCCGTATTCCGGCCTCATCGTTGGCTCCGGCAGCGGCAAGTACCTCCTTCTCGTCAATGAAATTGTAGGTCTCGCACCCCGTGTGATGGCGTGTGGCCTGGGCGCACCATTTGCAGTCCTCTCCACACAAGCCGCTGCGGGCATTGACTATCGAGCATGAATCCACCTCCGTGCCCTGCCATTTGCGTGCTATCTCGCCCGCCACCTCACACAGTGCGTCAAGGTCTTTGAATTCTGCTGCCCAGGCAGCCTCCTCGCGTGTGACGCCTTCCCCTCGCAACCCCTTTTCCCTTATAGTAGCAAGTATCTCCTTGTCGTTCATGATTGTTTTTCGAGTATGTGAGTATGTATGCGCAAAATTACGCAATAACACTCATATCCGCAAATTAAAATAACTCAGCGGCGCAGACGCCGGAGCCAGGCGTAGGGGCGGCGGCGGGAGAGGTAGGCGAAATCATGGCCGTAGGAATATGCCTCGCGCTCGAAGGATATGTTGCGGTAGGCCATTCGATGGTTGCGGTAGAGCAGCAGACGCCAAAGCCATTCGATGACATACAAGATATAGAACGGAATCCAAAGCAATTCCCGCTGCTGTGCATTGTGTATGCGCTCATGATTGATCACCGTCCGGTCGATCCAGCCGGTCTCCCGGCTCCAGAGCGTCCCGAAAAGATTGACGCAGTAGCCTTTCGGCACCCAGCGGCATTTGATTATCTTCATATCACAGACGGTCAGGGGGGAGGAGGGCGTAGACGGCCTCGCGTGTCTTGCGTGCCAGCGTGACGGGAGTCTCGTTTTGAAGCGGAATGGGGGAGCCGAAGATGATGCGCAGTGTGTGATCCCGCTTGGCACAGAGTTCCGAGGGTAGCAGCACCTGCTCCAGATTGATTTTGAGGCCGAGTTTCTTGCGCAGGCGTGCCAAGCGGTAGAAGCGGCGGCGGTTGAGTCCGTCGAAGCGTACGGGCACCACCTCCCTGCCGTACTCGATTGCCTTGGCCGCGAAGGCCTTCTGCCATTTAAGGTCGGCCACCTCCCCGGTGTCGCCCAGACGCGACACGAGCCCCGCAGGGAAAGCCCCGATCTGAATAGCGGGATTGGCAAAGGCCTCCGATATTGCCATCGCGGCCTCGCGTCCCTGCGCTCCGTATTTGTTGACCGGAAGGAATACGTCCGCCAAGGGGGTGACATTCATAAGCATATCGTTGACCATAAAGCGGATGCTTCCGTCTCCGAAGCGGCTCCCCACCACGGCGATGAGGGCGATTCCATCCAGGCCGCCAAGGGGATGGTTGGAGGCGAAGACATACGGGCGGTCAGCCGGGAGGGCGTCAAGTCCGGTAGTCGTCACCGTCAGATTGAGATATTCCAGCACCGCGCGTGAGAACGCGCTTCCCGTGGCCGGCCAGGCATGGCGCAGGATGGCGTTCAGCTCGTCCTGGCAGATTATTTTCTCAAGCAGGGAGTATACGAAACCGGGCACCAGTTTCCCCTTGCCGTCGGGAAGCCGATGCCTGAGTATGTCTCTGAGATTGAGTTGCAGCAACTCCATAAGCGAGTGTTCGGCGATCAGCCGTTGACTGAGGACTCCTCGTCCCAGAACTCGTCGTTCCACTCCTCATCGGTCTCCGGACGCCACTCTTCCTCCTCGTCGTCCTGGGCGAATATAAACTCATCCTCCTCCTCCACGCGGTGGCGCCGGTCGAGGGGGCGGTGGGTGATGGTGCCCGTGGCGAGGTTGTCCTCGGAGTTGATCTCGCGCCAGAGCAGATCTTTAAGCTCCGTGAGTCCCTGGCCCGTCACGGCCGAAATGAACACGGTGGGCACTCCTTCGGGCAGTTCCGCCTCCAGGGCCTCGCGCAACTCGTCGTCAAGCATATCGCTCTTTGAGATGGCCAGCACGCGGCTCTTGTCCATAAGCTCGGGATTGAACTCGCGCAACTCCTTGAGCAGAATGTCGTAATCTCTCCGGATGTCGTCCGAATCCGCCGGAATCATGAATAGTAGCACCGCGTTGCGCTCGATATGCCGCAGGAATCGGAGTCCGAGACCCTTTCCCTCGCTTGCACCCTCGATAATGCCGGGAATGTCGGCCATCACGAAAGACTTGCCGTCGCGGTAGCTCACGATGCCGAGCTGGGGCTCCATCGTGGTGAAGGGATAGTCGGCTATTTTCGGCTTGGCCGCCGAGATAGCTGAGAGCAGGGTTGACTTTCCGGCATTGGGAAATCCCACCAGACCCACGTCTCCGAGCAGCTTGAGCTCAAGCACCACAGCCTTTTCGATGGCCGGCTGTCCGGGCTGGGCATAGCGGGGCGCGCGGTTGGTGGAAGTGGCGAAATGCCAGTTGCCCAGACCACCCTTTCCTCCGCGCAGGAGCTTGATTTCCTCACCGTCTTCGGTGACCTCGCACAGGAACTCCCCTGACTCGGCGTCAAACACGGCAGTGCCTACGGGCACCTCGATGACGCGGTCCTCGCCATCCTTGCCGAAAGAGCGTCCCGCGCCGCCGCTTTCCCCGTCGGTGGCGAAGATATGCCGCTGGTAGCGCAGGTCGAGGAGGGTCCATTTATTGCGGTTTCCCTTGAGGATAATATGGCCGCCCCGTCCGCCGTCGCCGCCGTCCGGTCCACCCTTGGGCACATACTTGGCGCGGTGGAAATGACGGCTGCCGGCTCCTCCCTTACCCGAGCGGCAAAGAATCTTGACGTAATCTATGAAATTGGAATCTGCCATATCAGTAGGATGTCTTTATTGTACGGGCCGGCTCATCAGCTCGTCGGCATATCGGTAGTCATCGGGCGACCCGATGTCGATCCATGTGCCGTCGATGGGGAAATATCCCACTTTCAGGCCGTCGACGATGAGTGACTCCACGAAATCCGGAGCATCCAGATATTCGCCCGGAGATATTCTCGCCATGAGTCTGCGGTCCATCAGATAAACGCCTGCGCCCGCGAAATAGTTGTAGGTGGGCTTTTCCGTCAGCCCGGTCACGCGATCGCCCTCGGTGCGTATGATGGAGAAGGGCACAGACACCGTGTAGGGTATCACGGCCATGGTCAGCGCCGCTCCGCTCTCTATGTGGGCCAGGTATAGTTTCTCGAAATCCAGAGTGGTGAGGATGTCGGAGTTCATCACCAGCACGAAATCATTGGTGAGGTCGCCCACAAGGCTCAGGCTCCCCATGGTGCCGAGCCGCCGCGGCTCCTCCACACACTCCACATACCCTCCGAAACGGGGGTGGCTGAAATGGTCGATGAGTTGCTCCTTGAGGTAGTTCACGGTCACGCGTATCTTCTCTATACCGTTGGCGCGGAGTTCCTCCACATTGTAGTCGATGATGGGTTTGCCCCCCACCTTGAGCAGGGGTTTGGGAGTGGTGAGCGTCAGGGGGCGCAGACGCTCGCCGCGTCCTCCGGCCATAAGCACCGCATCCACGGGGAGCGCCGAATGTTGGAGCCGCAGGTCCATGATGTCCTGCACGTATCCCTCCGCGTCCAGGCGGGGGAGCAGTGTGATACCGCGGCGGCGGGCCTCCGCTATTTTTTTCCAGGGGGTATCGGGGGGGGTGAGAGCCATGAAATCGCGGTGCATCAGGCTTTCGGCCGTGTCGCTCACGGATGCCCCTCCTATAATGGCGCGGCGTATGTCACCGTCGGTCATGGTACCCGCCATACGTCCCTCTTCGTCAACCACGAAGAGAGTCATGGTCTCGCCCGAGAGGCGGTTGAGCGCCACGAGACACTCCCGCATGGGCGTGGAGGAGGCCACGGCGTGGCGCGTCATCAGCTCCGCCGCTCCGGAGCGTACCCTCTCCAACGCCTTGTCCACAGCCGGATGAAGGTCATGACTTTTCATACATCCTGTCGATTACCTTGGCGAAATTTTTGGCCACCACATTGCGGCGCACCTTCATGGTGTTGGTCACCTCCCCCTTTTCCAGCGAGAAATGACGCGGCAGGAGAGTGATGCGCTTTATCTGCTCGTAGGAGGCGAGATCACTCTGCACCTCATCTATCTGCTCCATCATGAAGTCGCAGACTCGTTTATCCTTCAGGAGTTCTTTGGTATTGTCAACGGGTATTCCCTGCTCGCCGGCCCAGGCCTGAAGCTGCTCCATATTGGGCACCACCAGGGCGGTGACATACTTCCGGCGGTCGCCTATGACGGCCACCTCGTCGATATATTTGTTCTCGGCCAGGCGGCTCTCCAGCATCTGTGGAGCGATATACTTGCCGTTGGAGGTCTTGAAGAGATCCTTGATGCGCTCCGTGAGCACGATGGCTCCCTCGGGGGTCAGGTATCCGGCATCGCCCGTGCGGAAATAGCCGTCATCGGTGAAGGCCTGGGCATTGGCCTCGGGGTTGCGGTAGTAGCCGGGGGTCACGGTAGGACCCTTCACGAGAATCTCACCCTCCTCCGAAATACGCACGCTGATGCCCGGAAGGGGTCGCCCCACGGTGCCGATTTCAAATCCCGGAGTCTGGAAGCAGCTTACAGTCGCCGTGGTCTCGCTCAGGCCGTAGCCTATCACCACATCGATGCCCACCGACTGAAGGAAAGTGGTGATGCGGTCGCTGAGCGGAGCGCCCGCCGTGGGGAATATGTTGGGGTCCGGAATACCGATGGCGTGTTTGAGGCGCATGAACACCTTCTTGTTCCAGAAATTGTATTCCTTCTCAAGGAGCGCCGGGGCCTTCTTACCCAGGCGACGATAATCGAGATTGTAGAGGTAGCCCACGCGTATGGCGCGTGTCACCATCTTGCGCTCCACCCAGGACATCGAGGCGATCTTCTCCTTCACGGCCGCATACACCTTTTCCCAGAACCGGGGCACGCAACACATTATGTTGGGCTTTACCTCTCGTATGGTCTTCTGAATGGAGCGCGGGTCATAATTCACGGCGATGGCGATTCCCTTGGTGAGGCAGAAGAAGCACCATGCCTTCTCGAAGATATGGCTCATCGGGAGGAAAGCCATCGATACATCCTTGTCGCTGACGGTGTTGAGCAGCGCGAGGTGTGTGCCCATGGCAGCGTCGTAGTTGGCGTGTGTGAGGCAGACTCCCTTGGGCTCTCCCGTAGTGCCGGAGGTGTAGATGAGAGTGGCGGTGTCCTCGGGCAGACCACGCTCGGCACGGGCCTTCACCTCCTCTATTATGTCGTCGCCGGCCTCCACGCCCAGGCGTATGAAGTCGTCCCAGGAGATGGTCACCGTATCGTCAGGATGCAGCTCAAGTCCTTCGTTTCTGAACACCACAATGCAGCGAATCGAATCGGGGTGTTTCTTCCAGTAATTGTAGGCAAGCGAGTATTGGGCTGCATCCCCCACGAACAGCAGGGAGGCTTCGCCGTTGGTGACGATGAAATCAAACTGTTCCTGCGAGCTGCTTGAATACAGTGGAATACAGGCCATGCGGTTTTTGAACGCCCCAAGCTCAGTGATGAGAATCTGGGGAGTGTTGGGCGAGCAGATGGCCAGGGTGTCCTTCTCCAGGAGTCCGAGAGAGGCGATGGCGCGTGCCGCCACCTCCACCTGGAGAGCGAACTCGTCCCAGGACGTGGAAATCCATTCCCCCTCCTTGCGCCAGCAGAACCTGTACGCCTCGCGTTTCCCATATCTTGCCGCCTGTGCAGCCACCATTCCGACCAATCTGTTTGCCATATATCTTCAAGTACTTGTTTTGATATAGTTATAACCCCTCTGCGGGATGATTGGCCCTGCAAAAAGGTAAATAATTGGCAAAGTTAATAAAATTTTGCAGAATAATTTGTAATTTTGCCATACTGTCCGTCTGTCGGGCCCTCAATCATCAAGGAATGTCAATGTACACCAACCCCTACGCCTCGGCCTCAGTGACGGCGCCGGCACGCCCGGTGGCCATGACCCTGTCGCAGTTTTCCACCCTCGTGGGAAACGCCATCCGGCGTGTGCCCGAGCTTCAAGGAGCCTGGGTGGCGGCCGAACTTAGCGACCTCCGCTTCAGCGGGGGGCATTGCTACATGGAGCTGATAGAGAAGGATGCCCGCGGCGCCACCATAGCGAAGATGCGGGCCAACATCTGGGCCGGGCGTGCCGCTTACGTCTGCAATAAATTCGGCGCGGCCACAGGACGCCAGCTCACCTCCGGCATCAAGGTGATGCTCTACGGGCAGGCCACATTCCATAACCAGTACGGCCTCTCATTCAATGTCGGCGACATCGATCCCTCATACACGATGGGCGACCTGGAGCGCCTGCGCCGTGAGATCATCGATCGCCTGGTCAAGGAGGGCCTGGCGGCCCGCAACCGTATGCTTCCACCTCCGGGCACTCCGCGCCGCATAGCGGTAATCTCTGCTCCGGGCGCGGCCGGTTACGGCGATTTCATCAATCAGCTCGAGAACAATCCCGACGGATTCAAGATATATCCCTTCCTCTTCGAGGCCTCGATGCAGGGGGAACGCACTTCGGCGAGTGTCCGCGCCGCTCTCGACCGCATTGAACAGACCATCGATCTGTGGGACTGCGTGGTCATTATCCGTGGCGGAGGCTCCACTACGGACCTTAACGGTTTCGATGACTATGAGCTGGCGCGCCGTGTGGCCACTTTCTCCATCCCCGTCGTAGTCGGCATCGGCCATGAGCGCGACCGCACCGTGCTTGACGAGCTGGCCTGCGTGCGCTGCAAGACCCCTACAGCTGTGGCTGCCTGGATAGTGGACTCTCTGCGTGAGGCATGGCAGAAGGCGGCTTCGCTGACAGACGGCATAATGCGGTACACCGCTGACCGTGTGGCCGGAGAGCGTCAACGTCTGTCGGGCCTCGAGAGCCTGATTCCCGCACTGGCCTCGCAGCGGATAGCGCGTGCCCAGACACTCCTTCATAATGTAGCTTCCCGTCTGCCTTCGATCGCTTCCGCCCGTACGGCACGGGCCCGTGCGTGGCTTGACTCGCGCGGCGAGGTGATACGCCTGGCCTCGGAGTCAAGACACCGTGACGCCTCGCGCCGTCTTGACGATTTAAACGACACTATACGGCGGCTTGCGGATGAGAGATTGACGGCAGCCTCGCGCCGCCTTAACACAATATTGCAAGTCGTGGATGCCTTGAGTCCGGCCAACACATTGAGGCGGGGATACTCCATTACCCGTGTCGGAGGCCGTGCGGTGACGGATGCCTCGGCTGTCCCCCCCGGCTCCATTATAGAAACAACCCTCCAAAACGGTGTCCTGCTCTCACGGACCGAATAAAAGCCATGAAAGTATATTCGAGACATATTCTGCTAATCATCTTTATAGCCCTCTTGCACCATAATTTGTGCGCACAGTCTTTTCAAGGTACCTATTATTCAACGAATAAGGATCTTGATGGAATGGAAATGGAACTCGATCTGAGTTATACCAATTTCGGTGACGATGAGGAGCCGGAATGGGCGTGGAGCATCAGCACCTGTTTCGATTCAGAGGAAGTGGAGGATATGTGGTTTTTGTCTGAAAATTCCGGATTTACCCGTGCTCCTGATATAAAGGTACCGGCTGAACAACGTTCGTATATAGCAAAAATGCTGGACGCAGATGAGGAGCTTAGAGAAAGATACGTATTTTTTCTAAACAATTCACTGACGGACTATCTGGATATTCAGGTCTTATATTGCATTACGCATAAGGAAGACCCCGTCTTGGTAATGATAAGAGCATTCAAGAATGATAAGCCGGTATCCCAGATAGACATTAAGTATTCGGAAGAAATCTACGAAAGTCTGTACGGAGCGATGCGTGATGCAATCAGAAATGTGGGTATGAAGGAGAGAACCGACATTATATTCCATTAGTGTGTTTTCGTGTGCGTAAGCTGTTTTTAATCCAAAATGTTTCAAATTCAAAAAACTGATGATATGACTTATTCGGAAGCTATCAACGAACTTGAGGAAATAGTGCGCAAAATGCAGAGCGAGGAATGTGACATCGACCTGCTTTCCTCCTACACGGCCCGCGCCCTTGAGCTGCTCAAATTCTGCAAAGATAAACTGTTCAAGACCGATGAGGAAGTCAAGAAGTGTCTTGAAGCCCTCTCTTCGATCTGATAAACCAAACCAATACTTTGACCTATGATAAAACGAATCAAACACGGTTTTCCCGCCGTAGGCATGTTTCCGGGATGGCTCCCGGCAGTCGCCGTGGCGTTTGCGCTGGCCAATGCCACACCCCTGTGTGCCGCCGATACCTCCGCGCAAATACCCGCAACGCCCGAACAAATATATGTGGCTGTGGAGCAACAACCAGAGTTCCCGGGAGGAATAAGTTCTTTGATGCAGTGGGTGGCGAGTCATCTGCGTTACCCGGAAGCAATGGTGCGCGACAATATCCAGGGGCGCCCGATAGTGAAATTCGTGGTGGGAACCGATGGTAAGGTGAGAGATGCGCAGATAGTCAAGGGGATATGTCCTGAGGGAGATGCCGAGGCTGTGCGCGTAGTTATGGCCATGCCCGACTGGATACCCGGGAAAAAGGATGGTCGCGCCGTGCCCTGCTATTATAATCTTCCCATCACATTCAGAATCCAGACACCTCCGGCCGAGAAGGAGCCGGAAGTTTTGAAAAACCCGTTCGATTAATATGAAAAGATACTTTCTGATTCCTGCCGTGGCCATTGCGTTTCTCGCAGCCCCGTCTGTCACGGCCTCTGCCCAGATAAACCTCGGCCGCGCCCTGAGCGGAGCCGTGAAGGCTGTCCAGGCCATATCCGTCACTGACGCGCAGATGGCCGAGTATGTGCAGGCCTCTGTGCGGCAGATGGATGCTGAAAACAAGGTCGCGCCGGCAAATAGCCCTTACACACAGCGTCTCAACCGTCTTACTGCCGGGATCACCCAGGCCGACGGTATACCCTTGAATTTCAAGGTGTATGTCACCGACGATATAAATGCTTTCGCGTGTCCGGACGGAAGCGTGCGTGTCTATACCGGCATAATGGATATGATGGATGATGACGAACTTCTCGGCATCATAGGCCATGAAATCGGCCACGTGATGAAACATCATTCCCGCAATGCCTTCCGCCAGACGCTCATCAACGGCGCCCTGAAGGACGTGATCGCCTCCACGGGAGGCATGGCGGCCGCGCTGACGGATTCTCAGCTTGGCGCGCTCGGCAATTCACTGGCCAATGCAAGCTATTCCAAAAAGCAGGAGAAAGAGGCCGATAATTGCGGTTATGATTTTCTCGTGGCCAACGGCCGCAATCCCTGGGGTATGGTCACGGCCTTCGAGAAAATGCTCGCGCTGGAGCAGTCCGGAGGTTCGCAGCAGAGCTATGTAGCAAAGATGTTTTCCGACCATCCCGACACCAAGTCGCGCATCAAGGCCATGACCAAACGCTGCGAAAAAGACAAAATCCCGCGTCCGGTGAAGTGATGCTTCTCCGATCGCCCGCCGGGTAAGAAAAACCATGACATACAGTAACCCCGAAACGGCGTGGGCGGGCCAGAAAACAGTTCTAATTCTACTGCCCGACCGGATATTTCACAATCCGCTCCATGTTGCCGGATGAATGAAAATCAGTGTTTTTCAGCATGGGCTTTGGAGGTTTTGGCTTTGGAATAGTTGGCGAGAAGCACACCAATGACTATGATGACGAAAGATACCGGCTGATACCAGTGGAATGAATCGAGTTTCAGCCAAAGGGACACCAGCGTGGTGATGACCGGCACCATGTACTGGTAGAAGGAGAAAAGCTCACTCCCCACCATCCTGATGGCAGGAGGTGTGACGAGATAGCAGTAGACGGTCGGAAAGACCACGATGAAGAGCAGTACAAGCAGTGGCGTCCATTCAAAGTGCTGCACTATGGGAAGCGTGGAGCTGTGGAGGGTGAAGAGCAGCGGCAATTCGAGTATGGCCGAGAAAAGGAAAATCCATTTCATGAGGCTTACCGTGCCGTATCGTTTGGATGGGCCCTGTATGATCACTAGATAGATGGCGTATGACACGGCGCACACCATTGCGTAGAGATCGCCTATGAGGCGTCCCTTCTCCACCGCGCCGCCCCCTAAGATGACGAGCAGGGCGCCTCCGAAGGCTATGGCCATACCGAGAAGTTCCAGTCCGCCGACTTTCTCATGCCCCACCAGAGCGTGGATGCCCACCACGAGCATGGGCTGAAACGTCAGTATGATGGCGATGTCTATGGGGGAGGCGGTATTGAAGGCGAGCGAGAACACATACACGAACCCCAGCATCATCAGCGCGGCTGCCCACAGCAGTTTCCAGTCGCCGCGCTGTATCTTCTCCTGTTTGATGAAGAGGGAGATTATCCAGATGATTACAGAGGCACCGATTAGACGTGACATAGCCACTCCGCCCGCCGAGATCCAGTCGGGTATTATCATCTTGTTGGCGGGCTCGTTGAAGCCCCAGCATACGGCTGCGGAGAGGGCAAGCAGATTGCCCTCTATCATGGCGCGGGCGCGACTGCCCGCAGAAGGGATATGGGTCGGATTTGTGGAAGTCTTCATATCTATTTAACGCAGAAATCACCCTTTAGGTTAAGGAATTATTATGATACGCTTGACCGAAAGATGGTGATAATGCCGACAAATATCAGGAAATATTCGGTAGTGGCATACGGTTGATCTGTGAAAAAGAGGGCCTGGATTTCAACGAAGTCTGCGCCGAATTGAAGCGTAATTATGACGGTTACCGCTTCGCACCGGAAGGGAGTGAAATTTATAATCCCTGGTCAATACTGAATGCGATGGATCAGTCCAACCGGAAAAATTATGCCCGCTTCATGCCGGGGCGGGCGAGGGCCACGGCCAGGAACGTGGCAAGGCAGGCGAGCATGACGATCCAGAAGAAACCGGCGTAACCGGTGGAGCCGAAAAGACCGAGTCTCTCCACCTGCTCGAAGATCCACCCGGCGGCCATGCCCGGAAGCATCATGCCTATGGCCATGAAGGCCGTGCAGAACGCATAATGAGAGGTCTGCGCCTCTCCCTGCGAGAAATACATCAGATAGAGCATGTAGGCCGTGAATCCGAAGCCGTAGCCGAACTGCTCGATACCAATCGCAGTGCATACGGTCAGAAAACTCTGCGGTTGACTCATGGCCAGCAGACAGTAAAGGAAGCAGGGGAGGGTGAGTGCCAGAGCCATGGGCCAGATCCAGCGGCGCAGGCCCCCGCGGGCGATGGCGAGACCCCCTATGATGCCTCCGGCAAGCAGCGCGATGACTCCCACAGTGCCGTTGGCCACCCCTACCCGGGCCGTACTCAGCCCCAGTCCTCCCAATGCGCGGTCATCCACCAGGAAAGGCTGTATGAGCTTGATGCACAAAGCTTCCGGCAGACGGTATAGGAGCATGAAAGTCAGGGCGATCCATATTCCGGGCTTACGAAAAAAGGTGACGAAAGTCATCCCGAAATCCTGGAGGATGTTTTTTGCCGTCACGCCCGGCACGGGCCGGTCGAGCGGAGCGCGGGGCATGAAGAAGGAATGATACACCGTGATGAGAAGAAACAGGGCCGACAGGGCCGCGAATGTAGTGCCCCAGGCCTTCGGCACGTCACCCCACGCCTCCTCCAGCTTTCCCGCCATGATGACCAGGCCTCCCTGGCCGAGCACGCTTGCCAGACGGTAAAACGTGCTACGCAGACCCACGTATGCCGCCTGGCGTTTCGGATCGAGCTCGAGCATATAGTAGCCGTCAGCAGCGATGTCATGTGTAGCCGAAAAGAAAGCCATCAGCCAGAACGCGGCCAGCGTAAGGGAGAGCCACGCCGAACCGGGGAGAGCGAAAGCCACAGCCGCCATGCAGAGCGCCATCAGCAGCTCCATAAGGATTGTCCAGCTTCGTTTTGTCGAGAAGAGGTCTACGAAAGGGCTCCAGAAAGGCTTTATCACCCAGGGCAGATACAGCCACCCGGTATAGAAAGCCATCTCGGCTTTAGACAGTCCGAGATTCACGTACATCAGCGCGGTCAGCGTATTTACGGCGAAATAGGGGAGGCCCTCCGCCACATACAGCGTCGGAATCCATCGCCAGGGAGAGGAACCTCCCGCCCCCCTTGCGGCAAAACTCTTCTTCATGCCCGCAAAGTTAACAAATATTTTTTTTCGTTCAGTTATACCGACCATCTGAAAAATGATTATATTTGTATCTTGATTTTAATGTAACGAAGAAATGAATAAATCGAAGGGTATTGTGGTGGCTGCCGTGATTCTCGGACTGGCTACGGTGATTTTAGGGCTTTGCCTGAAAGCGGGTATCGACAATTTTTCGGACCGTGACCGCGTGGTGACGGTAAAGGGCCTGTGTGAGAAGGAGGTGGCGGCCAATAAGGTGACGTGGCCTATCGTGACGAAGGAGGTCGGAAATGATCTGCCGACCATCTACGAGCGCATACAGGCTTCAAATGACGCCATCCTCGCTTTCCTCAAGTCCAACGGTATCCCGGCGGAGGAGATCGCTGTCAATGCTCCTCAGGTGTTTGACCAGGCCGCTGAACGCTATGCCAGTCAGAATGTGGCTTACAGGTACACGGTCACGAATGTGGTGGTGGTCACTTCCGGCAAGGTGGATAAGGTGAAGGACCTGATGGGGAAGCAGACGGAGCTTCTCAAGCAGGGGATAGCCGTCGTGGCGGGCGATTACAATTACGCTACGCTGTATGAGTACACCGGCCTGAATACTATCAAGCCCGAGATGATCGTGGAAGCCACCGCCAATGCCCGCACGGCGGCCGACAAGTTCGCGGAGGATTCCCACAGCAAATTGGGCAAGATAAAGACGGCGAGCCAGGGACAGGTGACAATCGAGGACCGCGACCAATACACCCCCGACGTCAAGACCGTGCGCGTCGTCACCTCCATCACTTACTATCTTGAGGACTGACCCCTATTTCGGAAAGGACTGAATCCACGGGGATACAGACATCATGCGGGAGATGACACGTGTCATCTCCCGCATGATGTCTGTATCAGGATGGATAAATCAGCACTTGCCGTCCATGGGGCAGCGGGGCTTGATCTGCTTGAAGAAGTCGTTACCCTTGTTGTCTACGAGGATGAAGGCGGGGAAGTTCTCAACTTCGATCTTCCATATGGCCTCCATGCCGAGTTCGGGATATTCGAGGAGCTCGACGTTCTTGATGGAGTTCTTCGCCAGGATGGCGGCGGGACCGCCGATGGAGCCGAGATAGAAACCGCCGTGCTTCTGACAGGCGTCGGTGACCTGCTGGCTGCGGTTGCCCTTGGCTATCATGATCATGGAGCCGCCGGCGGCCTGGAACTGGTCAACGTAGGAGTCCATGCGTCCTGCCGTGGTGGGTCCGAAGGAGCCGGAGGGCATGTCGGCCGGTTTCTTGGCGGGGCCGGCGTAGTAGATGGGGTGCTTCTTGAGATATTCAGGCATCGGTTCGCCGGCGTCGAGACGTTCCTTGATTTTGGCATGAGCGATGTCGCGGCCCACGATGATGGTGCCCTTGAGGGAGAGGCGGGTGCTGACGGGATACTTGTCGAGCTCGGCGAGCACCTCCTCCATGGGACGGTTGAGGTCGATTTCGATCACCTCGCCTTCGCCGGCCTTGCGGAGTTCTTCGGGGATGAGTTCGCCGGGATTGTCATCGAGTTTCTCCACCCAGAGGCCTTCGCGGTTGATCTTGGCCTTGACGTTGCGGTCGGCCGAGCAGCTCACGCCCATTCCCACGGGGCAGGAAGCACCGTGGCGGGGGAGACGGATGACACGGATATCGTGGGCGAAATACTTTCCGCCAAACTGTGCGCCGAGGCCGAGATTGTGGGCGGCCTCGAGGAGTTCCTTCTCAAGCTCCACGTCGCGGAATGCGCGTCCGTATTCGTTGCCGGTGGTGGGGAGGGCGTCGAAATATTTTACGCTTGCCTTCTTTACCACTTCGAGATTCTTTTCAGCCGAAGTGCCGCCGATTACGAAAGCGATGTGGTAGGGGGGGCAGGCGGCCGTGCCGAGGGTCTTCATCTTATCGATGAGGAAGGGCACGAGGGTCTTCTTGTTGAGGATGGCCTTGGTCTCCTGGTAGAGATAGGTCTTGTTGGCCGAGCCGCCACCCTTTGCCACGAAGAGGAATTTGTATTCGTCGCCTTCAGTGGCGTGGATGTCGATCTGTGCGGGGAGGTTGCAGCCGGTGTTGACCTCGTCATACATGGTCAGGGGGGCGTTCTGGGAGTAGCGGAGGTTGTTTTCGGTGTAGGTCTTGTAGACGCCGAGGGAGATTTTCTCCTCGTCGTCGCATCCGGTCCAGACCTGCTGGCCCTTGTAGGCGGCGCAGATGGATGTGCCGGTGTCCTGGCAGAAGGGGAGCACGCCCTTTGCTGCGATTTCGGCATTGCGGAGCATGGTGAGGGCCACGAAGCGGTCGTTTTCGGAGGCTTCGGGGTCATGGAGGATCTTTGCCACCATCTCGTTGTGCTCGCGGCGGAGCATGAAGGAGCAGTCGTGGCTGGCCACGTTTGCGATGATGGTGAGGGCTTCCGGATCAACCACGAGCATTTCGTGGCCGTTCCAGTTTTCTACTTTTACGTAGTCCTTGGTGATGAGACGGTATTCCGTGGTGTCGGGGCCGAGTTCAAAGGGCTTCTGATAATGGAAGGGTTTTGTAGCCATTGGCGTTAGTATTGAGATTTTTTGGTAGATTCGGGAGGGGGCCGGCCATTTTCTTTCTCCGGTTATTCCTGCGGGGAGGGGGCGGTGC
>CAMWLC010000043.1 GCA_947174995.1 uncultured Porphyromonadaceae bacterium
TAACTCTGATTATCGATTACTCTGATAACTCTGATAACTCTGATAACTCTGATTATCGATTACTCTGATAACTCTGATAACTCTGATAACTCTGATTACTCTGATAACTCTGATAACTCTGATAACTCTGATTAATGATCCAGGAAAAATATATGCGCCGGGCCATACAGCTGGCCCGCAATGGCGAGGGGTTCGCTCATCCGAATCCGATGGTGGGGGCGGTCATCACTGCCCCCGACGGTCGTATCATAGGGGAGGGATGGCACCGCCGCTGGGGCGAGCCTCATGCTGAAGTCAATGCCATCGCCTCCGTCAGCGATTCAGATCGCCATCTCCTGAGAGAAGCCACGATATACGTTACGCTGGAACCTTGTTCACATTATGGCAAGACTCCCCCGTGCGCGAAACTGATCATCGACACCGGGATTCCCCGCGTGGTGGTGGGGGCCGGAGATCCCTTCCCGAAGGTGGCGGGGCACGGCATACGCATGATGCGCGAGGCCGGAATCGAGGTAACCGAAGGCGTGCTGGCCGAGGAGTGTCGCGCCCTCAACGAGAGGTTCATGACCGCACACACCCTCGGACGCCCCTTCATACAGCTCAAATGGGCCCAGAGCGCCGACGGGAAAATGGCGGCCGGAACTCCGGGACATATGCACCCTGTGAAATTCTCCAGTCCAGTCACCTCCGTGCTGATGCACCGCGAGCGTGCGGCGGCGGATGCCATCCTTGTCGGCACCGACACCGTGATCATCGACAATCCCTCCCTCACCGTGAGGCTCTGGCCGGGGGCCGATCCGCTTAAAGTGACATGGGTCTCTACCCGACTGCCATCAGATGCCCGGATCCTGAATGAACGCCACGTGCTGCTCGACCCCACGCTCCCACTGGAGGAGTCGATGAAAGTTCTCTACCGCGACCACGGCGTGACATCGCTGATGGTGGAGGGTGGAGCCGCCACCCTGCGCTCCTTTATAGAGAGCGGTCTCTGGGATGAGATCCGCACCGAGACCTCACCCGACATCCTGGGGCAGGGGGCCGACGCACCAGCCATACCCTCCGGTGCTCACGAAACCGAAGTGACAACAGTAGGCAAAAACAGAATCCGAATAGTTAAAAAGACCTAAAATCAATCCTTATAGTAAAAAGCGGGCAAAAGTTTGCCCGCTTTTTGGCAATAAATGCTAATTTTGCAGTTTGAAACCGAACCCGGCTCACACACCAGCTCTGACCCGGGCTTCAAAACCGTATGCTGAAACGTGAATAAAACTGCGATTCTAACGCGCTTCCTGACTCTTCTCGCATCGCTCCTGGCGATGTCAGGCAGCACCGCGTGCAATTCAGATAAAGACTCCGAGACCGTCGACTATTCGCCCTCGTCAAGCGTGGCAGTGACGTCTTTGGTGCTCAAAGGTACATCCAACACGGGGGTGACCCTCGACTCCGTGTTTTTCTCAATCGACCTGGACGCACGCGTCATAGCCAACGCCGACTCGCTGCCCAAGGGCACCGATGTAACGAAGCTCGTGCCGATCATCACTTTCCCCGCATCCGTCTCCGAAGCCATCATCACCATGACAGGAGGAAAACGGGGAGACCTTGAGACGGACTATCGCAAGAATCCTTCCGATTCGATTGACTTCTCGGGACGCGTGGTGCTCAAACTCACAGCCGAGGATGGCCTCACTTCCCGCTCCTATCTTCTGAAGGTCAACGTCCACACCGTAGACACCGACACACTGGCATGGGACTCCATGGCCACTTCTGCCCTGCCGTCACGTCTTGAGGCACCGTGTCGCCAGAAGACCGTGAAGTATGCCGACAAGGCGGTGTGTCTCATCGAGGAAAGCGACGGATCTCTCACTCTCGCCGAGTCGACCGCTCCCGCTCCCGAAGCGTGGACCCTCTCGACTCCCCGACTCCCCGAGGAGGCACGCATCGAGACCCTCACCGCCTCGGACAACGCTCTCTATCTCCTCACGGCCGACGGACATCTCTGCTCCTCGCCCGACGGCAGGGAGTGGACCGACACCGGAGCGGTATGGACAGCCATCACGGGTGGATACGGCGACCTCGTGCTGGGCACACGTGCCGATGCTTCGGGAGCGCTGCACACCTCGTGGCCCCGCACCGACGATGTGCCCGAAACAGCCATCGACCCTGCATTTCCCGTCTCGGGACAGACAGCTTTCGGCCTCTTCCTGTCGAAATGGGCTACGCGCCCCGTCGGCTTCCTCACCGGAGGACGCCTTGCCGACGGCTCGCTTTCGGGCAACACCTGGGCCTTCGACGGCACCCGATGGGCAATGATAACCGAAATCCCGGCTCCCGCTCTGGAGGGAGCGGTGCTCGTGCCCTATTACAATCTTCTGGACTCCTCCACTTCATGGTTCAAAAAGGAGTATCAGGTGTGGATGCTTCTCGGGGGATCGGATGCCTCGGGGGAGACTAACCGCGAGGTGTGGCTCACATACGACAACGGCGCCAACTGGCGCAAGGCCGACACCCATCTCCAGCTCCCCGAGGGGATCAGCATCCTCCCTTGGGCCGACGGCCTCACACTTGACCACAAGATGAGCGCCGACCTCAACCAGGGATGGAAGTTCTCAGCCCCCTCAGCAGCGAGGAAACGCATACCCGTGGAAGTGTCTGACGACCGCGTGAACTGGGAGTGTCCCTACATCTACATCTTCGGAGGCACCACCCCCGGAGGCGCCCTCAACACGGCAATCCTGCGCGGCGTGCTGATGCGCCTGCAGTTTACCCCTCTGATCTGAGCCGCCACGCATCACTCAAGTCCCATTATCATCCGATCAGCATAATCCGATTATAAATCATCCGATCATCAATGAGATATTTCCTTATAATCCTCACGATATTGGCCGGCACGCTCCTCCCTGCGGGAGCGTGTGCCCAGGAGGACTACCGCTTCGAGGCGGGAGGAGGCATCGGCATGACCGGATACCTCGGCGACGCCAATACGGCCAATCTCTACAAAAACCCGGGCGTGGCGGGAGAACTGGTGTTCCGATATATCATGAATCCCCGTCTGGCCCTGCGCAGCAATATTTTCGCCGGCACCCTCTCGGGCGATACCTCGCAGATGACGGACGTGCTCCCCGAGCAGGCCTCCTTCAAGTTTTCCACCACATTTTTCGAGGCTTCGGAGCTCTTTGAGTTCAATTTCTTCAACTTCGGCATGGGAGAGCAATACCGCAAACTGCGCCGCTTCACCCCCTACATCACCGGAGGCCTGGGACTGACGGTGTGGACCACCGAAGGCTATACCGGCGCCGCCTTCACCATCCCCTTCGGAGCCGGAGTGAAATTCAAGCTCAAGGAGCGCCTCAACATAGGAGCGGCCTTCCTCATGAAGAAGACCTTCTCCGACAAGCTCGACGGCCCGGCTCTCAGCGACCCGCATGCCATCAAGAGTTCATTTGTAAAAAACACTGACTGGTATTCCACCCTGACGGTGACGCTCACATACGAGTTCAGCAAGCGCTGCGCCGTCTGCAACTATAAAGAATGAGACATCATGGATGAACTTCAGAATATACTCTCCCAGCTCGACCCGCGGCGTATGCCGCGCCACGTGGCCATGATCATGGACGGCAACGGCCGATGGGCCAAGAAGCGCGGCCAGAACCGCAGCGACGGCCATTACGAGGGAATCACAAGTGTCCACAACGTCACCGAGCTCTCCTCTGACCTCGGCATAGGCTATCTGACGCTCTACGCCTTCTCGACCGAAAACTGGAACCGTCCCACCGAGGAAGTGGAGACCCTGATGTATCTCATCGGGTGGGCCATTGAGCGTGAACTCCCCGAACTGCTCCGCAACAATGTGCGCATCCATCTGATAGGCGACATAGAGCGCATACCCGAGGGTCCCCGCAAAAAGCTCTTCGACTGCCGCGACGCCACGGCCCACTGCACCGGTCTGCAGCTCAACATGTGCCTGAGCTATTCCTCACGGTGGGAAATCACCGAGGCCGCCCGACGCATCGCCGAACTCGCCCGGCGGGGCGAACTCGACCCCGAGGAGATCGACGAGGATAAGTTCGCCTCGATGCTCCCGACAGCCGGAATACCCGACCCCGACCTGCTCATACGCACCGGAGGAGAGGAGAGAATCTCCAACTACCTGCTGTGGCAGATAGCTTACAGCGAACTTTATTTCACGCCGGTGCTCTGGCCCGATTTCGGAAAAGTGGAGTATGCCCGCGCCCTGGTGGATTTCCAACAGAGGGAACGGCGCTTCGGAAAGACCAGCGAACAGATAGCCACTGACTGACATGACACTACACAAGAATCACCTGCACTCCATATTGCGCTGCATGACGGCCCTGCTTTTCCTGGCGGCGGCCGCATCGCCCGCGCGGGCACAGCATGACTCCGAGGATCTGCTCGCACCTCCGGCTGTGGACTCGCTTCCGGAAGCCGCTCCGGCCGACACCCTGTTCTCACCCGACGTGATATACTCCCCCATCCCGAAGGTATATGAAATCGCGGGAATAAAGGTCATCGGCCTGCCCGACACTGAAGACTATCTCATCATAGGCACCTCCGGACTCGCCGTGGGCGATGCCGTGGAAATCCCCGGCGACGGTATCACCAACGCCGTGAAACGCCTCTGGCGCCAGGGCCTCTACGACAAAGTGAAAATCAACGTGGAGAAGACAGCGGGCTCCAAGGCATGGCTTGAAATCGAGCTGCACCGCCAGCCCAGAATGTCGGAAATGAGATTCAACGGGGTGAAAAACAGCGAGCGCAAGGATCTGGTGGACAAGCTCAAAATGGTGCCGGGCCAGCAGCTCACCCCCAACATCATAGCCCGCGCCAAGCAGATTATAGAGCAATATTTCTCGGAGAAGGGCTTCAAGAACGCCAAGGTCACCATCGTGCAGCATGACGATCTGAGCAAGGAAAACCAGGTGATTCTCGACGTGAATGTCGACCGCCACAACAAAATCAAGGTGCACCGTATCTACGTCAACGGCAACACCGTGCTCTCCGACCGCCGCGTCAAGGGGGCCATGAAGAAGACCAATGAGAACGGCAACCTACTCAATCTCTTCAAGCAGAAGAAGTTTGTGGATTCCGACTACCGTGATGACAAGCAGCGCATCATCGACAAATATAATGAATTAGGCTATCGCGACGCCGCCATCATCAGCGACTCCGTGGTGCCTTACGACGACAAGGAGGTGGATGTCTATCTCACCGTCGACGAGGGAAAGCGCTATTACATCAGCGACATATCTTGGGTGGGCAACACTGTGTATCCCACCGAGGCCCTGAACAACATGCTGGGCATCTTCCCCGGCGATGTCTACAACCAGAAGCGTCTCCAGAAGCGCACCATGGAGGATGACGACGCCGTCTCCAACCTCTATCTCGACAACGGCTACCTCTTCTTCCAGCTCGTACCCATCGAGCAGACAGTGCGCGGCGACAGCGTTGCGCTCCAGATGAGAATATTCGAGGGTCCGCAGGCCACCGTGAACCGCGTGGTGATCAACGGCAACGACCAGCTCTACGAGAAGGTGATACGCCGTGAGCTGCGCGTGCGCCCCGGCGAGCTCTTCTCCAAGAGCGACCTGATGCGCTCGGCACGCGAAATCGCCGCTTCGGGCCACTTCGACCCCGAACACATGGACATCCAGCCGCAGCCCAACGAGCAGGACGGCACGGTGGACATCGTGTTCAATCTCGAATCCAAGGCCAACGACAAGGTGCAGCTCTCCTTCGGATGGGGCCAGACGGGCATCACCGGCCAGGTGGGCCTCTCCTTCTCGAATTTCTCGATGAAGAATCTCTTCAACCCATCGGCCTACCGCGGCATCATCCCGCGCGGCGACGGACAGACATTCTCCATCTCCGCCCAGACCAACGCCAAGTATTACCAGAGCTACTCGATATCTTTCTTCGACCCCTGGATTGGGGGCAAGCGTCCCAATTCACTCTCCGTCGGAGTGGATTACAGCCGCTCCACCGGCATCAACTCCAGCTATTACAACAACAACTACTGGAACGCCTATTCGTCGGCACTGTGGTCGCAGGGCAACTACAACAGCAATTTCGGCAATTACTATTACGAGAACGCCTACGACCCCAACAAGGTGATCCAGATAGCGGGAGCCTCCATAGGTTATGGCACACGCCTAACGTGGCCCGACGACTACTTCCAGTTCCAGGCCACGCTCGCCTACCGCTGGTATTACCTCAAGAACTGGGAATACATCCGCTTCATGCGCAACGGCACGGCCAACTCCCTCACTCTGGGCCTGCGCCTCTCCCGCTCCAGCATAGACAATCCCATCTACACGCGCCGCGGATCGGAGTTCTCCATCGACCTCACGCTCACGCCCCCATGGTCAGCCATACGCAAGCAGAACTGGCGCAAGCTCCAGGAGGAGATCGCGGCCAATGACGACCAGCAGGCCGTGAAGCAGATGTACAAGTGGATAGAATACTGGAAGCTGAAGTTCAAGTCGAGGATGTTCACCCCCCTCACGGACCCTGACGGACAGTGGACCCTCGTGCTCATGACCCGCGCCGACTTCGGACTTCTCGGCTCCTACAACAAGTATGTGCGCTCACCCTTCGAGACCTTCTACTTCGGAGGCGACGGCATGACCGGAAGCTACACCTACGCCACGGAGACCGTCTCCATGCGAGGCTACGACAACGGACAGTTCACCCCCTGGAAGGCCGAGGGCTACGCCTACTCGAAGTTCACCTTCGAGCTTCACTTCCCCTTCATGCTCCAGCCCACCACCACCATCTACGCCCTGGCCTTCGCCGAGGCGGGCAACTGCTGGACCCGCGTGCAGGACTTCGCCCCCTTCAACCTCAAGCGCTCCGCCGGCGTGGGTGTCCGCATCTACCTCCAGATGCTCGGCTTCCTCGGCATCGACTGGGGCTACGGCTTCGACAAAGTGTGGGGACGTCGCGGAGGCAGCCAGCTCCACTTCGTGCTCGGACAGGAGTTCTAACATTTGTTAAATTACCCCCGCCCGGCTAAACTCCTCTCCCTGTCGGAGTGTCAGAAATGATGACAACCCTATCGGAACATCACAAAAACAAACGTTTATGAAAAAGATAATCTTCACCCTCATCCTCATCGCAGGATGCTTCACGGCCGCCAATGCCCAGAAGTTCGCCCTGGTGGACATGGACTATATCCTGCGCAACGTGCCCTCCTACGAGATGGCCAACGAGCAGCTCAACCAGGTGTCGCAGCGCTGGGAAAAGGAGGTCAACCAGCTCGCCCAGGAGGCAGAGACCCTCTACAAGAACTATCAGAGCGAAATGGTATTTCTCACCGACGACCAGAAGAAGAAACGCGAAGAGGAGATAGTGGCCAAGGAAAAGGAGGTCACCGACGCCCGCTACAAATATTTCGGTCCCGAGGGTGAGCTCTACAAGAAGCGCCAGAGCCTCATGAAGCCCATACAGGAGGATGTATACAACGCCGTCAAGGCCGTGGCCGAGGAGAAGGGGTATCAGGCCATCTTCGACCGTGCCTCCTCGCAGAGCATTGTCTTCGCCTCCCCCCGTATCGATGTCAGCAACGAGGTGCTCGCCAAGTTGGGTTACTCAAAGTAAATCAACAATCATACGCACACACTCAGAAGAAAATCAACAATCAATAACACATACACAGAAAAAAATGATCAAGAAACTGCTTTTGGCCTTTGCTTTCATTCTCCCCCTCTGCGCATCGGCCCAGACCTTCAAGATGGGTCTTGTGAATGTAGACGGCGTGATGCAGGCCATGCCTGAGTTCAGCGAGGCTCAGGCCAAGCTCGCCGACACCTCCAAGAAGTATGAGGCCGAGTTCCAGAAACTCCAGGACGAGATGAAGCGTCTGTATGACGAGTTCCAGAAGATGGACGAAAATGAACTTCCCGCCATCCGCGAGCGCAAGACCCGCGAACTGGCCGACTACGACCAGAAACTCCAGACCTTCCAGCAGACCGCCATGCAGGACCTCCAGCGTATGCAGACGGAGCTCATGGGCCCCATCACGGCCAAGATCTCCCAGGCCGTGGAGTCTGTCGGCAAGGAGAACGGCTACAGCTTGGTACAGGTGATGGAACCTCAGCTCACCCTCTACCACGCCGCTCCCGTCGACGACATCACGCCCCTGGTAAAGGCCAAGCTCGGCATCAAGTAATTCCCACTTCCCACTACGGTGTCCTCACGCGGACACCGCCCCAGCGGGCCTGCGCCCCCGGCCCGGAGCCGGAGCCGCAGGCCCGCCGACACAATAACCCGAAAGAAAAAATGCTATCATTCGCTCCCGGCCCTATCGGAGTGTTCGACTCCGGCTACGGAGGTCTCACCATACTGCGTGAGATGATGCTCCGCCTCCCCGGGTATGACTACCTCTATCTTGGCGACAACGCCCGCGCCCCCTACGGCTCGCGCTCCTTCGGCATCGTGTACGAGTTCACGCTCCAGGCCGTCAGGGCGCTCTTCAGCCGCGGGTGTCATCTCGTGATTCTGGCCTGCAACACCGCCTCTGCCAAGGCCCTGCGCTCCATACAGCAGCATGACCTCCCGGAGCTGGACCCTCAGCGAAGGGTGCTTGGAGTGATACGCCCCACGGTGGAGGCTCTCGGAGACGTATCCCGCTCCCGTCATGTGGGAGTACTCGCGACGCCGGGCACGATCCGGAGCCGTTCCTACGAAATGGAGACGGAGAAACTCTATTCCGGCATGCACGTCTCCGGACAGGCCTGCCCCATGTGGGTGCCCCTGGTGGAAAACGGCGAGGCTCACAGCGACGGGGCCGACTATTTCGTCAGGAAATACCTTAATGAAATCATGGAGCGAGATCCCGCCATCGACACCCTCATACTCGGTTGCACCCACTATCCCCTGCTCCTCCCCAAGATACGCCGCTATGTGCCCGAGGGTACGAATGTGCTCGCGCAGGGGGAGCTGGTGGCCGCCTCCCTTGAGGATTACCTCCGCCGTCATCCGGAGATAGACAGCAAGTGCACGCGCGGCGGGAGCGTGAATTACCTCACCACGGAATCGACTCAGAATTTCGACGCCCTGGCCTCCATTTTCATGCAGACACCCGTGCGCTCCACACGCATCACCCTATAAGTACACTCCACAAGTATAAGTATCCTTCATCAACACCCCCTCTGACCCATGACACTCGATGAAATCAAGGCCGCCATCCAGCGTGGCGATTATGAAGACGGCGGCATCGCCGTGCTCAGCGAATACATCCAGGCCCATCCCGACGACGACGAGGCCCTCACGGCCCGCGGGCTGCGCCACTGGAGCTGCGGCGACCGCGCCGCGGCCATCAAGGACTATCTCGCTGCCCTGCGCATCAATCCCGACAGCAAGGCGAAGATGGCTCTGAAGGCCACCAATGAAATCCTGGACTATTACAACAAGGACCTCTACAACCCCTGATGTAAAAAATTTGCAGAAATTAAAAAAAACACTTAACTTTGCAACGTCGTTCAGCCCCCTGCCTACGCAGGCATGGCGGCAATGGATGCAGAAATGGTGGAATGGTAGACACGAGGGACTTAAAATCCCTTGACCCTTACCGGTCGTGTGGGTTCGAGTCCCACTTTCTGTACACATGAAGATGAAAGACTCAAAAGCGGCTGTGCACCGGCGCATCCGCTTTTGAGCTTTTTTATACTTTTATATAACTGATTGACCTAAACCAATGTACAGCTGATTAACCCAAAACCAAACATTATGAATATTTCCACACGTCCTGATTTTCATCCGGCGCTCCTGGGCTGTCTGAAGGGATACAGCCTCTCCCGGTTCAAGTCGGATCTCATCGCCGGCATCGTGGTGGGTATCGTGGCTCTCCCGCTGGCCATCGCCTTCGCCATCGCCAGCGGCGTCACTCCCACGGTCGGCCTCATCACGGCCGTCATCGGCGGCTTTCTCGTTTCGGCCCTCGGCGGCAATTCGGTGCAGATCGGAGGCCCCACGGGCGCCTTCATCGTCATTGTCTACAATATCATCCAGCTCTACGGGTTGCAGGGCTTGGCCATAGCCACATTCCTGGCCGGCTGTATCCTCGTGCTCATGGGCCTCTTCCGACTCGGCACGGTCATCAAGTTCATCCCCTATCCCATAGTGGTGGGATTCACCGCCGGCATCGCCCTGACCATCTTCTCCACGCAGATGCCCGATTTCTTCGGACTGACCATCGACGAGGCAGTACCCGCCGATTTCATCTCCAAATGGGGCGTGTATTTTCGTCATTTCGGCTCGATAGACATCCCCACCACACTTGTGGGTCTCGGATCGCTGCTCATCATCATCTTCACCCCTAAGATTTCCGCCAAGCTCCCGGGAGCCCTGACGGCCATCATCCTCGTGTCGGCCATAGTGTGGATTCTCAAGGAATTCTGCGGAGTGGAGGGGATCACTACCATCGGCGACCGTTTCGGAGCCCTTGACTCGGCCCTCCCCCACGCCGAGGGAATAGGCATCAGCATCGAGACCATCAACGTGCTCCTCCCCTCGGCCTTCACCATAGCCATGCTCGGCGCCATCGAGTCGCTGCTGAGCGCCACGGTGGCCGACGGCGTGACGGGAGGACGCACCAACAACAACACCGAGCTTATCGGCCAGGGTGTGGCCAACATTGTGGTGCCCTTCTTCGGAGGTATACCCGTGACGGGAGCCATCGCACGCACCATGACCAACATCTCCAACGGCGGACGCACCCCCCTTGCCGGCATCATACACTCGGTGGTGCTACTGCTGATTTTCCTTTTCGCCATGCCCCTTATCAATCTCGTGCCCATGGCCTGTCTGGGGGCGGTGCTCATCATGGTGAGCTACAACATGAGCGGATGGCGCGTGATACGCGGTATGCTCTCCAATCCGCGCGGCGACGTGTCGGTACTCATAGTCACCTTCCTGCTCACCGTGATATTCGACCTCACCATCGCCATTGAGATCGGTATGCTCCTGGCCATAGTGCTCTTCCTGAAGCGCGTCACGGAAAACACCACGGTGCGCGTCTACGGCGAGCAGCTCGACGCGGCCGACGGCACGGACCTCACCACCCACGAGGTGCTTGACCTCGCTCCCGGAGTGTCGGTATATGAGATCGACGGCCCCTTCTTCTTCGGGGCGGCCACTAAGTTTGACGAAGTGGTGCGCCACAGCTTGCGCGAAAAACCTCTGGTGCGAATCATACGTATGCGCAAGGTGCCCTTCATCGACTCCACGGGCATCCACAATCTGGAGATTCTCATACAAGCCTCCCACGCCGAAGGCATCCACATCGTACTCTCGGGTGTGAATCCCCACGTGGAGGAGGCTCTGAAGCACGCCCACATCGACCGTCTGATGCACGGCGACCACATCTGCTCCCACATCTCGGAGGCCGTCGTCGTGGCCAACCGCATAGCCCGCAGCCATCAGTAAGGCAAACGCAAAACAAGACCCCGGCCACTGCGGACCGGGGTATGAAGAGAAAGCCCCGCGCCATCCCGGCGCGGGGCTTTCTCTGATTGTGTGATTTCTATATTGACTTGGCGTTACTTCGTTACGGAAGTAGAGGTGCTGACGGGTGCGTTGTTGTCAAGGATGCAGACAGCTACGCGGTTCCAGCTTTCTTCCTCAAACATGTGGCCGATGCCCTGGCCCTCGGCCTGGATGCGGTTGGCGCTGATGCCATACTTGTTGATGAGGAGATTCTTGACGGATTCAGCACGCTGGTTGGCGAGACGCTCGTTGACCTCCAGGGGACCATCCTGAGATGCGTAACCCTTGATCTGAACGGTTGCCTTCGGGTGGTTCTTCAGGTAAACCGCTACGGCTGCCACGTTAGGCATCTGGTCGGCGGGAACGTTATACTTGCCGATTGCGAAGTTCACGTAACGGACTGTGCTGAGGAAGTCGTTGGTGGTCTTCACGATTTCGGGTTTCTGCTTCTCGGCTGCGGAGAGCTGAGCCTGCAGGTTCTTGTTGCTCTGAGCCATCTGGGCTACCGCTCCGGCGGCATCCTGGAGCTGACCGCGAAGGTCGTTCACCTCTGCGTTGAGGGCTGCGATTTCATCAAGGTTGTAGTTGGGCACTACATAGCTGAATCCATCTCCGAGAGCCACGGATACACTGGCGAGAAGGTTGAAGGCCGCTCTGTGGGAATCGTATGCGGCAGTGGTCTGACTTACGCCCAGAGGAGCGAGGTTGGTGCCTGTCATGTTCCACATCACGCTCGGCTTGAGCGAGAAGGTGACGCGGTCACCTGCGTGGAAGTTGAAGTTGAGACCCGCCTTGGTGGCGAAATAGTTCTGATCGTCAACTCCGGATTTCTTGTTGTAGAAGTCGTGACCCCAGCCTGCGCCTGCCTGAGCTTCGATATCGAATACGCGTCCGATGGATGCGCTGTACGGGCTGAAGAGATTGAAGAGATTGACTACTCCGTATGCGCCTACATACTGGCTGTCAAACGCTGTACTGCTCTTTACGCCTCCCCAGGAGGAAGTGTTGACTCCCCAGAGACCTTCGGCACCGACGCCGAATGCGGGGGTTATCTGTTTCTGGATATGCAGACCGGCTGCGCCGCGCATATTGCCGAAGAACGGACCATTGTTGAGAGGAGTGGTGACGCCACCATCGAGACCAATTGACCAGTTGGAACCGAAATTAGGCTTCTGAAGCATCAGCTCCTGTGCGTTCATTGTAGTTGCAGCTGCTCCACCCAGGAGGGCCACTGCGAGTAACGTCTTCTTCATAGTTTTAAGATTTGATGTTGATAATTTTGATTTGTTTGATTTCATAACACGTGCAGTGTGCAAAAAGTTAAAAAAGGTTGATGATTTTTTTACCAATTCTGCTTCATATACGCGTTATCTTATTCTTATATATCTTATTTTCAACGTTTTAAACGGTTGAAATCAGAATGTTTAATTTTTGTTTCAAATTCCGCCCGGTGTGTTAAATCATGGGCGGGCACGCAGTATCTCTATCCAGTAGCCGTCCGGATCCTCGATGAAATAGATGCCCATGGCATGGTTCTCAAAGCATATCACGCCCATTTCCCGGTGCCATTCGCGCACTTTGTCGTAGTCCTGGTCCGGATTGAGGCGCAGGGCGAGGTGCGTTTCGTTCTCTCCGAGGTCGTAGGGCTTGGGATGATCCTTTAGGCAGGTAATCTCAAGTCGGAACCCTGTGGTGTCGTCTCCGAGATAGTCAATGGTGAAAGCGCCATCCGGACCGTCTATATGTCCCTTGGGGAGAAGCCCGAGAGCCTTGGCGTAGAAGTCGAGGCTGCGCTGACGGTCTGCCACATTGATGTTGTAGTGGTCGAAATGAAAGGAGTATTCCATCGGAAATATATGTTATATTAAACGTATGCAGGACCCCGCCTCGCATGAGACGGGGTCCTGCATTATAACGTCGCAATCACCCACCGTGTTCACACACGGGCGGGAGGGAGAAACTTATCGCACGATTACCTTGACAGTCTTTCCGGTGCCGCTGACAAGGTATACGCCTGCGGCGGGGAGGATGGTGCGGGAGGTCTGGCGGCAGACGATGCGGCCCGAGATATCGCTTACGCTGAAGAAGGATCCGTCTGCCGTGCTCAGAGCGCGTCCGTCAAGACGCAGGGGAAGGATGCCGCTCACTCCCTCTATGCCTTCCACCGAGGTGGAGGAGAGCTCTACCTCCATGGTCTCGGAGGCGGGAGTGATGAATTTCCCGTCGGTGGCCTTGACGAAGTAGCCGTATTGTTTTGCCGAGGGATCAAGACCCTCCACAAGCATGGAGGTGCGTCCGCCGGTGGATACGTTGTCGAAGCCGTTGACGATTTCCATTCCGTCGCCGCCGGTCACGACCTTCACATCATCGAGGGCAAGGTTGCCCGTCGCTTTGGAATATGTGAACAGGATGGCGCGTATGCCCGCAGGGATTCCGGAGACGGTATACTCGCCCTTTGCATTTTTCTGCGGCACGAATTGGTCGAGAATCACAGTGGAGCCATTGGCCCTGACACCCTCGATCTTAAGGGTTGAGCCGTCGCTCTGCTGGCTCTTGTACCAGAACGACACCTCCTTCACGTCTCCATCGAAATCGGGAGTGCGCAACCATGCGCCGTCGCGTCCCAGCTTGTAGGAGGGAGATGCCTCGCCGTAATTGCCGGTTGTGGAATAATTGTCGGTGGTGGAGGAGGTCCATCCCTCGGGGAGGCGGAAAGCCTTGCCCGAACCCATATCGGCCGTGTGTGTCTCCTCGCCGGCACCTGCGGTCACACAGAAGACTGTCAGCAGATAGTCCGTGGCGCCCTCCACGGGATTCCATGCGGCCTCAAACCAGTCGACTCCAACATTCAGGGGCCATATCACCTCGGGCACATCTATCGGAGCCTCGCCCCCCTTGGCGAAGAACGAGATCAGGCCACCCTGCTCGGTGATACCCGTGATGGGCATGTCGGGATACTCCCCGCTCCAGGTCTTGAGAGCAGGCTTGGAAGAGGAGGTGAACTCCGTAGCGCGTGACGTGCCGGGCCAGGCCCATCCTGCGAGCACGCTTTCGCTCTCGGTGCTGAAGACGTTATTGGCCTTCATCATCTCTACATACTGGTGTGACGAGGAGACGTTGAGCGAGTTGTTGTCCCACACACTCGGGACGAAGTCCACGTGCCATATCAGCATACCGTGGCCCGGGAGATACTTGTCCCAGCCCTCTCTCTGGCGGTTTTCGAGCAGGAAAAACTCGTTGGTGCGCGAGGTGGGTATGAGGCATCCGCTGTTGGAGGTGTGGATGGGTTCGAGAGTGACCGTGGCCGGAGCATCGAGCACCGCAGGCTCCATCCATCCCATGGCGTTGCGCTCGTATATGGAGTAGTTGGGAGGGGTGCAGCCGTCGTTGTTGTACGGGCCGTAGTCCAGCACCGACCAGGGACCGGGAGTGCAGAGAAGCTCGCCCTGGGTGTCATACAGGTCAGGAAGACCGATCACGTGGGAATATTCATGGATGAAAGTGCCTACGCCATCAGGGCGCGACTGCTCCCACTCGTTGGTGCAGGCATAGCTGTTCACCAGGACACCATCCGCCTTGAAGCTCACCCCGGCGGATTCGAGATCCCATGAATGGGGCCACACCGAGTCGGCAGGGCCGTAGGAGGCCTCGCCCTGGCCGGCATAGAAGATGAAGACGTTGTCGAGCACGCCGTCCCCGTCGTTGTCATATTTGGAGAAATCCACCAGGGGGTCAAGCATCTTCACTGCATCGACCACCATGTCCTGGGGATTGCGGTCATTCCCCCAGGAGTCGTTACCACCGTAATACTTGCGGGTATTGGGTAACGTCACGGGGCCGAGGAGATCGAAATGAGGATTGAACTGTCCCAGGGAGTTCTCGCGGAAGTATTCCACCACACACCCCGTGCCTCCATACTGCGAGAAGCCCTCCTCGTGGAGGAGCGCGTCGAAGTATTTTGCGGGATCGTCAAGGTTGAATTTCACATCCTTGTATTCCACGAGTATCACCAAGGCATTGATGTCTCCTCTGGTGGGATAGTTTGATGTGAAGCGGCCCATGCCGTTCTGCGGTATGGCGCGTTTGCCCGCGGAGGCACGCTTCTTGAAAGCGGCGCGCATGGACTCCTCGTCGAGACGGACGGCGGCTGCACGCTGCGCCTGTGTGCGGGCCGGGGCATTGGCGGCCTGCACGCCGGTGGTGACGGCGCGCCCGCGCGAGTCAAGGGTGGCGAATGTGTAGAGGCCGTCCTGCTCTGTGAGCAGATAGCCGTCGGAAGTTAGGAGGAAGTGCGACCGCTCGTCGCCGACGCGCTTCACGGTGAGCTGAGTCCCGTCGGGCTGCGTGACAGTGCGAAGGCTCTCGAGGGCACGCACGGCCATTGACGGGAGTGTCGTCAGCAGTCCGGCGGCGCCAAGAAGCAGGATTTTCCTGAATGTCATGATTAGGTGGTTTATGTTCAGATGAATGTTGATGATAGGTGTTGATTCCATATCCGCACACTTGCGGTGCGAATTGGAAATATCTTGTAAAATTAATAAATTTCTCCGGGCGCGGCAACTTTATAAGCCATAAAAATTGCGGATATTGGGATTTTGGACTATTTTTGCGGCGAGATGCTGTACAATCCTAAGAAAATAATAGGGGCCCTCGGCCGCCGGTATGGCGGGCGCCCCTTCCAAAGGGTGCGGGCCGCGTGTTATGACGCCGTGCGCCTGGGGCGTGACCTGCGCGGCACCCTATGCGTGTGCCTGGGCCTCCCGGCCCCCGCCTCGCTCGACAGGGAACTCGACACCCGGCTTTATCACGACCGCCCGGAACCGCCGGCGAAGCCCGGCGTGGTGTGTATGCTCGACGGCGAGATGAACCACGGCGGCCTTACGGACCGTCTGCGCGGCATACTGACTGCCTACCGCGAGACACGCCGCCTCGGCCTCCCGTTCTATATATTCTGGACCTCCCCCTTTCCCCTCACGGACTATCTCCTCCCCGCCACATTCGACTGGCGCATCTCCCCCCGCGAGATAAGCCGATCGAGGGCCAACGCGCGGGCGGTGGTGATCGACGACATGAACGAGACACAGAGCCTCCTGAGACTCAGAGCGGCCCTGCGCTCCCACCTCAATGGAAGCAGGCCCCAGCTTCATCTCTACACCAACGCCGACAGCGCGCGCGGCGACTACGCGGAGCTATACCGCGAGCTCTTCGTCCCCTCCCCCGCCCTGCTTCGGGAGGTGGAGCGCCACACGCGCATACTCGGCCCCGGCTACCGCGCCGTAGCGACCCGCTTCCTGACCCTCCTGGGGGATTTCACCGACTGGTACGAGACGGTGCTGGATGAGAAGGAGAGCGCGGCGCTGCTCGACAAGGTGACTGCGGAGTTCCATAAAATAGCCGCGCGGTTTCCTAAGGATTCGAGAATCCTCGTCACGAGCGACAGCCGCCGATTCCTGGAGCATATCCGCCATGCTGATCCACGCATATATATCGTGGAGGGGGACATCGGCCATATTGACCTGAACCGCGACAGGGGAGACGACACATGGATGAAGACACTCGTGGACCAGCAGCTCCTCATGGGAGCCGCCGAAGTGGTGCGTATGCGCACGGGGCGCATGTACGCCGGCGGCTTCCCCCGTTTTGCCGCCGAAGTAGGGGGCACCCGCTTCACCGACCACCCCTTCTGACCCCCCACCCCGTGCAGCCCCCTCACGGGAATGTTGAGGTAAGGAGGTTTGGGAATTACACTATTTTTGATTATTTTTGCATGACATTCGGGCCTCGCCCTAATATTAACGATCCAGATGAACCAAAGAACAGCACTCACTTTCGCCGGGATCGCGGCCACTCTCTGTCCGGCCGCGGCACAGGTATTCGTCTCCACGGACACCTACACCTGGCATGGCGACACCATCTCCCAGGGAGAATTCTTCGCCACGGCTCCTTCAGAAACCTCCATCGTTTCCACATACAGCGCCACCCCCGGCTACTTCATGCCCATCGACAAGGAGTGGCATCTGAAAAACGACATCTCCGCCTATCCGCGTCTGAAGACCCCCAACCGTCTGCACACGGCCATCTACAACATGGGCCTTGACGAAATGGTCAATGCCGTGGAACCCGACACGACTCTGCGCACCGGAAAGGAGTGGGCCGGAGTCTGGACCCGCGACGTCAGCTATTCCATCCTCCTCTCTATGGCCTACATGCAGCCCGAGGCGGCTCGCATTTCCCTGATGAAGAAGGTCGATCCGCTGGGACGCATCATCCAGGACACCGGCTCCGGCGGCGCGTGGCCCGTGTCAACCGACCGCATGATTTGGGCCGTGGCCGCCTGGGAGGTGTATAAGGTCACCGGAGATATGGAGTGGCTCAGGTATGTGTATCCCATCGTGAAGCGCTCCCTGGAGGATGACCTGAAGACGGCCTATGATCCCGTTACGGGTCTCGTGAAGGGGGAGACCTCGTTCATCGACTGGCGCGAACAGAGCCACCCGAAATGGATGCAGACCGCCGACATATACTCCACGCAGACTCTCTCCACATCCGTGGTTCATGCCCGTGCGTGGCAGGTGCTCGCCGATATGGCCGAGACCCTCGGCCACAAGAAGGAGGCTCGTGAGGCCCGCGCACAGGCCGAGGCGCTGGCCGCCGCCATCAATGAGCAGCTGTGGCTCGATGACAAAGGATATTACGCCATGTACCTCTACGGCCGCGACAACCTCATCTCCAATCCCCGTGCTGACAATCTCGGCGAGGCCCTGGCCATAATGTGGGACGTAGCTCCCGAGGAGCGTGCCGCGATTCTTTCACAAAGCATGCCCGTCACACCCTTCGGCCCCCCCATATTCTATCCCCAGATTTCCGATATGCCCCCCTACCATAACAATGCGCTGTGGCCCTGGGTGGCCTCCTGGTGGGGACTGGCGAGCGCGAAAACAGGAAATGAGGATGGAGTGATGCAGGCCATAGGCTCCGTGTTCCGTCCCGCCGCCCTCTTCGCCACCAATAAGGAGAACCTCAACCTTGACAACGGCGACATCGCCACCGAGCTCAATTCCTCCAATATGCTCTGGTGTCTGAGCGGCAACATCGCCCTTACCCACAAGATCCTTTTCGGTCTCGATTTCCGGAAGGACGGATTGGCTTTCCACCCCTTCGTGCCCAAGGCCATGAAGGCCACACGCTCGCTGGAGGGATTCAGATACCGGGATGCCGTGCTCAACATCACCGTGGAGGGCTACGGCGACAAAATAAAGGAATTCACCGTCAACGGCAAGCGCCAGGAGCCTTTCATTCCCGCGAAGAAAGCCAAGGGAACGATGGATGTCCGAATCGTGATGGACGATCAGGACATCGAACCGATGAGAGTCAACAATGTGGCCAATGCCAAAGCCCCCCTCACCCCGATCACATGGCTTGAGGAGACGCAGCTCGTATGGAATCCTATTGAATACATCAATCACTATGTGGTGATACGCGACGGCGAGCGCATAGCCGAGACTCGCTCCACGACGTTTGACGCTTCGACACCGGGTGAATATCAGGTGATAGGAGTGGCTGACAGCGGCATTGAGTCTTTCGCCTCCGAACCGCGCTCCACACGCAAGGCCATGAGCTTCCAGGTGCCCGGGGAGAAGACCGCGATGGTTTCGGAAGAAATCAGCTATCCCGCTTCGGAGAAACCGGCCGGATACCGTGGACGCGGTTTCGTGGAGACCGACCATGCGAATCCCACGGTGACAATCCCGGTGGTCGTGCCCGAGGAGGGACGGTATGCCATCACGGTGCGCTACGCCAACGGCAACGGCCCGGTCAACACTGAAAACAAATGCGCCATACGCACCCTGCTGGTGGATGGCCACAAGGAGGGCGTCGTGGTGCTCCCCCATCGCGGACGCGCCAACTGGAACGACTGGGGAACGTCAAACAGCGTCATAGCCACCCTCCCTGCCGGACGTCATGAGATCACGCTCACCCTGCTCCCCGAAAACGAGAACATGAACATCCACACCAATCATGCGCTCATTGACTGCGTAACGCTCACGCGCCTCAAATAATTCAGCCCATGTCCGCCACGTCCCTCCCGATTCTCGCCATCGTCATTCCCTGCTACAACGAGCAGGAAGTGCTTCCCGCTACCATACCCGCCATCGACTCCCTGCTGCTGCGGCTGATCAAGGCGGGAAAGGTGTCGGACAGGAGTTTCGCGCTATATGTCAACGACGGCAGCCGCGACACGACCTGGGAGATACTTTCATGTACGGCCGCTGAAAACCCGCGTGTCGGCGCGCTCAATCTCGCCGCCAATGTCGGCCATCAGAACGCTCTGATGGCCGGCCTTGAGCAGGCAGCCGGTCTCTGCGACATCACGGTCTCCATAGACGCCGACCTGCAGGACGACACGGATGCGATAGAGGGGATGGTGGATGCACATGCTGCCGGGGCCGACATCGTGTACGGCGTGCGTGCCAGGCGCGATACCGACACGTGGTTCAAGCGCAACACGGCCCTCGGATTCTACCGTCTGATGCAGTCCCTGGGGGTGAAGAGCGTGTACAATCACGCTGATTTCCGGCTGATGAGCGCAAGGGCGGTGCGCGACCTGTCGCAATACGGCGAACGCAACCTCTTCCTGCGCGGCATCGTGCCGCTGCTCGGCTACCGCCAGGCCAAAGTGTATTACGACCGGCGCGAGCGCATGGCCGGAGAGTCGAAGTATCCCTTAGGCAAGATGCTCTCCTTCGCCGTGGACGGCATCACATCGTTCTCCGTGAAGCCCGTCAGGATGGTGCTGGCGGCTGGAGGTGTATTTCTCCTTGTCGCTCTCGGAATCCTGATATATGTGCTGGTGCGTTACGAAAGCGGGAACACCATTCCCGGATGGTCGTCGCTCATCCTCTCGATATGGTTCTGTTCGGGCGTCATACTCATATCCTTAGGTGTGATAGGCGAATACATCGGCAAGATCTACAAGGAGGTCAAGCAGCGCCCCCGCTACTCCGCCGAAACCTTCATCCCTCCCCGCCACTGACACCGGGGTTGTCGGTGGGAAGAGCCTTACTGACAGTGACAAGCCATACACCTGAAAAAATCAGGAGAATCGCCAGTCCTTTTAAGTAAGTGTTCAAATTTAATTTATACAATATGCGAGCTTGTTTTTTAGACGATTTCTGTGCGGAGAGAGGGAGCATAGCGAGCTATGCGACTGAGCGACAAGCTGAAAGCGGCAAAAAAGAAGCCGCAGATTGTATAAAAGATCAAGTGAGCACTTACTTTTGATTATAAGTAGATGTTGAAAATTAGTTTATATCAAAATTTGTGTGGTTGTTCGTCCGT
>CAMWLC010000044.1 GCA_947174995.1 uncultured Porphyromonadaceae bacterium
ACGGACGAACAACCACACAAATTTTGATATAAACTAATTTTCAACATCTACTTATCATAATTACTTTTTGTCCAATCAGCCGGCAGTTTGCAACGATAATAACCGTAATTACCAGTGTAAGTTTGAACAAATAATCCTTCAGTTGTTCTTAATTTAACCCTATACCTAATATTAACCAGGGTACAGGGTATTATATATCTGATAACAAGATCACCTGTCACTACTTCATCCTCTACAATCAGTTCGTATTTCGACAATATTGTCTTTGAGATATTGCCTGAATCAAACTCAAGTTCGAGAATATCCTTCCAATTTGGACTTTCAGAAGACTGTATATACAACCTACCAAAGGAATTGCGATTAGCCTTAGGAATTACCACTCTGATTTCATCCGTAATCGTCCATTCAATATGGAGACATCTTGCCGACAGATTGGAAAAATCATAGTCAAAAGATACAGGCTCGTTATCTTCGCATCCGCCTAAAACCAGGCAGATGAACGATAATATGATGATATTTAAGTATTTCATATTCGTTTGGTTTATGGGCTTCTCAGAATCTATATCCTACACGTACACCGACACTTCCCCAGAACATATTGTCAATTCTTCCAATACGATATAATGCGGTAGTTGTAACATTTCGCTGCACCTCTAATGAAAATCCGGCATACAGTTTTGTTGTGATATTTATTCCGACTCCCGCTGAGCCTATAATACCACATATTATATTCCCATAACCGTCAATATTCATTGTTGCGCCCAAAACTTGCTTCTTGTCTTCCGTCTTTTCAGGATAATAATATATATTCGGATTTCCACTAGGCCAACTTGACAATCCGAGGTCAACGGAGGCATAGATGCTGGAGTTACCGAAGATTTCCGGGCTTGTGTAGCGGAAGCCGAGCGGGAACACCTTGGGGCTGAACAACGGATTGAAGTTGGCTGCGTCGGCTTCGAGCTGTAGCCGACACTGATACGCCCAGTGCCGTCCCAATCTGGCCCTGAAACCGAATCCGAGGTCAAGGGCACAGCTGTTGGCAAATGTTACGGTATAAGTGTATGTCTTGCTGTCATACATGATACTCGTGCGGGGTGTCTTGCCGAAGAAGCCGCCGGCTCCGGCCTCCACAAAGAAGCCGCTGCGGTTAGCGTTCTGCGCCACGGCCCCGAAAGCCATCCACAGCCCGACGAGAAAAAGCATTATTCTTTTCATGACGGTGTTCAGTTGTTAAGTTTCCAGGAATCCCATACGTTGGCCACATCCGAAGAGAAGCTGACGGTCGGGGTCTGCTCCTTGCGGTTGACTATCGACGAACTGCGGGCCACGTTTTCCGTGATATAGTCACGAAGGTCGAGAAGCGATGCCTCCCCTTTCGTCTCCTGGAGACGCTTCAGTAGCCAGTAGGTGAACATACCGTGGTTCTTCTCATTGTAAGGCAGGGCGGCCTGCTCCTGCGTCGTCGCGCTGAACACCGCCACGGGCCCCTGAAGCTGCTGCTTCTTCGGCACACGCGCTATGCCGCGCACCTCCGCGATCATCGCTCCGTCGCGAGTCGCCCCTGAGAAACATGCATCGAGAAAGAGTGTGGCGGAGCGCAGATTCATACTCGCCAATTCACCGTAGATGGAAGAAAGAGGTATGCAGACATCCTTATTGACACGGGCCGCGTCAACGGGTATCAGGTAGGGTTCGAGTGTGGCGTCATCCGGTGCTCCGTGTCCGGCATAATAGAGGATGACCCTCATGTTGCCCCCGACCACCTGATTGATGAGGTGAAGGTCACTGATAGCCTCGCGGATCGCTCCGTAGGTGGCATCGTTATACTGGAGTATGTTCTGCTCCGGCACACCGAGCGTGCGGCGGCAGTATTGCGCGAAGGTGTTGCCGTCGTTGAGCGCGTAGGGCACGTTGGAGAGCTTTCCGTAGTTCTCGTTGGCGATGATCACGGCGAAAGTGTTGGGGTTCTGCACGCCTGTGAACGGAATGTCGGTATCCACATCGGCGGGCGCGGCAGACGTCACAACGGGCCGGTCGGCTTCCTGCGACGCTCCGAAACGCGCGGCAATGGCCTCCTTCTTGTCCCAGTATTTCTTCACGGCTGCACGGTTGAAGCCGAAAGTATTGAAAGAGTTGGTGGTGACGTATGAGGGCAGATCCGAAAGATCGGACAATGCGGCGCAGTCCTTGAAGGCGTCGCGCCCTATCTCATCGAGCGACTGGGAGAGTTTGGCGTATGTGATGTGCTGACAGTCGGCGAATGCCTCGGCTCCGAGACTCTTCATACTGACGGGGAGCTCTATTTGGATAAGGGCCTTGCACCCCCGGAAGGCGCGGGGGCCTATGCTCTCCGTGCCGTAGGGAATATGTATGTCGGTCAGGGCGCGGCATCCCTCGAAGGCGGAGGCGCCGATCTCGGCGAGAGACGAAGGAAGATCGACAGTGAGAAGGTTTTTAGCTCCACGGCATGCATTGGCTCCCACGGAGGTGATACCGTCCTCCACAACCACCTTGGTCACGAGACTTTCGTGCCAGGGTCTCTCTTTGGAGAAGTTGTTCATCGGGCCCGTGCCGGAGAATGTAAGCACTCCGTCGCGCAGTTCCCAGGTGATGTTCTTGCCGGCCTTTCCGGAGGAGGCGGAGAGAGTCAAGACGCCCCACAGCAGGGTGGCGGCAAGGAGCAGGATACGGCTGATTGATTGTTTCATGAGTCAGCGGTCATCGTTATGTTACCGTCCGGCTCACTTCACGGTACAGGTTATGGATAGGGAAAACAAAAAAGCGGTGAGTCCGTACTTTTGCCCGTCTCCCACAGTTCGAGGCCTTCGCATTGCCCTACATAGTAAGAAACGAACAACGCAGAAGCCCACACGCTATATGAAACGCGCCTCCAAAGGCTCTACGCGCAGGTACGCGATGAGCCTCGGACACGACGGAATCATATCCACGGGCGTCTACCGTTGCCCAATTCCTGACTATGTATAGAAGTTGCGAAGTTCCGAACTGTCAAGAATCAAGCGTCCAGTAACGCTTTTTTTATGTAATTGACGGGGATGTGACGAGTCACCTCCCCTCGCATCCCGACCCGCTCAACCCCCGACCGGGGCTTCTGCGGTGCGGTCCGCGCAGGCAAAGTTACAACCAATCCCTGAGTTAGCCAAATTTTTATGCAAATTTTTCTAAGCTTCTGATATACGATCAGGCTTTGCCCTTGTGAAGAGCCTTCACGTCTTTTACGGGCAGGTTTGTCGCAGCTGATATGGCCTCGTCAGTCATTCCCATCGCGATGAGATTCCTCGCTATCTCCAGCGACTGGCCCAAGCGTCCCTCGGCAATGCCCTCTGCGCGGCCCTTTACACGACCTTTCTCAAGTCCTTCCGCAAGTCCTTCCGCAAGTCCTTTCTCAAGTCCTTCCGCAAGTCCTTCCGCAAGTCCTTTCTCAAGTCCTTCGGCCCGGCCCTGCTCCTCTCCACGCAATCGTGCCGTGGCCATCTCGGCGTAATAGTCGCGGGTCTTCTTCAGCTCGTAATCATACTCTCTGCGCTCCGCCGGGGAGAGCTGTGTCAGCGACGCCACGCTCGCCAGACGCCTGAAGATGGCCTGGTCCGAGGTGAACGCCATGGTCTGCATACCCGGCATATACTTGAGATTGTAGATCCACTGGTCAAGCGGCGTGTCACACTCATCCTTCCTCTTCCTGAAGGCCGGCATCTGTATGAACACCATCCTCATGTAGTCACCTACCGGGACATGCCCCTGCTCGTCCACGAAACGGCACCTTGTCACCGCCTTCCGCGGAAGACCCTCTATCAGGAAGTCCGAGAGGAACACCCCCACGACAGGGATCACGTCATAGTTCCAGTAGGTCTCCGGCTCGGGCTCGCTAACCACAGCGGCATCACCGGCCCAATCGACTCCTTCGGGATCCTGCTTCCCTTTGTAGCCCTGGTCGGCCACGGCGCGTGCCACGTAGTAGAAGGCCCGCTGCAGGAAGTACACCTGGTCGTTGGCCTGCATCTCTATGATGAACCTGTGGCCCGTCGAGGTCTCGCAGTGCACATCGTAAGCTATGCTTTTGCCGCCGTTCCATACGCGCGTGCGCTCTGTGGGACGGTAATGCACCGAGACTATGTTGCTGAGCACCGGGTCGTCGGCGAAAAGCGCATTAAGGAACGCGCAGAGTATGTCGTTCGACACGTCCTCGGTGCCGAATATACGCTTGAAGCCCGTGTCAAGAAAGGGGTCTACGAATATGCTCATAATGTATCGATCTTTTTGTTTTGATAGCGCAAATATACCAACTTTTACGCTAAATATCAAATTTAAAGCTGCATTGATCTTTAATAAAAGAAAAAGAGGAGGCCCGGGAAGCCTCCTCTGATTTTATTTTGGTGTGAAGCGGACTGCGGTGCCTCCGCCGGGGGCGAGACGCAGCTTCAGGCGCGTGCCGGAGTCAACGTTGATTTTGCGGATGCGGTAGGCCTGCGGATTCTCTTTCCAGTCGGCGTCAGGCGCATCTTCGTAGATCGTGGCCTCATACTTCTTTCCCTTGGGAAGGAAGTCAAGACGAACCTCGCTCTTTCGGGCTTTGTCATCGGTGATGGCTCCGAGATACCAGTCGTCGGAATGTTTGTCTTTCCGCGCCACGGTGATGTATCGGTTGGGCTCAGCTTCAAGATAGCGCGAGTCAGACCAGTCGACCGGCACATCCTTGATGAACTGGAATGCGTCCGGAAAACGACGGTAGTTGTCAGGCAGGTCACACGCCATCTGCATGGGTGACGGCATCGTGAGATAGAGAGCCAGCTGACGCGCCAGCGTGGTGCCGGCCTGCGAATCCTTGCCTTCGTTATAGTAGCTCATGCGGGTCTCGAAAAGACCGGGGGTATAGTCCATCGGGCCTCCCTTCAGGCGGGTGAAGGGCAATATGCAGGTATGCGAGGGGGGGTTGCCTCCCATCGACTCGAACTCGCCGCCGCGCGCCGATTCCTGCGCGAGCCAGTTGGGATATGTGCGGCAGAGGCCGGTGGGACGCGGGGCCTCGTGGCTGTCGACCATTATCTCATAGTCGGCGGCACGCTCGATGACGTGGCGTGCATGGTCCACCATCCACTGGGAGGTGTGGTGTTCGGAACGTGGTATGATGGCCCCGACGTATCCGGTCTTCACGGCGTCATAGTTGTTGTCCTTCATGAATTGGAAGGCGCGGTCGAGCTGCAGCTCGTAGTCGGCGGCGTTGGCGGCGGTCTCATGGTGCATGATGAGCTTCACACCCTTCGCCTTGGCATACTCGCGCAGAGCGTCCACGTCGAAGTCGGGATAGGCCTTGTCAAACAGGAACTGACGGTTCTTGCGGTAGCTGGCCCAGTCCTCCCATCCTTCGTTCCATCCCTCCACGAGCACGCCGTCGATACCATTTTCGGAGGCGAAGTCTATGTACTTCTTCACGTTCTCCGTATTGGCGGGATGCCGTCCGTTAGGCTTGAGGGCGGAATAATCGGTCACGCCCGGTTTGGCGAGATAGTCGTCGGAGTAGGCCCAGGTCTTCTGATTTCCGGTAAACATCTCCCACCATACGCCCATGAATTTCATTGGCTTGATCCACGACGTATCCTCGATGGCGCAAGGCTCGTTGAGGTTGAGCACGAGCTGTGAAGCGAGTATGTCGCGGGCATCGTCGCTGACGATAAGCGTGCGCCAGGGGGTGCTGAAGGGCATCTGGAGATAGGCGCCCACGCCGAGGCGGTCGGGCACGATGTGCGCCTTCATCCCATTCTCCTGCGTGTCTACGTCAAGGAGCATGGCGGGATAACCGGCAAGAGCTGCTTCATGGATATTGACGTAGACGGGATCCTTGCCGGCGGTCTTGATCAGCATGGGGGTCTGGATGGTCGTGCCTCCGGTACGCTGCGCCTCCGAATGGCGACGGTAATTGCCCAAGGCCTCGGGAAGGCCGGAGAAGGTCGTCTCCGACCAGAGGTATTCATCGGTGTCGTAGTCGCCGGGGATACAGAAGAGCGTGTGGTCATCCGTGAAATTGAACTCTGTGGCCTCGTCGCGCACGGTCAAGTAATTTCGTCCGACCCTGTTGACGGGAAGCTCGTAGCGGAACCCGAGACCATCGTCGAAGACACGGAACCTCACCGTAAGGTCACGCGCCGGCTCCTCGCCCGTGAGGTTTACGGCCATCTCGCGGAAATGGTCGCGGACGTTGTCGTATTCCCCCCAGACGGGAGTCCAGGAGCGATCCACCGTCACCGTGTCAACGGAGGCTATACCGAAGCCCCGCGTGAGATCAAGTTCATCGGCCGTCAGGCCGAGTCGACTTTCCTTCACAAGGGATTTACCTTTGTAGTCAAGCGAATAGAAGGGTCTCCCCTCTCCATCGACATCTACCGTCAGGAGCAGTTCCCCCGAAGGAGAGGAGATGCTCCGCGAAGCATTTGCCCCCAGGACACCGGCAAGCGAGAGGAGAGTGAGTATCAGAGTGTGCTTCATTTCTTATAGATGATGTATCCGTAAGCAGGTAACGTGACAGAAGCCGGAAGACGCACCTCAGCGCCGTCAAGGAGATCGGTCATCATGTCGCCCGACAGGGTTATCGGGGTACGCATGGTAGCCTCTCCGCCGGTGGTGTTGACCATCACGAGAAGCGTGTGGTCGCCGGCGGTGCGGGTGAAGCAGGCCACATCCTTGTCTGCATACGTAGCGAGTTTGCCTCCGCGCAGGTCGGCTGTGGCACGGTAAGCCTCGTTGACAGCCTTATATTTTGCTGTGAGGTCGTCCGAGAAGCTCAGGGGCCGGTAGTCGAAGAAGGACTGCTTCCCCCTCACGCCCTCGGCGTCCATCGAGGAGTATATCATCGGCACGCCCCCGAGCATGGCGGTCAGCGTGTAAGCGGCCACGGTGCCCTGCGGGGAGCCGAACCAGGTGTCAACGGGATTCTCCGCAGCCACGTCATGGTTGAAGGCGTAACGGAGTATCTGCTTCCCCTCGGGCACTTTAGTCAGCGACTCGGCAGCCTTGTCGAAGAGCGAAGCCGGAGTTCCCCCGGTGAAGGTCTTTGACATCGCGGGGGCGTAGTTCCAGTCATACACCATGTCAAACCCGTCGGCATAGAAGTCCGTGCGGGAGGTCTCGGCAAGCATCAGCGCGTCGGGGCGCACGCGGCGCACCTCCCGGATGGCATCCTGCCAGAAACCGTGAGGCACACCCTCGGCATAGTCGCATCTGAAGCCGTCGATTCCGGCTGTCTCCACCCAGAAGAGCATGGCATCCTTCATCGCCTCGGCTGTGGATGACTGCGAATAGTCGAGCTGAGCCACATCGGTCCATGTCGAGGCCTGCTTGATATTACCCGCAGCATCCTTGGCGTATCTCTCGGGGTTTGACTTTATCCAGGGATGATCCCAGGCGGTATGGTTGGCCACCCAGTCGAGTATCACCTTCATGCCGAGCGAATGGGCCTCGGCCACGAGGGCCTTCATGTCGTCCATGTCGCCGTAGCGGGGATTGACCTTCTTGAAGTCGCGTATACAGTAAGGTGAACCCACGCTCTTATCCTGCCCGGGGTCGTTGACGGGCATTATCCAGAGCACGTCACATCCCATGGAGGCTATGCGGGGAAGTTCCGCACGGAGCGCCTCCAGGCATTTCTGAGAGGCGAACATGCGGGGGTTGGCCTGATAAATCACTGAGGTCCCGGCGGGAGCCACGGTCCCGGACGCTCCGGGACCGGGCTGTGGATTGACGGGAGTCTGAGGCTCGTCACTCCCGCACGCTGCCGTGAGAAGCAGCGTGGCGGGAATGAGAGCGGAAAGCACTCTTGTTGTCTTTTTCATTTACGTCTGTTTTTACGGGGACGCGATGCTGGGGCGCCGGGTTCGGTCTCCTCCACCGATGCCGATTCGAGATTGGCTATGATCAGGTAGTTGCGGTCGAGGGTGATCTGAGCGGCGTCATACTGGTTGCCGGCATTGTCGGTGAAGATGAGGTTCTCCACCTGTCCGGATCCTTTGACGGTCCACACTTTATATGTAACGCCGTCAAGGGTGGCCGTAGTATCATTGGTCACGCCCGGCCATGCGCCGAAGAGCTCCTTGTCGCCCCAGGCGTAGATATATAGGTCGCTCCAGCCCGTGAGGTCCTGCACATATATGTAGTAGGTCTCCTCGGGAAGCGGGCCGGGACCGGGCGTCGGATCGGGCTGATATGTGGCGGGATCTATCTCCACGGCCTTGTTGGAGCTCAGCTCGATGTAGACGTCACGGTCAAGACCGAACACCACCACATCGTCAATCTGACGGCCGCTACCGTTGTTGAGGATCACGTGCTCCTCAAGTCCTGCATCGCAATTGGCGGCTCCGAGATCGAAATACTTGTAGGTCACGCCGTTGATGACCTGGGTGCCGGTCGGGGCCATTCCGGGCCATGCACCGTTGAGGTCGTTGACCGAGCCCCACATATAGAGGTAGAGCTCATCCCATCCGGAATTGTCGACCACGAAGACGGCATATCCGTCATGCTTGACCGAGGCCGAGGGGTCATACTCGATGGCGCCGTCGGGAGTAAGTTCGAGATAGAAGTCCTGGTTGAGCGTCACGTTGTAGTCGCCGAGCTGCTGGCCGCCGCCGTTGTTATTGAAGATGAGGTTGAGGTTCAGGCCCTCGTTGGCCGCTCCGGTGTCGAAATACTGATAGAGCACGCCATCCTTCTCCACCTTGCCGGTGGGGCGGATTCCGGGCCAGCCGCCGAACGCCTCGGCATCGCCCCAGGCATACATGGCGAGTTCCTCCCATCCGGTGTTGTCCACCACGTAGATCACGTAGCCGTCATGGATTATCTCATCGGGATTGACGGGCTTGCTGAAGTAATCGGCCCAGCGGTAGACGATCACGTTGATACGTCCGCCGACAGCCGGAGCCTCGGTGTGGACCACGGGCTTGTTGTCGAGCGAGCGCTCCTCACCCTGCTCCACCGACACGAAGGTGTAACCGTCGGCAAGGGTCTTGCCATCCTTGAAGTCGGCGGGATTGAGATAGATGCCCCATTTCACGTCGGTGTCGGGGGCCTTCTGGAGTTCCCACATAGGATTGCCGACAGCCTCTTCGGCTCCGCCGTTGAAGGCGCCGGCGATATATATATGGTTGGTGGCGAGTGTGCCCTGGGGCACGATGACCTCAAGCAGCTGGTATCCCTCGCGCAGGGGGAAGCGCGGCAGCTCGCTGTCAAAAACTATCTTCTCCTCGGAGCATCCGCCCATGAGGGGGAGTAGCATGACGAGAAGGAGCATGCGCAATATTTGTCGTGTATTCATTGTTTCAATTATCTTATTAATCAGTAATTGGGATTCTGTACGAGGCCGGGGTTGACCATGAGGGCCACCTGCGGCAGCGGATACCATTCATACTTGCGTTCGCGGCGGGCGGGGAGCTGACGGTCAGTCTCCGTGGCGCGTCCGAAGAACCACCACTGTCCCTGCGTGAACTTATCAAAGCGGCGCAGGTCAGTGCGTCTGCGGCGTCCCTCGTCAAGGAACTCGAGTCCCCACTGGCTCAGCATCCAGTCGGCATCGAAGGCGGAGAAGCCGGGGCCGGGCTGCTCGAGAGCCGCAGGGTTTGCGGCGAAGTAACGCTGGCGCACATCATTGACGAGCTTCTTGGCCTCACCGGCGTTTCCGGCGCGGAGCTTGCACTCGGCAAGCGTGTAATACACCTCGGCGAGACGGAACTCCACCTGGTCGGCGTCACGCCAGTCAAGTCCGGTGGACTCGGGATAGATGGGATAGCGCAGCACGCGGTAGCCGGAGTTGGTCTGTCCCCAGCGGGGCGACATCACGGGTTCGAGCTCACGACCGAGATTCAGGAACGTGCCCACCTGGTCCACATAGATCAGGGGCTTGTCCTGCAGGTCGGCGTCGGCAAGCACGTCGGCTCCTGTGCTCCAGTTTTTCTGCGGCCCCATGGCGAATATTCCCTGCCAGTTGCCGGCTGCATCACAGGTGAAGGGCTGCTTGCGGATGTCGGAGTCGCTCATGCGGTCAAAGGGTGCGCCGAGCTTGTCGCCGTAGTCGAAGAGGAAGCTCTTCGGATCGGCCGATCCGGCGTTGGGAACGAGCGTGCCGGTGTTGTCCTTGGAGGGCACGAGGCAGGTGCAGTTCCAGCCTCCCTGGTCGCAGGAGAATCCGAACATCTCGTCGTAGTTGTAAGGGAGGAAGGGGGTGTTGCGGTTGTTGTTGGTCATACGGCCCGCCTCCATGGCGAAGGCAAACACCACCTCCTGACAGGTGCTGTTGTTGATACCGTAGATCTCACGGTAGTCAGAGGCGATGTTGTATGTGCCGTAGTCACCGTCGATGATGTCCCGGGCCAGGGTGGCGCACTCGTCATAGCGGGGCGTGCCGGTCCACACTTCGGAATTAAGCAGCAGACGCATCTTGAGCATACGGTTCATGCCACGGTTCATGCGGTTGCGCGTGGCTCCGGAGCCATCCTCCGGGGTGAGGTCCTCGTAGCATCCGTCGAGCTCGTCGGCGATGAATTTCCATATCACCTTGCATCCCTCGTTGAAGTCGGTGGATGCGGAGCCGGGCACCACGCCGTCGTTTGACGTGCAGAGGGGAAGGGCGCCGCCCCAAAGCTCGAAGTTGTTGTAGTATGCCCATGCACGCATGGTGCGCACCTCGGCTATGCAGTTGCGGAGCTCGGCCTCGGTCATTCCTACGGCGTCGGGAGAAAGTTTCTCGAGATCCACGATGAGAGTGTTGCACAGGCCGATGGTCTCCCAGGCGTGTTCCCATGCCTGGCGGATGATCACGGATTCGGAGTTCCAGGTCTGGGAGGAGAGCACGAATTTGGCGGCCTCGTCGTAGCCCCAGGCTCCCCCGTTCCACGTGCGCCAGGCTATCTGGTCAGCGGGAAATTCGTTGAGGTACCAGAAATACTCCAGGAAACCGCTCGCGGCGCTGGCGTAGATGGAGGCTACCGCTCCTTTGACGCTGTTTGCGTCCTGGTAGTAGACGCCGGCGTCGATGCGGTCGAAGGTCGTTTCGTCAAGGTCGGTGCAGGAGGTGGCTCCGACACCTATTGCGGCGGCGAGGAGCGCGCCGGTATATTTGAAAAGTCTCATGTGTTTTCGCTCTAAGAGTGATTTGTTTTGACACTTCATAATGGTGCCGGAATTTACTTGAAACGCAGTGTCACGCCGAGTGTCAGCTGTGTGGCCGCCGGATAAGCGCTCGTCACGTCGATGCCCGGGGTGATGCCCGTGGAGGTCACGGCGGAGGGATCGGTGCCGGTGTAGCCGGTGAGCGTGAAGAGGTTCTTGGCGGACAGGTACACGCGGAGGCTGTCGATCAGCTTGCGGTCACGGATAGGCACGGTGTAGCCCAGGGTGACGTTCTCGAGCTTGAAATAGTCGCCGCGCTCCAGGAAGTAGGAGGAGATCACGCCGCCACCTGACCACACGTCGCGGTCGGCCAGATACGTGCTGCGCAATACGTTGTCGCTGCCGCTCCCCTTGAGGCCCATGCCGTAGCGGCGCATGTTGAAGATCTCGAATCCGAAGGCTCCGTTAAACATCAGGCTGAGGTCGAAATTCTTCCACTTCAGGGTGTTGGTCCAGGTCAGGAAGTGCTTGGGAGCGCCGTCGCCGATGTATCGCTTGTCTTCGGGATTGGCCGATGCGGCGGGTATCTTCTCCCCGGCTGCGTCATAGACGAGCATGTTGTGGTTCTCGTCGTAGCCGGCATACTCATATCCCCAGAACTGACCGATGCGGCCCCCTTCCTCCACGCGGAAGAAGTATTCGGCGGTACCGACACCCGGCTTACGATAGAGGTCGAGATAGGATGCCTGATAGATGGAGTTGGAGAGTTTGGTGAGTTTCGTCGTGCCGTAGGAATAGTTGATGCCGGTGGTCCAGGTGACGGGCTGATTGGTTACGGCGTCGGCGGTGATAGCCAGCTCAACTCCGGTATTGCGGGTAGTGCCCACGTTGACGAGGATGTCGGGATATACATACGGGGGCTGAGGAGCGGTGTAGTTGTAGAGAAGGTCCTGCGAGCGGCGGTCGAAGAACTCTATCGCGCCGTAGATGCGATTGAAGAACATGAAGTCAACGCCGACATTGATGCTGCTCAGTTTCTCCCATCCGAGGTTGGGGTTGGCGTTGTTGGAGGGACGGTAGCCGGTGATCCACTGTCCGTCGATGAGATATGTGCCCGAGGGGGAGTAGGTGGCCAGCGAACGGTATGCGTCAAAGTCGCTTCGGCCCGTCACACCGTAGGAGAAACGGGGCTTGAGGCTCTGCACTGTCTGCACGTAGTCGGCAAGGAAGGGGGCTCCGGCCATTTCCCATGCCACTGACACCGAGGGGAAGGAACCCCACTTCTTGTCAGCTCCGAACTTCGTGGAGCCCTCATGACGGATGGAGGCCGAGGCGAAGAGCATGTCACGCCATGCGTAGTTCACGCGGCCGAAGAAGCCCACGAGTCTTGACTCGCTCTTTCCGGCATACATCTGCGCCTTGCCGTCGCCGAGCCAAGAGCCGGAACCGATACCGTCCCATTTGGGACCGTCGAAGGTGAAGTTATTGTTCTGCTCGAACATCTGCTCCCACATGGAGCGCTGGAAGGAATAGCCACCCACTACCTTCACGTCGTGGTCATCGGAGCGGAAGCTGTAGTTGGCGATCCATTCCACCTGGTTGGTCCACCACTTCTGATAGTGTATCGAGGCGCGTCCCGCGTAACCTCCCCAGTAGGATTCGCCGGAGGTGGTGGGAGTATAGTAGCCGCTCTTGAGGTCGTTGTAGTTGTAGGAATAGGAAAGAGTGGTGCTGACGCTGTGCTTGTCGTTGCTCCAGATGCTGTATTTCACGTCGGCGGACCCGAGAAGATACGTGCGTGCCCCCTGGGAGGTGTTGACCTTAAGCTGCTGCACGGGATTCTTTATATCCGTCGGAGAGGTGGGCTGGAAATATGTGCCGTCCTCGTTGAAGACGGGGATGGTGGGGTTCATGCCGAGGGCGGTGTCAAACATTCCGTCGTCGCCCCAGTCCTCATTGACGCGGCGGGCGTTGATGGAGGCGCTGAAGCGAAGATGGTTGGCGAGGGTGTTGGCAGCCACAGCGGCGCGTCCGCCGAACTCCTCGCGCTTGCTCACGATGTCGAGACCGTTGGCGTTCTTGTAGTTGACCGAGGCCGTGTAATATCCTCCGTTGGCCAGGGAGCCGTCGATCGAGATATATTGGTTGGTGTCATACGAAGCGTCGCGCGTGATGAGGCTATACCAGTCGGTGCTTGCGCCGTAGTCGTTTCCTCTGCGGGCAAGACGCCATTCGTAGGGAGAAAGCACTTTGGGACGATCCTTTGCGAAAGCGACCGCCGCGTATGAATCGTATGTGACGACAGGAGCGCCGGGCTGCCCTGTGCCCTTCTTGGTGGTGATGAGGATTACGCCGTTGGCACCGCGCGTACCATATATGGCTGCGGAGGCTGCGTCCTTAAGCACGGACATGGATTCTATATCCTGGGGCGCGAGAGTGCGAATGTCCCCTCCGGCCACGCCGTCGATGACGATGAGAGGGCCGTTGCCCGCGCTCAGTGATGTGGCGCCGCGCACCTGCAGATCCGCGCTGCCGTTAGGATTGGCGGCGGCGGTGCTCGACACGTTCAGACCTGCCACCTTGCCGGTGATCATCTCCATGGGATTGTTCATCGCTCCCTTCTGGAAGTCGGAACTGTTGACCTGCACCACGGAGCTTGAGATCTCCTTGCGGCTGAGGGAGCCGTAGCCCACCACGACCACTTCGTCAAGAATCTCGCTGTCCTCGTGCATCACCACATCGACCACGGTGCGTCCGCCGACCTTGGCGTCCACTCCCTGGAAACCGACGTAGCTGAATACCAGAGTACCGTCAGCGGGGACATTGTTGAGACGGTAATGACCCTCCATGTCTGTCATGGTGGCATTACGCTGATCTCCCTTCACGGAGACCGTCACTCCGATGAGGACATCGCCGGAGGGATCCGAGACGGTACCCTGCACCGACTGTGACTGCGCCCATGCTGAAGGAGCCGTCACCAAAGCCGCCATCCACAGCATAAGCAGGGTGACGACCTTAACTTTCCATTTTTTGATTCTCATGATTTTAAGGTATGTTAAATTAGAGATAGTGCGATTCCAACGCCGCAAAGGTAGTGCATCGCAACATGCGTCACAACAGTATCAAGTCATAATCTAAATATATTCAAACGCTATATTACTATAATTCAAGATATTAATTTAAGATATTCTATATAAATTTCTAAACTTGATCAAGCGTTTTCAGTGCGCATTTTCTCTATTTCACCCCCTGTCGGACAGCCACGCGGCGGGAAAATCCGCAACATCTTTGTTTACCATAATATACTTAAGTAGTTCTGAAAAATAAATGAACACATAAAATTTAGATGTTTTTGAGGCGATTTGAGTGCGGAATGAGGGAGAATACGTATGTATTCGACTGAATGACAAGCTCAAAGCGGCCAAAAACAGCAAATTTTATGGTTCAAGATTTTTCAAGAACTGCTTTAAAACAAGTATCGTTTAATTTTTCAGAACTACTTACTTTTATAACTGACCTATGAACAAAACTCGCACCCTCTTTCTGTCGGGAATTGCGCTGATGTGCCTGAACGCTCATGCAGGCGTGATGCGCGTGATAGACAGAACCTATCCTACGGTGGCGGAGGATTTCAACTACATGTGGAATCCCGATGCTTCGGAAGCTAAGACAGCACTCCCCCCGGGCTGGCGCGTGGATCGCAACCTGAATGCTCCGCGCACCGTCGGCAAATGGGCCGCAGCCTCCACCGAAGTCATGTACACCGGAGGCGTTTCGCTCGCCTCAAACGCGAAAAACGGCACATGGAATTTCGGCGACTCCGCCGACCCCTCCGACAGAGCTGTCGGAGGCCTGACCACCACCGTGAGCAACGGCACACGCTGCCTCTCGCTCATGACCGCCCTCAACAATGGCTCCGATTTGCCCGTGGACAGGCTCACCATCTCATACGATATCGAGAAGTACAGGAAGGGTGCCAATGCAGCGGGGTTTGCCGTGCAGCTTTACTATTCAGGCGATGGCGAGAACTGGACGAGCGCCGGTGAGGGATTCCACACCCTGTTCCCGGCTGATTCGGAGACAGCCGGAGCCGCGACGGTGCCCATCTCCTCGGCATCAGTGACCGACAGGACCCTGCTTGTCAACGTGGCCCCCGACGAGACAATATATCTCGCCTGGAATATATCCGTGGCCTCGGGGTCTACCCCTGACAAAGCCCAGGGTCTGGCGATAGACAACGTTGTGGTGACGGCTTCATTCGCCGACACTGAAACGCACTATCTGATGATCGAAAACGCTCTGCGTGCTCGCAGCTTGAGCGTTTACTCCCCGGACAATGATACATTCGGTCCCGCTCCCGGCGTGGCTCCCTCTCTGGTCAAGACCTTGAACGGCGTTAGCTATGACGTGTGGGAAATGGCCGCACAAGGAGCTTTCGACATCACAGCCGTGGCCGACGGCATATCATACGGACCGGTGACTCTCCTTGCGGAAGGTGATTCCTACTTCTGTCTATCCCCCGAAGGATTGGCGCCCATCGCAAATCCCGAGGTCTACACAGGTTGGGTGGACCCTAACCGCGCTCCATTCGTCCCTTCGGGCATATATCTCCGGGGAGAGGTCAACTCCTGGGGCGCGGATTCCGAGTGGGAATTCTCCAAGGAAGAGGAGGGGACATACGTGCTGTATGACAAGGAACTCAGAGGCCAGTTCAAGGTGGCCGACGCTTCCTGGAGTGCATCATGCAACTACGGTTCAAACGGTTCCAACATCCTCCCCGATACTCCCTATACCCTCACTGCCGGCACGGATGCCAATATCTCCTGCGGTTCATACGTCTTCAAGTGCAGACGCATAGTCCTCTCCATCTCAACAGGCACGGCAACCCTGCTGATCGAGTTGGATGATGATGATCGCGATCTGACTTCCGTATATATCTACGGCGATTTCAACGACTGGAACTATATGTCGACCGACGGTGAACTCCGCCTCGATACGGCTGACAATCTGTTCAAAGGCCTTGTGTCAATGAAAGCCGGGGCTGACGGGCTCTCCCGCTGGATGATCTATCAGCGTCCCGGGATGGGGGGCGCTTGGGGCCTGGAAGCCGATGCTGCATCACCCTCCACCGAGGGTGTCCTCTCAAAGGGAATGAAGGGAAAAGCCGCCGCGCTTCCCGGCACATACAATATCTCTTTCTCACTTGCCGACGGCTCATACACTCTGACTCCGGTCGAGTCTCGCCCCGCGAAGTTCGTGGTTTCTCCTCAATACACTATCCTCACTCCTGAAAATCCGGAGAAAATAAAGGTGCTCTCGCTCAACAACAGCCTCATCCACTACAATGACCAGGATTTCGTTTTCAACGATATAGCGTCCGCAATGGGTACGGATGCCGCATGGACCAAGCACACCAATCTCGGCAAACCTCTGAGCTACCATTGGAACGAGGGGGACGGACTCGCCGAGGACGGCACTCCCGGCGCCAAGATGATGATACGCTCCGACGCATGGTCACACATCATCCTCCAGGAGCAGAGCTCACTTCCCCGCACCAATCCCGAGACTTTCCGTAACTCCGTGGCCCAATGGATGGAGTATATCCGTCAGTACTGCCCGAATCCCAACGCTACCGTAATACTCCCCGTGAACTGGGCATACAGCAGCGACTGGACCAATTTCTCAGATTACAACGACCGCTTCCTTGAGGTGTATTCCGATATCGGCTCCGAACTCGGAGCGATAGTCGTACCCGTAGCGGCAGCCTACAAGGATGCTTTCACCGACGAGGGCACACGGGAAATATCGACATGGTTTTCCGATGATCGCCACCCCACTCCCAAAGCCACTTATATGGCTGCATGTATGGAATATGGTGCCATTACGGGCACCGATCCCCTGGACATCACCTACACTCCGGCCGGCATGACGGCCGACGAGGGGGCCGCTATGCGCCGCTACGCATCGCGTGCGATGAACGGCTACGTCAACGCCATATCTCACCTTGACGGCACCCTGCGCTTTACGGCACGCCTGTATGATGATTTCGGCATTGAGCTTCCTACGGATGGAGTGACATATACCGTGGATGGCGGAGGCACTATAACTCCGGAGGGGGTATTCGTCTCCGATGGCTCACGCGGCACATTCACTGTGTCAGCTTCCTGCGGAGAGTTCACAAAGACCGCCGAGGTGACAGTCACTGACCATTCCACAGAAGTCATAACCTATCCGGCACTGAGCCTCAATGCCGATAACATCACGATCTCCGAGGATTTCGATTCCCTTGGCACCGATACAAACGCGGAAATGCCCGAGGCATGGCGCATAGACCGCCAGACCGTCGGCACCCGCACCCTCGGCACATACGCCACGGCGATGACCTCCACCATGTATGCCGGTGGAGTTTCCCTCCCCTCCAATGCCAAGAACGGTCTTTGGAATTTCGGTGCCGACGGCGATTCCGACCGCGCTCCCGGCGGTATCACGACCGGAGTAGCCAACGGCACCCGCGCCCTCAACATCTACACCCACATCTGCAACGACGGTCGCAAGAATCTTGACAAGGTGGACGTGGCCTACAACGTCGAGAAATACCGCAAAGGCAACAATCAGGCGGGATTCGCTGTGCAGCTCCACTATTCATACGATGGTCGTAACTGGATCAAGGCCGGCGATGATTTCTACACCTACTTCGCCCCCGACAACGCTACCGAAGGATATGCGGAAGTCCCCGGCGAGATAATTTCCGTAAAGGGCACGCTGCCGGTGTCGCTCGGGGCGGGCCTTGACCTATACCTGGCGTGGAACATTTCAGTGGCCTCAGGCGACGCGGCCCAAGGGGCAATGGCCCTCGGCATCGACAACGTTACCTTCACCGGCCACCTGCCCGAGGTGCCGGTATGCCGCCACTATATATACGTGGACAACCGCACTTCCTGGGACGCCCTCGGCCTCTACGCATGGGGCGACAGCGAGCTTTTCGGCGCTTGGCCCGGACAGGCTCCCATTGACGAGATCAACGAGGATAGTACGCCATACCAGGTGTTCGGTCTTGACAACGAGGGCGGAAACTTCAACCTCATCTTCAATAACTGGAACAACAACAAGCAGCTCCCCGACTTCAACATCACGGCCAACCGTGACTACTGGCTGCGTATAGACGACAACAAGGTGGAGGAGATCGTTCCCACCTCAGTCGATTCCGTTACGGAAGATGGCTTGGGAATCGTCTTGTGCGGGAAAAAGGTTATAATGAGCGAGGAGGCGCCTATCGGCGTATACTCGATCTCCGGGCTTCGCGTGGCCTCCGCATACGGTAGCGAGATGGACCTCGATATGTTTCCCTCCGGACTCTACATCATCACCACTCCCGAGAGGGCGGTGAAAATCAGCCTCCCCTGAGGGCGCCGCAACACAGACAATAGAAAGGACGAACTCTTCCGAGTTCGTCCTTTCTATTGTCTGTGTCCTTTTTATTGTCCGCTGTCCTTTTTATTGACCCCTGTCTATCAGAGTGTGCGGATGTCAGATTCAAATGACTCCGCGCGGAGGGCTCGTTTCCGGAGCTTGGAGCGGTAGGTGTAGACAGTGGTGATGGAGCAACGCAGGATACCGGCTATCCTCGCGTTATCGTCTATGCCGAGACGGATAAGGGCAAGGATGCGCAGCTCGGTGTTGAGAAGATCACCGTTACGCACCACACTCTGCCCGTCTTCGCGCAACAATGCACCCACTCTCGAAATGAACGCCGGACAGATGTCAAGCACCGCACGGTCAAAGAGAGCATAGAAATCCCCTAAGGCACGGTCACTCATCTCAGAAGAGCTTATTTTCTTCATCAGGGCCTCCCTGGTGTGGCTCGCGCTGTATACTTTCAGACCCTGATGATATTGCTGCATGGCGGAGACCACGGAGGAGCCATATTCCATAAACATCACCGCATATTCCTCCCTCACTCTGCTCGCACGGCTGAGAGCGGCGTTGGCATCCTCCAACGCCCCGTTAGCATCTTCAAGAGCAGTGTTGGCGGTGGCGAGTCGTCTTCCGATGCGCCGCGATGAGCGGTAAAGCCGCCACACGGCTATCAACGCGGCGGTCATCAGCAGAGCCGTCACCGCAAGCCATATCACCTGACGGTGTCTCATGCGCGAGAGTTCCTTCTGGCGGTCGCTGTATGCTCCATAGACCACCGGAAGCATTCTGCTTGCCTGCACCGACCGCAGACTGGTGCCGTAAAAATCGGCATCCGCCATACTCTTCTGCAGATAACGGTAGGCCCTCTCGACATCACCGTCGGCACTCAGTCCGGTGGCAAGCGCCCGGAATGACATATTCTCCTTGACAGCCCCCCTGATATCCGAGATTGCGCTGAGAGCTATATACTTTCTCTCCCGATCATGATCTCCGGCCTCCCCGTAGAGATAGGAAAGGATGGAAGCGAGGATGGAGTATTCCCGGCTCCCGGAGCGATAGTCGTTCAAATGGCGCTCTATCATCGCCGTACCCTCGCTTATTCTCCCATGGCGCGCAAGACGGGGCGCACCGAATACCATGGCATTGAAGGATTCCGGACGGACTATGTCCATTACGGAGTCGTTATACCGCTCACGCCACATCTCGAGGCGGTGTATGCTGTCGGCTTCTACCCCGCTGCCGGTGGCGTACTCGCACAAATACTGATAGAGATTGCTGTATGTGGCGTAATACTCCTCAAGGAGCAGGGTGTCATTATCGGAGGGGCGGCTATTGCCCAAGATGGAGCGCGACTCCTCAAACCGGCCTGCATGTGCCAGGACACTCGCGAGACGTATACGGCGAAGATTCTCTGTTTCACTATCCGACGAGTTGCCGCCATCATTCAAGGCGCGACGCATATACACCACGGCGGAATCCGCATTATAGGCCTCGTATGCATCCGCAAGGATAGTTTCGAGTGCCACCCGGGCGCTGTCAGTCCGTGCAGTAGCAAGTCTGCCCTTTAAATCGGCGATACGGTTTTCATGGATCGAATCGTAATATGCGCTCCTCTCTATCTCGCGGTCGAGTTCCGGATACAGAGCCTCGGGACTCTCCTCCTTCACCCCCCGGCCACATCCACACAACGCCGCAAGCACACAAATCAAGATTCCCGGGGTGTGAATCCGGAAAAACTTCACACTTGACGGCACCAATCTGACCATTTGTCAAGCACCTAAGATTGGCGCAGAGCCTTCACACGCTCTATCGGCAGGGAAGGCGCAGAGTATTTCATTCGACACATTTTCCGTGCTGAATATTCTCTTGAAACCGGTGTCGAGGAAGGGGTCTACAAATGTGCTCATGGGCGTTGCTTTTGATTGATACCGCAAAAATACCATTTTTTTCGCAAAATATCAAATTTTGTTGCACACAGTCATAAGAATATGGCTCAGGTGTCTGTTCCTGAAAAAGGTTGACTCGGTTTTGTATGTTTACTGATTTAAGTTT
>CAMWLC010000045.1 GCA_947174995.1 uncultured Porphyromonadaceae bacterium
GACCCTCTGCACGACCCTCTGCACGACCCTCTGCACGACCCTCTGCACGACCCTCTGCACGACCCTCAGCGAGGCCTTGGGCGCGTCCCTCCGCGAGACCTTCGGCGAGGCCCTCTTCCCGTCCCTCGTCGTGAGCCGTATCAAGCACATCGTTCTGCACCATGATATTGTCCATGTGCCGATAGTAATCTCGGCGTTCCTTTTCGTCCATCCTCATCACACGGAGTTTCTCTTTCACCTGTCGGAGTCCGGGCGTGCGGGTATTCTCTTTGATCTTACCTGTCTTGAGGTATGTCATCCACTCGTCGAGAGGAGAATCAATCACCTTGTCGGGAATCCTGTCGTAGCTGTTGACTCTGACAAGGTAATACTCCGGGAACACCTCCCGTGGATATTGGGGGATAATCGCTCCGTCTTCCTTCATATTTACGAGAAGGTGATTGCCGGTATGAATACCTTTGAAAACCGTCTGACCGTGATAGACGTAATCGTCTCCCTGTCCATATTCACAATAGAGCAGACTGATTGAGTAGACCTTCTTCACCTGGTCATACTTATCGCCGATGTTGATGTGCTCCGTAATGGCCTTGCATGTACCGTAAAGTATGCGGTGGAGATAGTAAAGCTGACGGGTCAGCTGCACTTCCACGATGATAATCTGCCCTTTGTCGTTTTTCGCCTTGATGTCCACACGGTTGAACTTGTCGTTGGCATCCTCCTGATTGGACTCGCTCTCAAGTATCTCTTCGATTTTCACATCCTCTCCGAGCAACACCGAGATAAATCCTTCGAGTATATCGAAATTGGCTTTGTCGCGAAGCAGATGCTTTATTGCCCAGTCAAAGCGTATATAGAGATTATTGTCGTTCATATCCTTATGCTTTTTTATTTTTTTGCTATTGATGTAATTGATGTCCCGAGCAGATGATCATGTCAGCAATGTGTCGATATCGCGCGATACCCGGCACACTTCACGCAAGTCACTATTCAGAATGGAGATATGCCTGCGGGCCGCTAACCACAAGGGGACACTCACCGGAAGACAGAAAAGAAGAATCCATCCTATCCACCTCTTCCCCAACGATGGGCGGTATACCCACAATACCCTTAACACGGGATATTTCTCAAGCAGACGTATCACACGCGCGTCACGGCAGTCAAGCAGATAGGCCACCGTCTCTTCGGTCTGAGCGGAGACTGCTGCCACACCTGCCGTATCGATTCCGTCAAGACACCATCTGAAATAATTCCCTACGCCACAAGATGACAGTTTTGCAAGCATATTTCCGGCTTCCGACCACAAGGTCTGCACCATTCGCTTGGCCTGCCAGCTGTCTGACTCATGGATGATGACCTCCTTGAAGGGAACGACCCTGTCATGTCTCCGACCGAAAAGTCTGTCTATCAACCTGACATACGCATCCTTGTCGAATACGGCGGAATCGTTCATGGCCTTCCAGGTGACATATACGCCCAACGGGAAAAGCACTGCGGTGGAGAGCCACATTCCGGCCATTACGTTCCAGTGGCCGTCACGCGCCATCTTGTAGCCTGTGTTGTCTATGATATAGTAGAAAAGGAAGAGCAGCACGGATATCACCAGAGGAGTGCCGAGACCACCCTTGCGGATGATCGCCCCGAGAGGAGCGCCGATGAAGAAGAAAATCAGGCAGGCCACGGAGAGAGTGAACTTCTTGATGAGTTCTATCTCGTGGCGGCGTATGCTGCGTTTTTCTTCACTTATGGTCGACACCTTGAACTGCACGTCACCCTGATGCATCTGCGAGGAGCGCATGGCTGAGGCCATCACCACAGGTACGGCCTCAGCCGGCAGCGTCAGCATGAGGGAATCGACGTCAAGCGGACGCACGGACGCGGATTCGGAGGAGGCTCTCACATCCTTCCCGTTACGATCGTGATAAGTGTACTCCATGCCGGATGCAAGGGGGGTGCCCCCGCGCTGCAGTTCACGGCCGAAAACACCGCCGACAGAGTCCACCATCCTCCCTATGGAGTCGATGGTGTGGCGCAGCTCCGAGATGTTCTTGCCGACATACTGACTGCGCATACCCTCCTCCCCCATACGGTTGAAGTTGGCATCGAATGTTATGAGTATCTCCTTATCATCGAATGTCTCGCGCCGGAAGGGGACGTTTCCCGCGCGGGCCATCGTCTGCTGGTCACGGAGATTCTCGAACTGCTCCCCTTTCCACAGATGCAGGTACAGATGCGTGTTGCCCGCCGTCATCGCCATACGCGCCGAGTCCGCAAGGAGTATCGTGCCGTTGTCTCCTCCGCGCGAGACATCATATATCATCACATCACGGAGTATCCCGGTCTCACGGTCTTTCGACTGCACATACAGGTTATAGCCCGGTATCTGGTCATAAAACACCCCCTCCAGTATCTCCAGCTCGGGAGACTTCTGACGCATGGAGAAAAGCAGCGTCCACATCTTGACCTGCGCTTTGGGGAGAATGTCGTTCTGAAAGAAAAAAGCCCCTACGGCTACCCCTGAAATCAATACTATCAGCGGAGCCATGACACGCAGGAGAGAAATTCCGGAGGCCTTCATGGCGGTAAGTTCGAATTTCTCGCCGAAGTTGCCGAAGGTCATGAGACTAGCCAGCAGTATGGCCAAGGGCAAAGCCATGGGCACCATGGAGACAGCGGCATAGAAAAACAGTTCCGCAAGCACCCCCATGCCCAAGCCCTTTCCCACTAAATCGTCAATGTATCTCCACAGGAACTGCATGAGCACGATGAAGAGCACGATGAAGAAAGTCATCGCGAAAAGGGGAAGAAAACTCTTCAACACAAACAGATGCAGACGTTTTATAAGACGCATTTCTCCTTAGGCGTGCAGACGCGGAAAACGTACCCGCGCGTGACACGGATGCAAAATTAGCAAATTTTTCCCATTTTTCACTCCTCGCGTGCATATCATTTGAATAGTATTTGCTAACTTTGCGCCTATTCAGGGCGACGACACGCCTTGAGTGGCCCGCCCGATACGAGTCCGGGTATATTTCAAGTCCAAATCTAATTTTAAAGATAGTATCATGACACTGTTTGAACGTCTCACCGCCACGGCGCAAAAACATCCCCAGCGCCTCGTGCTCCCCGAATCGACAGAACCCCGCACGCTCCAGGCAGCCGACCGTATTCTGGCCGACGGCATCGCCGAAGTCACATTCATCGGAAAGCGTGAGGAGGTGCTCGCCAAGGCCGAGGAACTCGGCCTGAGCCACATCGCCAAGGCCACGATTCATGACGGCGACGACAAGAACTTCACTGAGAAGTATGCCGAGCTCCTCTGCGAGCTCCGTAAGAAAAAGGGTATGACCCTTGAGGATGCCCGCTACCAGGTGAAGAATCCTCTCTATCTGGGATGCCTCATGATCAAGGCTGGAGATGCGGACTGCATGGTGGCCGGCGCCCTCAGCCCCACTTCAAGCGTGCTCCGCGCCGCATTCCAGGTACTCAAGACCAAACCCGGCATCTCTGTGGTGAGCGGAGCCTTCATCATGCTCCTCCCGGAGGGTTGTCCTTTCGGACAGGACGGCATGCTTATCTTCGCGGACTGCGCCGTGGTGCCTGACCCCACAAGCGAAGAACTCGCCCAGATAGCCATCTCCACAGCCAAGACCACGAAGGATATAGCCGGGCTTGACCCCGTGGTCGCAATGCTGTCGTTTTCCACCAAGGGTAGCGCAAGCCACGAGCGTGTGGACAAGGTGCGCATAGCCACCGAAATGGTACACGACCTCGCGCCCGAGCTCCTCGTTGACGGAGAACTCCAGAGCGATGCCGCCATCGTGCCTTCCGTTGGAGTGCAGAAAGCTCCAGGCAGCCCCGTGGCCGGACACGCCAACACCCTCATCTTCCCCTCGCTCGAAGTCGGCAACATCGCCTACAAACTCGTACAGCGCCTCGCCGGAGCAGGTGCCGTCGGCCCCATACTCCAGGGCCTCGGAGCTCCGGTCAACGACCTTTCGCGCGGCGCCACGGTGGAGGATATAGTCAACACCATCATCGTCACCTGCAACCAGGCGATCGGAGACAAGGGACTTGAGGCTTGACACTTCCGCGACTATCATACGATTGATTCCATTCTTAACCCGACATCTTTCACATATACAATGAAGATTCTCGTTCTCAACTGCGGCTCAAGCAGTGTGAAATACAAGCTCATCGACTCCGCCACCAAAGCCGTCCTCGCTGAGGGAGGCGTGGAGAAAATCGGACTACCCGATTCATTTCTGAAGTTCAAACGTCCCGACGGCACGAAAGAGACCATCGTCACCGACATGCCTACCGCCAAGGAGGCCGTCAAGAATGTGCTCGACATTCTCACGGATCCCAAGGAGGGCGCCATCAAGAGCCTTGATGAAATCCAGGCCGTCGGACACCGCGTGGTGCACGGCATGGATAAGTTCAACAAATCCGTGCTCATCACTCCCGAAGTGATAGAGAAGGTCAAGGAGTGCTATACTGTGGCCCCCCTGCACAACCCCGCCAACATCACCGGTATCGAGGCTGTGACAGATCTTCTTCCCCAGGTGCCCCAGGTAGCGGTGTTTGACACTGCTTTCCACCAGACCATGCCCGCCGAGGCCTATATGTATGCCCTCCCCTACGAGGCTTACGACAAATACGGTGTGCGCCGCTACGGTTTCCACGGCACGAGCCATCGCTACGTGTCTCGCCGCGCATGCGAGTTCCTCGGCCTCGACTACGAGAAACAGCGCATCATCACATGCCATATCGGAAACGGCGGCTCCATCACTGCTATCCGCGACGGCAAGAGTGTCGACACCTCCATGGGCCTCACCCCCACCGAGGGCCTGATGATGGGCACCCGCTGCGGAGATGTCGATCCGGGAGCACTTGTCTACCTCATGAAGGAGCTCAATCTCGATGCCGACGGTCTGCTCAATTACATCAACAAGAAGAGTGGAGTGCTTGGCGTGAGCGGTGTGAGCAGCGATATGCGTGACATCGAAGACGCGATAGCCCGCGGAGATGAGCACGCACGCCTCGTGATGGATATGTATGAATACCGTATCCTCAAATACATAGGCGCTTATACAGCTGTGCTCGGAGGTGTGGACGTGATTGTATTCACCGGCGGCGTGGGCGAGAACCAGCTCGGCACCCGCGAGAAAATCTGCAGGAAACTCGCCTTCATGGGCGTCACCTTCGATGCTGAGGCCAACAAAGCCCGCGGCAAGGAGGTGGAGATTTCCGGTCCGGATTCCAAGGTGCACGTAGTGGTCATCCCCACTGACGAGGAACTCATGATCGCCACCGACACCGCTGCAATCGTCGGAGAAAAATAATGTAGGCTCCGGCCTGCCTTCAGACCTCATCTCAGTCTGCGGAGGGCTGATTACCCTCCACAGACACTCTTACCTCCCGGTGCGTCCGGGAAATTTCCAACTTCACCCTTTCAATATGATTTCCACGCTTGACTATGTGGTCTGGAACGCAGACCCCGCCATATTCTCCCTCGGACCCCTCACCGTGAGATGGTACGGACTCATGTTTGCCGTAGGATTTTTCATCGGCTATCAGATCGTGGCGCGTATGTTCAAACATGAGGGCGCCCCGGAGAGCTGGCTCGGGGTGCTCCTGATATACCTCGTGGCCGGCACGGTGGTCGGCGCCCGCCTCGGACACGTGTTTTTCTACCAATGGGACTATTATTCCCAGCATCCCGGCGAAATACTGAAAATATGGGAAGGAGGCCTCGCAAGCCACGGAGGCACCATCGGCAACATAATCGCCCTACTCCTATTCTCCTGGCTCGTGAGCAAGAAACCCGCCTCATGGGTATTTGATAAAATAGTTGTCGCCGTGGCACTTGTGGCCGGACTTATACGCCTGGGCAATCTGATGAACTCGGAAATTTACGGCGGACCGACCGACCTTCCCTGGGGCTTCATCTTCGTGCGTGACGGCGCTACCCTCCCGATGCATCCCACACAACTCTACGAGGCCGGATGCTACTTCGTCCTCTTCGCGCTGCTGATGTGGATGTACTGGAAACGCAATGCGGAAGAACGCCCCTGGCTCCTCACCGGAGTGTTCTTCGTATGGACTTTCGGCACACGTTTCCTTATAGAATACGTCAAAAACGTGCAAGTGTCCTCGGAATACGCCATGATAGAGAAATATGGCATGAATCTCGGCCAGATGCTCAGCATACCATTCATATTGCTCGGTATCACCCTTGTAATCACGGCCTGCGTCCGCCCCCGTCAGCACTGGACGTTCCCCAATGCCTTCCCGAAAGAAAACCAAGACACATACCGTAAGAAATGATCGACGAAATGCTCAACTTCAACCGCGAGTTTGTTAAAAATCGCGGTTACGAACAATTCCAGACAAGCAAATACCCGGACAAGAAGATCGCCATCGTCACATGCATGGACACACGCCTGGTGACCCTGCTGCCGGCAGCCCTCGGCCTGCGCAACGGCGATGTCAAGATGATCAAGAACGCCGGAGGCACCATCACCAACCCCTTTGATTCAACCGTCCGCAGCCTCCTGGTGGCGGTATACGAACTCGGAGTGGAGGAAATAATGGTCATCGGCCACACGGGATGCGGCGTGCAGGGAATGGATGCAGAAGAAATGCTGCACCTTATGAGAGAGCGCGGTGTGCCACAAGAACACATCGACCTCATGATGCACTGCGGCATAAATCTCAAAGAGTGGCTCCACGGCTTCGAGGAAACGCCAAGCGCCGTGCGCGAGACGGTGGACCTTATCGGCCACCACCCCCTGATGCCCGCGGACATCACCGTGCGCGGCTATATCATGGATTCCCTCACCGGCGAACTGACTCCCCTCTGACTGTTTCCCAAAGAAATCTGACTCTTACCTGAGGTCGCACGTCTACAGACGGCACGCCCGGGCTCTTGATGAGAGTCCGGGCGTGCCGTCTGTATACGTGTGGATGATCTTCCCGCCGGAATTTTATCAGTTGGCGGAGTGAGGCTGCACATTGATGAACTTGCGGCCTTCCTTGCCGGTGGTGAAGACCACTACGCCGTCTATAAGGGCGAAAAGGGTGTGGTCCTTGCCCATGCCTACGTTGAGGCCGGGATGATGCTGAGTGCCACGCTGACGCTTGATGATGTTGCCAGCCTTGCAGTTGGAGCCACCGAAGATTTTCACTCCGAGTCGTTTGCTTTCTGATTCACGGCCGTTCTTGGAACTGCCGACACCTTTTTTATGTGCCATTGTCGAGTGTTATTTTTCGATGTTTTTGATTAATACCTTGGAGAACTGCTGACGATGACCGTTTTTGCGACGATAGCCTTTGCGGCGCTTCTTCTTGAAGACGATCACCTTCTCACCCTTCACGAGGGGCTCGAGCACCTCGCAGGTGACTTTCGCACCTTCTACGGCAGGTGCGCCTACTGTTACAGTGCCGTCGGCGTCCAGAAGGAGCACTTTGTCGAAAACTACGGTCTCACCCTGCTTCACTTCATCGCCGAGGTGGTGGACATACAGATATTTGCCCTCTTCGGCCTTGAACTGCTGTCCTTTGATTTCTACGATAGCGTACATCTATGTATTTGATTATCAATTAGATCCGTTGGGCGGCCACCGACTCGCGGCAGCTCTTCCTCATGCCATGGCGGAATAATGTGGCAAAATTAGCTAAAAAATCCGTAATACGCAAATTTTTAAATGTTTTTCATTGTTTTTCATTTGGCGGCTGCCCGGCGCGGACGCAGGGAGCGACGCAGGAGCTTATACAGCGGCATATCGAGACTGTAGCGACCCGGGCCGGCAATGCAGTTCAGAATAGCTCCAAGAGCACAGAGTATTGCAGTCTGCGGGAAAATACCCGTCAAACACACTTCGTACGCCACCCACGCATAGAGCACGCCGAGCACGAACATCGAAATACGCGAGAAGAGCCCCAAGGCAAGAGCGCATCCGGTGACGATCTCCGTCACGGCCGCCCACTCCGGGAGTTGGAAAGCGGTTGCAAGTGGCAGAGCGTCAAGCGAACAAAGCCCCATGATGATGAACATCGTTCCGAAAAGAATACGCGTGGCCAGAAGCAGCACGGAAGCCCTACGTGTAGCGTTGACCGCAAACACACCCGAAAGCGGACCGGCGGCTCGACGCGTGCCGTGGGCAATAGCGCGCCCGCCGCGCATAATGGTGGCCTGGATTTCGGGATGCATTGCGCCAAGCGTGTTGGCAACCGGATTTACCGAAAGAGTCATCGAGACGGCGGAGGTGGATATGGAGGCGTTCATAGCGGTTGAGGTATCAGATGGTTTGGTGAGCCAGGAATCATTCCGGCTCGTATGCGGGATTAACACCACTCCGGCCCATACGGTTGAATCACATCCTCATATTTAACAGTAATGTAACATCCGGCATTTTTATTTGGTGATTCGGCAAATTCGTTGTAACTTCGCAACAGTTTTTTACCCTATACGATGAACAGAATCGGCAAACTATACTTCCGCTACGGCACCATGGGGTCTGCCAAGACAGCCCTTCTATTGACTCAGGCTTATAATTTCGAGGAGAGAGGAATGGCCTACAAGTGCCTCAAGCCCGTGGTAGACACACGCGATGCAAGAAACGTGATTCGCTCGCGCATCGGCATCGAGCGGGAGTGCGGCTGGATCTATCCCGAAACCGACCTCTACAACATGATAAAGGAGGAGACATTGAGCCAGACGCCCCGACCGCAATGGATTCTCGTGGACGAGGCCCAGTTTCTGACCTCCAGGCAAGTGGACCAACTGGCGGCCGTTGTTGACGATTTCGGATGCAACGTGGTGTGCTACGGCCTCCGCACCGACTTCCAGACCGGTCTTTTTGAAGGCTCACGCAGACTCTTCGAGATAGCCGACAGCATTGAGGAAGTGAAATCCACGTGTTCTTGTGGCCGCAAGACAATCGTAAACGCCCGCATTGATTCACATGGAGAGATAATGACCCAGGGAGAACAGGTGGAGATCGGCGGCAACGAACGCTATATGGCTGTCTGCCGCAAGTGCTGGCGCGAGAAGAAAGTGCAGAGCGCAAGCCGAAATCAGCTGCCCCTTACCAACGACTAACCTTTTCAATCATGATACCCAAAGAACAAAGAGAAGAAATAATCGCCCTCATCAACCGCGAGGTGGTGCCCGCGATGGGATGCACCGAACCGGTGGCCGTGGCTCTCTGCGCAGCCAAAGCCACCGAACTGCTCGGCACCGTGCCTGAAGAAATCAACGTACGCCTGAGCCGCAACGTGCTCAAGAACGCAATGGGTGTCGGTATTCCCGGCACCGGAATGATAGGCCTCCCAATCGCCATTGCCCTCGGAGCATTGATAGGAAAATCGGAATATGAACTGGAAGTGCTCCGCGATGTCAATCCAGACGCAGTGGCCGCCGGACGCCGCATGATGGACGAGGGACGCATCTCAATCGGACTGTGCGAAGATGCTCCCGACGTGCTCCATATCGATGTGGATGTAGTGGCCGGCCATCACACCGCACGCGCCGTGATTTCCCGCAGCCATGCCAATTTCGTACGCCTGGAGCGCGATCAGGACATCGTATGGGAAGAAGACCCCGCTGCCGCGTCCGGCAATGCCGGTCAGCAGGACGAGGGGATCCGTCTCAATATGAAAATGGTATATGACTTCGCCACCACCGCCCCTCTGGATGAAATAAGTTTCATAATGGAGGCACGGCGCCTGAACCTGGGAGCGGCAGAGACCGCGCTGGCCGGCGGAGAATACGGACATTCCCTGGGCTCCACACTCAAAGCCCACGGCCTGAAATATTTCGGCGATACACCCGTAGCCCACATGATAGAATACACCTCCGCCGCCTGCGACGCCCGAATGGCCGGAATGCCCATTCCCGTCATGTCCAACTCCGGCAGCGGAAACCAGGGAATCACGGCCACGGTGCCCGTAGTGGTCTACGCACGCGACATCGAAGCCTCCGAAGAGCAGACCACCCGCGCCCTAATGCTCAGCCACCTCACCAGCATCTATATCAAGCAAAGCCTCGGACGCCTCTCCGCGCTGTGCGGATGCGTCGTAGCATCGACAGCCGCCTCCAGCGGACTTGTCTACCTTATGGGTGGCGGATACAACGAAGTTTGCGCCGCAGTGAAAAACATGGCAGCCAATCTCACGGGCATGATATGCGACGGAGCCAAACCATCATGCTCACTGAAGGTTTCCTCCGGAGTGTCAACCGCCATGATGTCCGCCATGCTTGCCATGAACGGACGCTGCGTCACGAGCGCCGAGGGCATCGTTCATGACGATGTCGACCAGACTATTCGAAACCTCACCTCAATAGGACGCGACGCCATGACCGTCACCGACCGCTACGTCCTCGACATAATGACCTCGAAATAAAACCCCGCAAAGTAGCGGAGGCCTGGAGGCCTCCGCTACTTTGTATATACAGAAGCAACGTAAACTTATCATATCCACTCCATTCTCACAGCCCCTAAAATCACATACCACGCTATTCAACTGTAAAACAAAACATTACACCGACGATAAAATTTTTTCTAAAAAAAGTGTCAAAAAAATTTGCATACTTCGGAATAAAACAGTAATTTTGCATCGCAATTCAGACGAAGCCTCTGCGGCGCGAACGAATAGCGAACTGCTTCAATAGCTCAGTTGGTTAGAGCACCTGACTGTTAATCAGGGGGTCGTTGGTTCAAGCCCATCTTGAAGCGCCACACCGGCAACGGTGAAATCATCCGGTATCAAAGCCGGATGTATTTTTGATGATTCGCTAGCTCAGCTGGTAGAGCACAACACTTTTAATGTTGGGGTCGTGGGTTCGAGCCCCACGCGGATCACAGAAGGGTCACAAATTCAATATGGATTTGTGGCCTTTTTTCGTGCCCGTAAGCGACTGTATGCCAGCATTTAGCAATTTTGTAATTTTCAGTGTTAGAAGGATTTAGCACAAATCGGCGTTCCGTTCGTTAGCCAAAGTTAGCATTTGTTAGTTTCGATTTAGCATATTATCTTTGGTACAGATTTCGTAAATGTACCACAAAAATGTACCACAAAAAGTACCAGATTTCACGACATATCATCAAGGCTGAGACACCAGTTCCCCATATCCCGGGCTTGGAGGGCGGTCATAGCACTCAACTCTCTGATATCTGCTATTTTGTGCTAAATTCTCCCAAAAAAGAAACGGCACACAACAGCATGCCGTCGAGGTCAGTTATTCTTGTAGGCGGTACACGCGTGGTACATTTTTCAGAGAATGTGGTACACGGTTTAGGAGTGTACCACAACGAAGTCCGTTACAAGTTTAATCCCTAACACTCAAACTACTATGGCTGGAATACCCCAGATAAAGATTATTTTCGACCGACGTAAGAAGGCGTCGGCAGTCACCACCGGAACCGTCGAGGTCGAGGTATCGTACAACCGCGAGCGCGTCCGCCTCTCGACAGGCGTTGCCGTTCTCAAACAACAGTGGCAGGGCAATCAGGTGGTGAACCATCCTGAAGCCGGCAGACTTAACGACCAGATCCGGCGTGTGTACGACGGCCTACGCGAGAAAATGTCCTCCATCGCGTCTAAAGGCGGAGACTACGACCTCTCACAGCTTAAGAAGGTGCGCAAGACACGTGTACAGGGCTCGACAATGGATTTCCTCTCATGGCTGGAGGAACGTATCGACATGCGCCCCGTGGGTGAATCCACCAGACGCCAGCATAAGGTTATGCTCTCGTGCCTCCGGGAGTTCGGTCTTATCCGCAACTTCTGTGACCTGACGCCAAAGAATATCCGCCTGTGGGACGACTTTATACGCAAGCGCGTCACGGCACAGTCCTCCGTCCACGGCTACCACAAGAGGTTGAAACCATATATAGTAGAGGCAATCCAGTTTGAGAAGCTGGAGACCAACCCCTATGAGAACATGAGGATACCGAGAGGGAAATCAGAGGGCATAAAGTTCCTTACTGAAGAGGAACGAAACCGCATCGAGGCACTGGAGCTGTTCGGCATGACAGAACAGGTGCGAGACATGTTCATATTCTCCTGCTACACCGGTCTCGCTTACAGTGACCTTGTGAAGATCAAGAAGAGCGACGTGTTCAAGCAGGGCGATGACCTTTGCATACGCGACAAGCGCACGAAAACAGGACAGCCCTACACCATAGTGCTGCTTCCGAAGGCCGCAGAGATACTTAAGAAGTATGACTACGACCTTAACCGCATGTCCAATCAGAAGTGCAACGACCAGTTGAAGCTGATCGCTCACATGGCAGGCATACACATCAACCTGACAATGCACGTCGGGCGTCATACGTTCGCTACGTGGGCGCTGACAAAGGGTGTCGACATATCCACTGTGAGCAAGATGCTCGCCCACTCCAGCGTAGCCATGACAGAGAAATACGCTCAGGTGCTCCAGACAAGCGTAATCAAGGGCTACGGTATCCTTAAATAATATCCGTTACTCTCTTTCTCTATTACAAGGTACTAATAGACCATCTAATAGGCCATTCAATAAGCCGTCGCTTCATTTGGAAGGGGCGGCTTTCTTTATTTGCTGGAGTTCCTTTTCAAGTTGCTTTATCTTCTTGTCCTGCTCTCTCACTGTCTTTTCAAGTGACTTCACTTTGTTGTCGAGGGGACCAACCACTATCGAAAAGCTTTTCACGAGCTGCGCCATCTGCTCCATTATGAACGTCAGACGCTCATAGTCGGTCGGCACTTCTCCCGACAATGGTTCGGGAGTTATCTGGGGCATCAACATTTCCCCTTTTCCGTTCCAGACCCAATCCTGCCTCAGACCCGGCGCCACTGCGCAAAGGGTCTGTACGAAACGCTGGCTGACTGCTGATTTACCCGTTATCACCTGCGACAGCATACTCGGATTGTAACCCATCTTCTCGGCTATCGCGCGGTTGGATCTGAACACGCCGTTTGCCTTCAACCATTCAAGCGCCTCCCTGACACGTTCTACTCGACTATTCATATTTTGAGTTTAGATTTTCTAATTGTTTTGATTAGTATTTTCCAATAATAACAATCCAAACAATCATTTAGCACGATTAGTTTGTTTGTTTCTGTACCAATAACTAATTTAGATTAATCATTTCTAATCGCAAAGTTAATCATTTTTCTAAATATTACTAATAGCGACTAAAGGAAAATCTCAAAAACTTAAAAATATATCAGCTATGAGCGAGGACAGACGCATCACGATGAGGCTAACGAGGATTGAGAACACGCTTGAAGAGATCAAGCGGTCTATTATCGAGCCTGAGCCGCCCGACCGCATGATAACGGTGAACGAGGCGGCGGAGATACTGCACTGCACACCCCAGAGGGTGCGCGATTCGATACATGACGGCAGCCTTACCGCCACCCGTAATGGACGCCGATACTTCCTGTCGTTCCACGATGTGAGGCGGCGCGCTGGGTACCAGACTATCGAAAAAAAACAGAAGATCTAATTCATTATATTTTAAGAGACAGAGAAATGACTGCAACACAGATCAGGGAGATAGACGCTCGTTGCCTGAACGACTATCTCGCAACAATCCCGGCATCAGACCACCGCTTTTTCGTGCGTAAGGTGGTGAGCGCCTGCGGAGAGGGCGTGAAGCAAAAGACCTTCTACAACTGGAAGGCCGGTTGCTGCTGCATTCCCGACTTCTGCAAGAAGATAATCGAGAAGATAGCGGGATGCACGGTGTTCCCGGCAGAACTTTATGATGAAAAATGAATCTCTCATGGATACCGGTCCTTCATCAGCTCCGCTCGGTCGGTTGGCTATACAGCGAAAGCAGGATGCTTCATCTCTGGCTGGAGATACTTTTCCGTGTCCAGAGGTCGAGGGACACCTATCCTGTCAAGGGGGACCCCGTCGCCCTTGCACCGGGCCAGTTCGTCGCCTCCACAAGAAAGCTGGCGGCCGCCATCAGCGTCGACAAGGATACGGTGGGACGATACCTGAAGATTCTCGAAACCCAAAAATGGATTGAAAGGAAAATCATGGGAAACCTGACCCTGTACACGGTGCTTGTCATGGAGCATATTCCGGAATTTACCATAAGGGAAGGAGACACCGCGACCGAAAATCTCCGCACGGTTGGGGACACTCTTTCGGACACTTCTTCCGACACGGTTGGGGACATATATTATAGTAATAAGAATAATAAAAAAAATAATTCTTCTCCCACACACGTGCGCGAGGAAGAAATTTTTGAAAGATTTTTAGAAGATGATGAAGCCCTCACACAACTGGCGCACGCCCTGCACTGCAGGGCGTCGAGACTGAAAACGATATATCCGGACTTCGTTCAGGAGTGCCGGGTGAAGGAAAAGGAACACGGAACAATGCTTGAAATCAAGGACCATTTTTTCAACTGGGCTCGCGCCCGACTAAACAGGGAAAAACAGAATGGGTCAGCCAACACGAATAAATCCAGAGGAGGCGCTAAGGGAAATCAGAGAGGCCGGCGAACGCCGCTCGAACCCGGTTGTGGACTTATCGAGGATTAACGAATACAAGCAGCTTTTCGTGATGTGCGCCCGAAACGTCTGCCCCGGATTTGAGATACGAGACGAGCTGAAGAGCACATACAACGACATTTTCCATTGGGCGGTCATGGACTATGACGGGAACCTCGATCCCGACAAGGGGCTTTTCCTGTGGGGCGACGTAGGCACCGGGAAATCGACTATGCTCAGGATCATACGCGAGTTCTGCCAGTACGTCAGGCCTCCCGTTGACGGCAGGAGATATTATTTCCGGATCGACAACGTGATAGACATCTGCGCCGAGTTTGCCGACGAGACCCGGGACGGCGGTTACAATGCCATCAGATGCTACATAACCTGTCCGCGCCAGGCTTTTGACGAGCTGGGAAGCGAGACAAAGCCGACAGGGAGGTGGGGAAACTTCGAGAACGTGATGCAGTACATATTCCAGCGTCGGTATGACAGCCGCGACAGCCAGTTTACCCATGTGACGTCCAACTATACCCCCGACCAGATAGCGGAATATTACGGAGCAAGGATATACGACAGGTTCAAGGAGATGTTCAATTTCGTTGCCCTCCGTGGAAAGACATTCAGGAAATCAACACAAAAGAACTTCAAGGATGAGACAGAGACCAAGACAAATACAAAGACAAAGGCCAAAACCAAAACAGCAACAAAAACAGGGGCAAAGCCGAAGAAGAAATGACGGGGAGGTGCGTCATGCGCCGTGATGTCCGGAGCATCGACCCCGATGCCCTGTATTCCATAGCCGCAGCCAAACGGCTGTTGGGTATCAAGCAGACCACGATTTACGAGTATATGAAGAAATCGCCTCCTGTCCTCCCTTACCGATTTTCGGAAAACGGCTGGCACCGTCTGATACTCGGGAGCGACATCATATCCCTGATAGAAAATCCACGTGTGAAGCGTGGACGTAGGCGTAAGAACCGATAGTGGGCTTTAGTTCCAGATATACCACGGTAAGTCAATGAGTCGTCTCTGTTTATCTGCGAGTTCCGACAAATCGACTGCGAGAAGCCACGCACGGGTGCGGATGTCGTCCATATCGGCAACGGCCTGGAGGTATCGGGTCGGTGAAAACTGACCGGATGCGTCTGACCATTCATCGGCATAACGCCCGGGGTCGAGTTCATCGACGAAGGAGATGATCTCGTCCACAAGTGTGCCGACAATGCCTCCCGACAACTCGGCGGTGAAGCAGAACGGCAAGTCGCCGAGCGTCCGCCTTTGGAAATCGAAGTAGAATGAGTTTCCCTCCGAAATTGACACTGACACATGCCAACCTTGCTTGACCGCTATTCTGATTATATCGCTGTGCAACATTGAATATCTCATAATGAAAAGTGATTTAGTTTGGTGAATATTTGGTACTATCCAACACATCTTGACCTGCCACGTCCGTGAGGATATGGCAGGTTGCTTTTTACTTGACAATCATCAGCCGTGGCGGAGAGATCCACGGCTGACGTTTCGGAGTCAATGGTAAAGGCGGTTCAGGAACTCCTGAAGCCTTTTGTCTGCTATCTTCCCTATCGGGCAAGGTTTGAAATACGGCACTTGAACCACACGGAGAATGCCGAAACCCTGCTTCCGGTAGTCAAGCTCGATGTCGGAAAGTTCATTGAGGGAGATATATCCGTATTCATCTTCCTGCATACCGACAACGATGCCGAAAAGCCTTGTGTCGTCCTCGCCTTTGATTCCTTCAAGTATGAACCACCGGACATTTCCGATTGCGAATATCGCCACGCATATAGCGTCCTTTTTCTTGTCGTCCTGCGAATATAGAGGATAGTCCTTGATTGCTTCCTCAAACTGGGGTGTCAAAAGTCTGCACATATCAGTCAAATTCTATTTCATCATCATATAATTCTATCTTTGCCCCACTGCTGAACTCCACAATGAAGCGGTAGCCGTTACGTCCTACGATTGTACCTCGGTGGTAGCCTCGCCACGGCTCTTTAAGTTCACACTGTCGTCCGTATTCGGGAAAGTCGGTATCGTCCATATCACTTGTTTTTGAGGTCGGTATAATCGGGGTCATACATAAGTTCTGCCTCAATGAGTGAGGAGTACGCCACATCTGCGAGTTTGGATGCCCACTCGTTGCGTTGGTCATATCTTCCCTTTCGGTAATTGTGTGCGAGAGCCTTCATATAGCCTATGAAGACCTTGAAAGCCTGCTGCTGAAGATAGCGGTGCATTGTGGTCATAGCCATACCGGTCTTATCGGGATTACTCACTCTGCCGTTGACAAAGTTCTCAAACTCTTCAACGAATGCCTTGTCGCCGTCGGCGATGTTCATGAAGTCAATGTCTGTATTCATTTCAGTTGGGGTTTAGATAGTTGCCTGATTGTAGATTGAAGGCTCGGAGGTAACATTATAGATGAAGTCACCGCAACGTATCAGAAGGGAGTCCGCGCCATAATAGAGTTTCTTCATACCTCGTATGCTTCCTGTCCTGTGGAAGTTTGGAAAGCGGTCGATGCCTACTCGCTTACCCTCTGCGATTGTCATTCTTTTCACTCTCATAGTTCTTGAAATGTTTGAGTTCTAATTATTTCTCCCTTTTGTGATGCTCTTTCGAGCATCTTCGGCAGGGATGGCCGTTTTTACGTGCAGTTTCCAACTGCGGCCTGAAGGGAGATATAAGGCAAGTGTGGAGTCAGCGGCAAGACCGGGATACCCAAATTTTGGAGGCACGAGAAAATTTGTGGAGGCTCACGGGCGCGGTCGCCGACGGAAAGCGGAGCGTCACTTGACGTTACTCCCGGACGCAGTAACTTCGCACAGAAAAACGCCTTCCTGCCGAGGCTCAATGCTCACAAAAGGAATTTAGAACCTTGATTAATTAACTAAAAATATTTCCCTGAAAAGAGTGAGGCGATTAACCAAAAGAAGCTGAGTGGTTTTGTATAAGATACAGTTAACAATGGAGTATATTTGATATTCCACATCCCTGAAATAGCCCTGAAACAGGCTTGAAATAATATTGGATTTTTATACGTCCATTAAATTTTGTAACTTTGTAAATTTGCGCAACGAGTAGTATGTTGACAACGAGATTGTTTGTAAGTAATTTTGCATACTAAATATAGCGCATCAAGTGACCCGAATAGAAGCAACCATAATAACCTTCGGTAGAAATGTGCAAGGAGCAAGACAAGCACTCGGCATTTCTCAAGAGGAGCTGGCATTCAGAGCCGGACTCCACCGTACCTATATTGGTATGGTGGAGCGTGCAGAACGGTCAATTTCTCTACAAAATGCAAAGAAAATAGCAGATGCGCTAAATGTAAAATTAGACAATCTGCTTAAAAATGGCGAAGAAACATAGAGGAGAAGTTCAAACCCATCCAAATTACGAAAAATATGTAGAGTTTATAGTTAATCATCCCAATTATAAAGGGCTATACTATGAGCGTGATAACGAAGGTCGTGTTAAATGGGTAGTTACTGGAAAATCTCACAAAGGTCAATTAAGGCAGACCTGGTGGGATGATCAATGTAGAAAGCATAAAATTCCGATTCAGAAAGGTTGTTATGCAAAGTTAGCTCGGCTAATTCATCCTACTGGGATACATGTATGTCAGTGCTGTGGTGAAGGAAGAAGTATCTTTTACGAGTATCCTTCAAAAAACACGGTGTCAATTCTTAATAGGATTTTGGGAAGCAACATTGATAAGGATAATGATGAACAACGCGCCCAACTTACCATCCGAGAGATTGTTGAAAAATGGTGCGATACTCACTCTAAGGCTGAGGCATTGGCAAAAGCATTCAACTTGCCTAAGCCTAATAATAAACAAGAATTGATAGACACCATTTATCGTGAAATGGTCGAAAAGGAAAGTTCAAGATTTTCCCCAGGTGTTATGTGCAATCCACCCGATCGATTCAATGGTTTTCACTCTTATGCCCTGTGTTGCAGAACTAAATATGACACAGGTCGACACGAGGAAAACATGATGACGTATGGACAGGATCGCAGAGCGTATGAAGATTGGTCAGATGGCGATTATAATCTTGCTAATCGTTTAATGGGGGAATTTCGCAAGCAACCTCCTATGCCGTGTCCAATTTGCGGAAATGTTGAAAAAATGAGTGCCGATCATATCGGACCAATATCCCTCGGATTCTGCCATAATCGCCACTTTGCACCTATGTGCAATAGTTGCAATAGTTCAAAGAACAACCGATTTACAAAAAAAGATGTAGACGAACTGTTAAGAATCGAAGCAGAAGGAGGACAAGTAATAAGTTGGCATTCAAAATATATTTGGGATGCAGTCAAGCATACCATAAAAGACGATGCGGATGCAAAGTTCGCAAGTTCTGTTATGGCGAAATGCCACCAAAATGTAATCAATATTCTTTCGATTATATATCATAAAACAGGACGCGACTTTCTACTCCGTTACCTTCATCCTGAATATTCTTTGGTTGACTACCGCTTTGATAATGTCGATCTACTCAACTTGGATGAGATCAAGATTATTGCAACCCCATTGGATAGCAAAAATAAGCGTAAAAATCAGGAGCGATATGTACGCATAGCTTTTGAAAGCTTGGACGAGTTTTCAAAAAAGAAAAATAGAAAAAACTATTTTCCTGACTTCGTCATTGCGTCACCCTAAACGCCAAGGTATTCAAACAGGGGC
>CAMWLC010000046.1 GCA_947174995.1 uncultured Porphyromonadaceae bacterium
TGCTGACTCTGATGGAGGCCTCTGGGATAGCTCTGATAGCTCTGATGACTCTGATAGGAGCTGCCGGGATTGCTGCTCGGGATTGTCGGTGTTTCGGTCTCTGTCTTTCATAAAAATGCGTTTTAGAAGTTTCATGCCGCAAAGTTAGTTAGGGGTGATTATTTAGCAATGCTATATTTTTACTAACGATTATGAAGAAATAGCATTTGCAATTCTAAATATTATTATTAACTTTGCAATCGAAACATCAACGCTGATGCTGCCTCAGATCTTAATATCCCGGAGACTTTGAAATTTCATGAGATGGGATTTAAGGTGTGGGTGCGGTGTCGAAAACAAAACTGAAATTATGTCAAGACAAAGAACCAATGCAGAGTATGGAGCTGCCCGTGATGCGGAGCTCCTGCGCACTTTCGACCGCCTGATGCAGGAGGCACCGGCGGGGAAGTCGGTGGCCTCGTTGTTCGAGCGCCTGGTGGAGCAGCCGGCGAGCCGCTTCTATGTGAGCGAGCTCAGGGCGATACGTGTCATCACGGCCATGCGTCGCGGGAGTCTGCGTCCCGGGAGCAGCCGGTCCCGCGGACGCATGTATGCCGAGGTCAACCGGCGCGTGGAGAGGCTTTTGGCCGCCAGTCCGGAGATGTCGCTGGCTGACGCGGTGGTGGAGGTGGTCAATTCTCCGGCACCGGAGTTTTATATGGAGCCGGCTTCGGCGCGCGTGACCGTCTACGGTCTGTTGCGCCGACGCCGCAATATGCGCCGTCAGGCCCGCGCCGGGAGGTGCGCATGTCGTGGTTGAGGCTCTCCTTGCCGAGAACGCGAGGCGCAACGCCCTCCTTGGCCGGGAGTTTGATCCCGTCACAGGATTCGGTTCCGTCGGCGAGCGCGTCCTGCTGGAGCTTCCGGACTGGGTGATACCCCGACAGTGGATTCCGAAGGCCATGGACGGGGAACCGCTCGTGCGCCGGCTGCGCCGGGCCGGGAGCATCCGCGGGATGCTTGGTAAAAATGCGACGCGCGGAGGCCGGAAAGCCTTCGCGCGTCTCTTTACCGCTCTGAGGATGAAGCATGACTTCCCCTTCTGGGCCGCCTCGCTGGTGAAGGTAAAGCGCAAGGGTGGCGGCGACGACGTGCCCTTCGTGCTCAACAGGCCGCAGCGTCGGTTTGTGGAGCGGCTGGAGAGGGCACGGTGCGCGGGCAGACCGGTGCGCCTCATCCTGCTGAAGGCACGTCAATGGGGTGGAAGCACTTGCTCGCAGCTCTATATGGCGTGGCTCCAGCTGGTGCATTGCCGGGGTCTGAACTCCCTGATAATAGCGCATCAGGGTGCAGGCTCGGATGAAATCAAGGATATGTTTGACCGCATGATGAGGCAGTATCCGGCGCGCCTACTGACGATGCCGGGGGAGACCCGTATGCGCCCGGGCACGCGCAAGATGGAGCGTGTCGGAAAGTCGGGGAGTATAGTGCGCGTCGGGGCCCGCAACTGCAAGGTGAAGATAGGCACCGCCGAGCGTCCCGATTCCTGCCGCGGAGGTGACTACAATCTCGTGCATCTCTCGGAGGTGGGCATCTGGAGAGCCACGGACGGCAAGCAGCCCGAGGATATCGTGAGGGCGGCCTGCGCCGGAGTGCTGTTGCGCCCGATGACGATGATAGTGTATGAAAGCACGGCCAACGGCACGGGCAATTTCTTCCACCGCGAGTATGAGGCGGCCCGCAAGGGGGAGTCACAGTTCGAGGCGATGTTCGTGGGATGGTATGATGTGGAGGGGTATACCCTCCCGCTTGAGGATCCCCGGGCATTCGCCGCCTCCCTCATAGAGGGGCGTAACAGCGATGCCGAGACGGCAAGGAGCGTGAGCGGGCGTTATCTCTGGAGCCTCTGGGAGAAGGGTGCCACGCTGGAGGGACTCAACTGGTATGTGGCCGAGCGTGCGAAATACAACGACCATGCGCAGATGGCGGCCGAATACCCTTCGGACGATGTGGAGGCCTTCGCCCACTCGGGTATGAGGGTGTTTGACCCCTATTGCGTGGAGAAGCTCCGCGCGGGATGCCGAGCGCCGTTGCTCAGTGGTGAGCTGGAGGGTCTTGCCGACAGCGGCGCGGACGCGCTGCGCGGCCTGACCTTCCATCCCGATGCCCGCGGCTCCCTGCATATATGGGAGAAACCGGATGTCGTGGCCGGGGAGCGTATGCTGCACAGGTATTTAGTCGTGGTGGACATCGGAGGACGCTCGCTGAAGTCCGATTGGTCCGTGATCGCGGTGTTCGACCGTCTGCTCGTCGGGGAGGGGGGCAGGCCGGCGGTGGTGGCCCAGTGGAGGGGACACTGCGACATCGACCTCGTGGCATGGCGTGCGGCCCGGATAGCGCGGTGGTATGACGACGCGCTGCTCGTCATAGAGAGCAATACCCTCGAGACGCGCGAATACGGGCGTATGCTCGAAGGGGACCAGTCGGGCTACATACTCTCGCAGGTGAGGGATGTGTATCCCAATCTCTACGAGCGCCCACCCTCGGAGGAGGACATACGGCAGGGAGCCCCGGCCAAATATGGATTCCATACCAACGCCTCCACCAAGCCGATGATCATATCGGGACTGGTGAGGGATGTGCGCGAGGGGCTCTACATAGAGCGTGACGAGGAGTGTCTCGACGAGATGCTGAGGTATGAGCGGCGTCCCAACGGCAGCTACGGCGCCATCCAGGGAGCGCATGACGATCTGGTGATGACCCGGGCCATAGGGCTGCATATCTCCTCCACCATGCCGCTGCCCCGGACAGTGAGACATCGGTAAAAAAAGAGCCTTCCCCACGGCTTAACGTGGGGGAGGCTCTTTTTTAGCGGCGGGGGTGAAGCCGTCCGCTGCGGTAGGCGCGGAGGAGTTCGAGAAGTTCGTCGATCTGGGCCTGGAGTTCGGCGCCCTTGTCGGTGTCGCGCACGCAGATACGTTCCACCGACTGCTCCACCACCTTGCGCGTGGAGCGGATGTCGGTGCCGAGCATCACGGCGTCCTCGGCCGAGGTGAAGGGTTCGTGTTGCACCAGTTCGAAGCCCCGGCTGTGCCACACGAGGGTGTATCCGGCGATGCCTGTGGTGGAGTGGTAGGCTTTCGAGAAACCGCCGTCGATGACCATCATGGCGCCGTCGGCCTTGACGGGGCTCTCCCCCTTTCCGGCCTTGACGGGCACATGGCCGTTGATGATATGGCGCTGGCGTCCCTTGACGCCGAAGGCGTCGAGGATGCGCTCGATGACGCGGCGGTCGTCGCGCATGTGGTAGTAATGACCCTTCTCCTCATGCTGCACCTCCTTGTCGGTGAGGAAATATCTCTCGAAAGTGGCCATCTTCGCCTTGTCGAAGAGGGGGGAGTCGGGACCGCACCAGAGATAGAAATAGAAATCGGCGGCCTGGCGGCGGTCCTCGGGGGAGGTCTCGGAACTGAAGGCGGAGCGCATGATGCGGCCCACTTCGTCGAGCAGCGCACGCCCCTTGTATTTCTTGCCGAACACCTCTACCTCCTTGAGCGAACCGTCGGCATTGAGGGGGACGGAGGCGTGATAGAGGAGATTGCCGTTGCAGATGGTGTACATATCGCCGTGTTCGAGGAATATCCCGGTGTGGGTCTTGAGTTTGTCGCTCATGCGGAAGGAGTGCACGAGCTTATCGATGAGTTCCTGCTCGTCGTCGGTCAGCGCATAGGGATTCTCGGGATCGATGGTGGGGAAATGCTTGTCGCGCATCTCGTGCTCCACGCCGTCGATGGTGATGGTGCCCTTCTTGAAGTCGATGAGATGGAGGAGCTTGCGGTCGTCCATCTTCCATTCGGGATGCCGGTCGATGAGGGCGGCCTCTATCTTGAACTGTATCACGCTGATGGCCTTGTGCATACGGGCTATCAGCTGGCGGTTCTTGATGGAGAGCTCTGTGGTGTCTTTCGGAATCTTGGGATCGAAGAGTTCGCAGGGATCATCACCGTAGACATCCATAGCGAAGGCCGCCAGGGGGACGAGGTTGATGCCGTAGCCATCCTCAAGTGTGGCCATGTTGTCGTAACGCAGGGAGATGCGGAGCACGTTGGCGATGCAGGACTCGTTGCCGGCTGCGGCTCCCATCCAGAGGGCGTCGTGGTTGCCCCACTGGATGTCGAAATCGCGGTAGCGCGTCAGGGTGTCCATGATGATGTGCGCGCCGGGGCCGCGGTCGTAGATGTCACCCAGGATGTGGAGATAGTCGATGCTCAGGTGCTGGATGACGTTGCAGATGGCCTTGATGAAGGCGTCGGCCTGGCCGGTGGAGATGATGGTGTCGATGATGCGGCGGTAGTATGACTGCTTGTTCTCGCCCGAGGGGGTCTCGTGAAGGAGCTCCTCGATGATGTAGGCGAACTCTTTGGGGAGGGCCTTGCGCACCTTGGAGCGGGTGTATTTCGAGGAGACGCGGCGGAGCACCTTCACCAGCTGATGAAGCGTGGTGCGGTAGAAATCGTCCATATCCTTCTCGGTGGAATGGATGTGGACGAGCTTGCGCCCCGGATAGTAGATCAGGGAGCAGAGCTGACGGAGGGCATCCTCGCGCAGGGAGGTGCCGAAGAGTTCGTAGACCTTACGCTTGATGTTGCCCGAAGCATTCTTGAGGATGTGCTGGAACGCCTCGTATTCGCCATGGATGTCGGCAACGAAGTGTTCCGTCCCTTTCGGGAGGTTGAGTATGGCCTCGAGATTGATGATCTCCGTGGCTGCACTCTGGATGTCTGGGAAGGTCTGGGCCAGGAGTTCGAGAACCCTGGTGTCCGGAGAGGTTTTCATGGCAGGATATGTTAGATTTGAGAAATTCGGTCAGTGGTGCATCATCAGCGGTGAATCAGAAGCGGCGGCATATCAGGCGGGAGGCGGAGGAGCTCATGACGAGCGTGGAGCGGTCGAGGACTTCCACGGTGAACACCGGAGCGGTGGAATATATTCCCCACTGCGTCAGGCGGTCGATCTGCTCCTGTGTCTCGGCGTATGGGAAAGAGAGGGAGACGGTGTTGCCGGAATAGGTGAGGTTGCCGGCGCCGAGATGACCTATGGGACCGGATTGGAGCCTCAGCTGGCAGACGTGGAGCTGGAAGCAGATGTAGCGCTGATCGGGGGCGAATGAGCCCTCCACCTCGCCTTCGGGTCCGAGCTGCTCCACCTCCATGATCTGCCACATACCGTCGAGATCGCCGTTGATGCCATGTTTCTGACACCCGGCGGCTCCGACAAGGGCTATGAATATCAATGAGAGGGCAAGGGAGAGGGAGAATATGATGCTTGTCTTTTTCATGACTTTGAGATACTGCTTTTATACGTGAAAATACCCGATTATCGGCCGAATATACCGGACTTCGAGATACGTATCATCGCTCCCGTGGAGTTTCCGATGAAGCCGCCGCGGTCCATGGCGAAGGCCACGGAGCCCTCCCATCCCTTGAAGCGGGCCGGGCGCCAGGTGGCTTCTATCAATCCGCTGAAGGAGTGTCCCACTTCGGGGAGGATGTTGAGGTAAGTGCCCCAGTGGCGGGAGAAGCTCAGGAGCATGCGCCAGTTGAGTTCGGGCGTGGGGTCGCCGCTGATGCCGACATGATGGGCTATGACGCGCGAGGAGCGGAATGTGAGGCTGTGCTCGGGATTAAAAATGGGGGAAAGCACCAGGGGTGTGCCGATGTTCATACCCCACGTCTGCCAGCCGTTGTAGAGGTAATGGTCATAATAGCCGTCTGCCGCCGACACCTGGTCCGGAATATTGTCTGTGGAATCCCAGTAGACGGGGCCGGTCTGATCCTTGAGGTGGAGATATTCGTAGACGATTTTCGACACGAAGGGATTCTTGGGGAGGGTGCCCTCCAGGCCGATGAGGCCGTCTTTCCAGGGATATTCTATGTAGAGCATCGAATGGTCTTCAAAGTAATGCTCGTAGTAAGCCTTGACCTTCCAGTCGGCCTTGGGATTCCAGGAGGCGCAGAACTGCCATGCGCCGACCACGTTGCCCTCTACATTGTTCTGCTCGTCGATCAGTTCGGAGCTGCTTCCTGAGGTCGGGAGAAAGGCCTTGAGCCATGCCTTGAGGTTGTGGGGCATGTGGATGGTCTTCACTTTGCCGTCCTGCAGATCATGGTAGTTGTAGATGGTGCCTCCGAACTCCGTGGCCATCTCGATGCCGGCCTCCACCACGAGGGGGAACTTGTCGGCGTTGCCGTTGCGGAACCATAAGCCTTTGCCCTGATAGAGCACTCCGGATGTGTATGACTCGCCGGGCATCACCCAGTTGCGCTGCCAGCGGGAATCGGTAAAGGCTCCGTAAGCTATGTATCCCTTGACGCCGAGCCATCCGCGTGTGCCCCAGATGTCGGCATAATTGAATATGCCGATGCGCACCTGCGGTATGGGGCGTGCGTTGCCGGAGTACAGGAGGCCGCCCGAGGAGAGGCGAGGATCCACATACTGACCCCACATCTCCTTGGCGCCGGCCATGGCTCCGAGGCAGCGGTATCTCACCTCGCCGTAAAGCTGCTGCACTATCCAGGGGCTTTCTCCTCGCCAGGGCACCGCTATGTCGGCGCCGGCTCCCCAGGAGAAGCGGCGGTCGTATGACATGGCCTTGGTGGCCCCTAATCGTATATAGCCGTTATTGGGCTTGACAGACATCAGGCCCTGGGTGTTGGAGGTGAGCCAGAAGGGGCTGTGGGCACCTCCGGAGACCGTGGCCTCGCCGGAAACGCTCCATGCGATGGAATCGGGGAAAGCGGCCCGGGCCGACTGAGTTCCTGCAAGAGTCACGAGGAGCAGGAATAGAGTGGTGAGTCGTGATAACATACTTTAGAATTGTTCCTTGGAAAGATGTGTTTATGTAAAATCATTGCCCCTCCCCCCGGAGCCGGGAGGCTTATCTGAGCACGCGCACGGATGAGAGTGCGTGGCCCGAGGCTCCCGCCACATTGTAGTGGCCCGTCGGGACGGGGAGTCCGCTGTCATCGTGGCCGTCCCACTGCAGGCAACCGGCGGCGGGGCGTCCCAGACGGCGCACCACTTCGCCTGCGGAATCCGTTATGAAATACTCCTCGCCGTCGATAAGGCCCTCGATGGTGACGAGTCCGCGGTAGGAGGGGGTGATGGCCGCGGGAAGGGCGGCCACAGTGCGGGCCGGGCGTCCTGCGGTGAGCGCGGGTATGAACTCGGAGAGTCCGCCGGCTGTGGCCACCATCATGCTGCCGGAAGCAATGTTCTCACACACCGTCAGCACATTGTCGGCAGGGATGGGAGAATTGTCGGTGGTGAAGTGCGCGAGTATCTCGGAGCCGTCGGTCGATGTGCAGTAGAGGCCGTCGTGCATTGTGGCAAACCATTTGCGCCCCTGCGTGTCGCTGTAGATGTTGTTGATGGCCAGGCCGTCGAGCAGGAGGCTCTGCGTGCCGGTGGCGGGGTCTGTGGCGAGGACACGGCGTGCGCGGGTGGGATCCACGAACATAGTGCGGGGATTGAACATATAGGGCCCCAGGTCGGTGCCGATCCACACCATGCCGGTGGCGGGGTCCTCATACATGCAGCGGGTGTGCTCGGTGAGGTTGGAGATGACGCCTCCGGTGTGGTCACGCATTTCGGAAACCAACGCCATGCGGTCGTCGGAGGGGTCGTCGGGAGTACCGTTGTGGTCGAGCACCACGAAGCGATCCTTGAGGGTGTTTATGGCGAAGAGGAGCAGATTGCGGTTGTTGGGATGCGTCAGGGGGAGCAAGCGCGATGAACCGGAGGCTGCGACACCGGGTACATGCAGGCGTATCCAGGGTTGGAATGACGCGGCGTCTTTGGAGGCGCGGCGTGCCTCGGGGGTCCAGCAGAGGGCTGTCATGCCGTCATTACCGGGGCGGTCCAGGTCGAAAGAATAGCTCCAGAGATTGCCGTCGGCATCGAATTTCGCCCCGAGCGTACTCGTCACACTGGGCCAGGCCTGCATCACCGGGAAGGCCTCCACGTAGCCGGGAAGCGACTTGCCGGGGTCGTTGGGTCCGCTCATGTGGAGGATGTCTTCCGGGTCTTCGAGATTGACGCGGAGCATGCCGTGGCGCGGCGAACCCATGTAGACATATTCCGGGGAATCGGGGTCAATGGCCAGTCCCGTGGGGTTATACAGCACGTTGGCCTGGGCGGGATTGCGGCGCACCACGCCGTAAGAGGTCCATGAGCCGTTGCGGTAGCCCGACATTTCGGGAGTCTGGGGCAGGTTGCGGTTGCCGTAGATGGGTGTCTGGCCGCGGGGATTGACCAGGACGCCGTAGACGGGATGGAACGCCATGTCCGTCACCTGGAACGGGGATGGCGCGTCGGGGGCGAGGGCGGGGTGCGTGGGAGTCCATGTCTCATCCTCGCCGAGCGTGGAGCTCCAGAGGCCCGTGTGGCGGGCCGCAAACCATATCTCCTTGCCGTCGTGAGTGGCCGCCGTGGCCGCCTGGTCGGCGGAGTCCTTGGGTATACGATGCCACACACCCTCCTTGTCGAGAAATCCCACGAAATCAGTCATCGGGACGAAATATCCGTCCTCATAGCGTGTGATCTCGCAGCGTTCTATGCCCATGAACACCTCCTTGGGGGCAAAGATGTCTCCCTTGCGCTCAAGAGTAGCGATATTCCAGGCCTTATCCTTCTCCTGCACGAATCCGCAAAGATTCCCGCCCAGGGGGAGAAGCGTGCGGATATAGTTGCTGTAAAGCACCTTGTAATCATCCATCGAGCGGCGCGGCTCCGAGAGGGGGGCATACCGCAGATGGCCGTAGTAGGTGATGAGCATCATGTCGCCCATGGTCACGGCAGACTGGATGGCGCGGTCGTAATCGCGGTATTCCGTCATGGTGTGGGTGTCATCGTCGAAGAGGGCGTATCCAAGGGAGGTGGCTATGCAGGCGCGGTGTCCCTCGATATCGAAAGTGATGTCGCCGCACTCGGGAACGCGGGTGTTGTTAAGCTCCGCCAGGTCCGTGCAGGTGACGGTGTGTCCGTCATCATATACGAAATCCACCTCGTTGTTGTCGTAGACCACCATCAGATACTTCCGTTCGGGGTTATAGGCCATCTTCACGGCCTTGGCCCCGAAAGTGTTGCCGAATCGGCCGAGGAGCTCCATGCGGCCCGTGGCTTTGTCGAAATAGTGGATGGTGGACCACGGGCGGGTGTTGTCCACGTATGAAAGCGACACGATCTGCGAGCGCGACATCATGTAGGTGCGCGAGGGGGTGTCCTCGACGCGCACAATGTCCTGCTCGAAAGGGAAATGCAGCTTCCAGTCTCCCGAAAGGGTGGATGCCGATATGGAGGAGGCGGCCGACAGGAGGACTGTCAGCGCGCAAAGAAGAATTCGTTTCATATCGTTTCAACGCCGGGATTCCCTTAATATTGCCGAATCGGGAGGCTGCGGATGCGTTTTATAGCCACACAGTAGGATATTTTGGGAAAAATGATTAATTTTGTAACAAATTTCGCTCAGACACAGACACACAATGGCAGACGAACAGAATATAGAACTGAACAACGAACAAAACAAGCAGTATCAGGCCGACAATATCCAGGTGCTCGAGGGCCTGGAAGCCGTGCGCAAGCGCCCGGCCATGTATATAGGTGACATCTCGGGGCGCGGACTCCACCATCTGGTGTATGAGGTGGTGGACAACTCCATAGACGAGGCCCTGGCCGGATATGCCAACCATATCGAGGTGACCATCCTCGAGGACAATTCCATCAGGGTGGTGGACAACGGTCGCGGTATTCCCGTGGACATGCACGAGAAGATGCACAAGCCGGCTCTCGAGGTGGTGCTCACGGTGCTGCACGCCGGAGGTAAGTTTGACAAGGGCTCATATAAGGTGTCGGGCGGTCTGCACGGTGTCGGAGTCAGCTGCGTGAACGCGCTCTCCGATTATCTCAGGGCCGAGATACACCGCGAGGGGAAGGTGTTCATGCAGGAATATTCCTACGGCAAGCCCACCACGGAGCTGTGTGTGATAGGTGAGAGCGACCACACGGGCACCACAATCGAGTTTCATCCCGATGCCACCATATTCACCGAGACGGTGTATGACTACGAGACGCTGGCCAACCGTCTGCGTGACCTGGCATACCTGAACGCAGGAATCACCCTCACCCTCACCGACCTGCGCGAGCGCGACGAGGAGGGGAATCCCCGCAGCGACCGCTTCCACAGCGACGAGGGCCTGAAGGAGTTCGTGAAATACATAGACCAGGGCAAGGAACCCCTTATTGACGACATCATCCATCTCACCACGGAGCGCAACGGCGTGCCCGTGGAGGTGGCTATGACCTACAACACCTCCTTCAGCGAGAATATCTTCTCTTACGTCAACAACATCAACACCATCGAGGGCGGTACCCATCTCACAGGCTTCCGCCGCGGACTGACCACGACCCTGAAGAAGTATGCCGATGACAACCACCTGCTCGACAAGCTCAAGATAGAGCTTTCCAAAGAGGACTTCCGCGACGGCCTGACGGCCGTGGTGTCGGTGAAGGTGGCCGAGCCCCAGTTCGAGGGCCAGACGAAGACCAAGCTCGGCAACAGCGAGGTGTCGGGCGTGGTGCAGACCGCCGTCAGCGAGGCCCTGCGCAATTATCTGGAGGAGCATCCCAAGCAGGCGCGTGCCATAGTCGACAAGGTGATGCTCGCCGCCCAGGCGCGTCACGCCGCATACAGCGCGCGCATGAAGGTGCAGCGCAAGTCGCCGTTAGGGGGAGCCGGACTGCCGGGCAAACTCGCCGACTGCAAGAGCCGCGACGCCGAGGCCTGCGAGCTCTTCCTCGTCGAGGGTGACTCCGCCGGCGGCTCCGCCAAGCAGGGCCGCAATCCCCACTTCCAGGCTATCCTCCCCCTGCGAGGCAAGATCCTCAACGTGGAGAAGGCTATGGATCACAAGGTGTTCGAATCGCAGGAAATCGTCAACATATTCAAGGCGCTGGGCGTGACCATCGGCACCGAGGAGGACTCCAAGGAGCCGAACCTCTCCAAGCTGCGCTACCACAAGATCGTCATCATGACCGATGCAGATGTCGACGGAGCGCATATAGCCACGCTGCTCATGACCTTCTTCTTCCGCCGCATACGCCCTATTATCGAGAACGGCTATCTCTTCATCGCCACCCCGCCGTTGTACAAATGCACCGTGAAGGGGAAGAAGAACATCACCGAGTATGCATGGGACGAGCAGCAGGTGCAGCGTTTTGTGGACACCTATTGCGACGGAAACCGCGAGAAGATGGTCATACAGCGATACAAAGGTCTTGGCGAGATGAACCCTGAACAGCTCTGGGAGACCACCATGGACCCCGAGAACAGGATGCTCAAGCGCGTTGACCTGCTCAACGCCGCCGAGGCCGACCGCACCTTCTCCATACTGATGGGCGAGGAGGTGGGCCCGCGCCGTGAGTTTATCGAGGCTCACGCCACATACGCCAACATCGACGCCTGAAGCATCCCGCAGACCGTGAACACAGCACTCTATCACCGCATCTGCCAGTGGCTCAGGGACCTCATAAAGGACACCCCCTGGGAGGGCCACGTGTTTGCCGTGGGTGGATGCTGCCGCGACGCGCTGATGGGCAGGGAGATAAAGGATGTGGACCTGGCCGTGGACCTTCCCAACGGAGGCGTGGAGTTCGCGCGGTGGCTCCACACGCGCCGGCTCACCGCCGGGCGTCCGATATATTTCGAGAAATATGGCACGGCCCGCCTCGTGCTCAAGGCTTTCCCTCATGACGAGATAGAGCTGGTGCAGACACGCAAGGAGAAATACACCGACCGCACGAGCCGCAATCCCGAAGTGGTGAGCGGCACGTTGCGCGACGACTGTTTCCGGCGCGACTTCACCGTCAATACCCTCTATCACGACATATCGCGCGACGAGACGATAGACCTCACGGGGCGCGGCGCGGAGGATATCCGCGCCGGGATACTGCGCACACCCGACGACCCGGATGTCACGTTTGACGACGACCCGGTGCGCATACTGCGCTGCATACGTTTCGCGGCCCGCTTCGGCTGGACCATAGAGGAGTCGACACTGAGGGCTCTCTATAATAATGTGGACAGGCTGTCGATAGTGTCGCGCGAGAGATGTCGCGGCGAGTTGGGCAAGATGCTCACCGATCCTGACCCTGCGGAGGCCCTGCGGCTTCTTGCCGACACCGGAGCGATACGCTATCTTCTTCCGCTCCTGGCCGAGATGGCCCCCTCGAAGGATCATCCCGAGAAGGTGCCGGGACTGTGGCATCATTCCGTCGATTCCGTTGCCGCGGTAGCCGCCATGGGGGAGGACAGCACTGAGTTGCGCATGGCGGCCTTCCTGCACGACATAGGGAAACTGCGCACGCGCGTGAAAGACCGCAAGGGCACCGTGAGGTATCCGCGCCACGAGCTGATAGGGGGCGAGATGGTGCACAAGGCCCTGCGCGGACTCAAGTTCGAGCATGAGCCGCTGAAGGAGATATGTTTCCTCATCCGCCATCATGCCGACACCGAGGAGTGGGGGGATATGGCGGAGGATATGACGGACCGCCGATTGCGTGCCCTGCAGAACACCTGCGCCTCCCCGCAGAGACTCGAGCGTCTGCTCAAGCTCATCACGGCCATAGGGTCGGCCCCGGCCACGCAGACGGCCCGCATCAGGGTGAGGAGCGCCGAACTTCAGGATGAGGGTAGCGACGCCTTCTCGCGCGAGGCAGCCCCGGCCGACAGTCCGAAAGTGGAGTATGTGAGACGCCGGCACGGGAGCGGACGGCGCGGCCGACGCAGACCACGGAGCAAGGGGGCGTCCTGAGCCACCCGGCTTTTTTTTGGCCGGGAGAGCCTGTAAATTAGAGATTTTTTAGTAATTTAGCGGCGAAATTTCGTCTTGCCGGCTCCGCGGGGAGTGCGGTGAGGCGTGGGATAACTTGCAATTGCAATTCTCAACGTATTGAATATGAAAAATTTGGTAATCGTCGAGTCGCCTGCCAAGGCCAAGACCATTGAGAAGTTTCTCGGCCCGGACTACACCGTGATGTCGAGCTTCGGTCATATCCGTGACCTCAAGACGAAGGGCATCTCGATAGATTTCAATAATAATTTCACTCCCGAATACGAGGTGCCCGATGACAAGAAGGATCTCGTGAAGAAGCTCAGGGCCGCGGCTGCCGATGCCGATGTGGTGTGGCTCGCCTCCGATGAAGACCGCGAGGGTGAGGCCATTGCATGGCATCTGGCGGAAGTGCTGCGACTCGATCCGGCCTCCACGCGCCGCATCGTGTTTCATGAGATCACGAAGCCGGCCATCATGCACGCCATAGAGAATCCCCGCGAGATAGACATCGACCGCGTCAACGCCCAGCAGGCGCGCCGCGTGCTTGACCGCATCGTGGGATTCGAGCTGAGCCCGGTGTTATGGAAGAAAATCAAGCCGTCGCTTTCCGCCGGGCGCGTGCAGAGTGTGGCCGTGAGGCTGATATGCGAGCGGGAGAACGAGATACGCGACTTCAAGACCGAGACTTATTTCCGCGTGACGGGCCTATTCACTCCGGCTGCCGGAGGGCATCTGAAGGCTGAGTTCACGCGCCGCATGGCTGACGAGAAGGAGGCCATGGAGCTGCTCGATGTGGCCAAGGACTCCAGATTCACGCTTGCCGACATCAGCGTGCGTCCCCTTCGCCGCTCGCCGCTCCCCCCCTTCACCACCTCTACACTGCAGCAGGAGGCTTCGAGGCGCCTGGGATTTCCGGTGAGCATGACCATGCGCGTGGCTCAGTCCCTTTACGAGGCCGGACACATTACATATATGCGAACCGACTCGCTCAATCTCTCCGAACTGGCTCTTCGCGACATCGCCTCCACCATCAAGACCGATATGGGGGAGCGTTATCTCCATCCCAGGCAGTATCACACATCCTCCAAGGGGGCGCAGGAGGCCCACGAAGCCATTCGCCCCACCTACGTCAGCCAACGCACCATCGAGGGCACTGATCAGGAGCGCAGGCTTTATGACCTGATATGGCGCCGCGCCGTGGCCTCGCAGATGAGCGATGCCGAGATCGAGAAGACTAACGCAGACCTCCGCATGTCGCCTGAAGACGGATCTTCGGCGGAGGCTGATCCCCGCGTGAAGGACGGGTTCTTCCGCGCCGAGGGGGAGGTGGTGAAGTTTGACGGCTTCATGCGGGTATGGAACGAAGGGACCGACAAGGGCGTGGGTCTCCCCCCGCTGACCCCCGGGGAGAGCGTGGCTCCGGTGGAGATAACCGCCACGCAGCGCTTCACGCTGGCTCCCCCGCGCTACACCGAAGCCGCGCTGGTGAAGAAGATGGAGGAACTCGGCATCGGACGCCCCTCGACCTACGCCCCGACCATCCACAATATCCAGGAGCGCGACTACGTGCGCCGCGGAGAGCAGGATGGTCAGCCCAGGCAGTATGACGTGATGACCCTCACTTCCGGAGGGAAGATTACGTGCGAGACACTGACGGAAAACACCGGCAGCGACAAAGGAAAGCTCGTGCCGACCGACATAGGTATGGTGGTCAACGAGTTCCTGACCCGTTTCTTCCCTGATATCCTCGACTACAACTTCACGGCGAGAGTCGAGGAGAAGTTTGACGAGATTTCTGAGGGAAAACTCGGATGGCAGGAGGAGATGGCCGATTTCTACGGCGGCTTCCATCCCGAGATCGAGAAAATCAACGATATGCGTATGGAACACAAGATCGGGGAACGTCTGCTCGGCACCGATCCCGCTTCAGGGCGCCCCGTATCGGTGAAAATCGGCCGCTTCGGGCCTGTGGCCCAGATCGGGGAGGCCTCGGATGAGGAGAAGCCTCTCTTCGCCTCGCTCAATCCCGGCCAGAGTCTCCAGACCATCACCCTGGAGGAGGTGCTCAAGCTGTTCGAGCTGCCGCGCACCGTGGGGGAATACGAGGGTGAGCCGATAGTGGCCGCCGTGGGAAGATTCGGCCCCTATATCCGGCACAAGGACCTCTTCGTGTCGATACCCAAGGATATGACGCCGCAGGGCATCACAGCCGAAGAGGCCGTGGAGCTGATCTCCGCGAAACGGGAGGCCGAAAGCCATCGCCATATCAAGACCTTCGACGAGATGCCGGGCCTGAGCGTGCTCAACGGCCGCTACGGCCCGTATATGGCCTACAAGCCCGAGGGCGCGAGAAAGGCCGTGAACTACAAGATTCCCAAAGACACCGACGCCGCCTCCCTCACGTTTGAGGAGGCAAAGGCCCTTATGGAGGCGCAGGACGCCTCTCCGGCAAAGAAAAGAAGCACAAGGAAGACAAAGAAATGACTACTACCGACCAACTGAAAGACGCCGCCGAGCGCACGGCGGCCCTGAAGCGATATCTCGACATCGACACCAAGAAAATCGAGGTCGAGGAGGAGGAGCTGCGCACGCACGTGGCCGACTTCTGGGAACACCGCGAGCAGGCCGAGGCCCAGATGCGTAAAATCAAGGACCTGCATTTCTGGATCGACTCCTACGAGGCTCTGGAGAAGCAGGTGGAGGAACTCCGCCTGGCTTTCGACTTCGTGAAGGAGGGCCTGGTCGAGGAGGCCGAGGTGGATGAGCTTTACGCCCGCCTCATCGGCTCCATCGAGGCCCTTGAGCTGCGCAATATGTTGCGCCGCGAGGAGGATAAGCTCGGAGTGGTGCTCAAGATCAATTCCGGCGCCGGAGGCACCGAAAGCCAGGACTGGGCACAGATGCTCATGCGCCTGTATCTGCGCTGGGCCGAGCGCCACGGCTACAAGACCTCAATCGCGCAGCTGCTCGAAGGAGACGACGCCGGCATCAAGTCAGTCACCATCAATATCGAGGGGGACTATGCCTACGGCTATCTCAAGAGCGAGAACGGGGTGCACCGTCTGGTGCGCGTCTCCCCCTATAATGCCCAGGGCAAGCGCATGACGTCGTTCGCATCCGTGTTTGTCACTCCCCTGGTGGACGATACCATCGAAATCAATATCGAGCAGGCACGTCTGTCGTGGGACACTTTCCGCTCGGGAGGCGCCGGCGGACAGAACGTCAACAAGGTGGAGTCCGGAGTGCGTCTGCGCTATCAGTACAAGGACCCCTATACCGGCGAGGAGGAGGAGATCCTCATCGAGAACACCGAGACCCGCGACCAGCCCAAGAACAAGGAGAACGCCCTGCGCCACCTGCGTTCACTGCTCTACGAGAAGGAGATGAACCACCGTCTGGAGGAGCAGGCCAAGATCGAGGCCGGAAAGAAGAAAATCGAATGGGGAAGCCAGATACGCTCATACGTGTTTGATGACCGCCGCGTGAAGGATCACCGCACCAACTATCAGACCTCCGATGTGGGGGGCGTGATGGACGGTGACATAGACGACTTCATCAAGGCCTACCTGATGGAGTTTGCCGCCACCGCGGAATGACAGTCTCCGTCACCAATGATTTGAAAACCACTTAACATCAGAAATTTCCACTACATCATCGAGATGAAAGATAAGAATACCATCATCGGCCTGGTGCTCATGGCATTGGTGTTTTTCGCCTTTTCTTGGCTCGCTCCCAAGCCGAGCGAGACCCCTTCGGCCGAAGAGCGCGAGACTGCGGTGAAAGAAACGGCCGCCGAGACGGGGACCGACTCCCTCTCAGCCACGGAGCGGCAGTGGCTCGTAAAGAATATAGCCGACAACGGCGTGCCCTCCGTGACCGCCGACGGACGCCACGGAATGCGTGTGAATCAGGGAGATGTCGACCTGACGGCCGTGGGCGATTCCATCAGCGGCACAGTGCGCGTGAAAGGACAGCTGCTCGACTGGGGCAAGGTGATGGCCGCCGATGCCTCGATTCCCGCCGCTGACCAGCGGGCCGCAGTCATGGCCGTTCGAAATATTTCGAACGCCATGGGACGCTACGGGCGCTTCTCGCAGTTTCTCACCGGGACCGACACCATCGTAAAACTCGAAAACGATGTAATCTCCCTGCAACTGTCGTCACACGGCGGAGTGCCCACCCGTGCTGAACTCCTGAAATATGACACGGAGTATTCTGCCGACGAGACGGCCAAAGTGAGGCGCAGGGTGGTGATATTCGACGAGTCGTCGAACCGCATGGCCTTCACCCTCCCCCTGCCGCAGGAAATATCCACTTCAGACCTTCATTTCACCCCCAAGGTGGTCAACGATTCCACGGTGCTCATGGCCCTCTATCTCACTCCCGATTCATGGTGGGGACTGGAGTATACGCTCCCCAAGGGTGACAGCTATGTGCTGGGCATAAGGGTGCGTCAGCACAACATGGCGCAGCTGGTGCAGTCGAATGTCCGCAACTTAGGTGTGAACTGGGAGCAGGACGTGCGCCGCCAGGAGAAGGGACGGATGTTCGAGGAGCGCAATTCGGGCCTCTACTACAAGTATGCCGGCGGCTCGGTGGAGAATCTTTCAGAAAACAAGAACGACTCGGAGGAGCGCCAGGCCAAGGTGCGCTGGATCGCCTTCAAGAACCAGTTCTTCTCCTCCGTGCTGATTTCGGACCGCCCCTTCAATACAGCCGACTTCACGAGCGAAGTGCTCAAGAAATCGGATTATCTGAAGCATCTCACCGCCACGGCAGTGGTCAACGATTATGACTGGAATGCCCCGGAGGCCGCGAAGTTCTCATATTTCATCGGCCCGAACCTCTATCCTATGCTGAGCCATCTCGACAAGAGCATCGATGCCGGCGAAGACCTTAATCTGACGCGCCTCATACCTCTGGGATGGACGCTCTTCAGATGGATCAACACTATCCTCATCATACCGGTGTTCTCCTTCCTGGGCAGCTTCATATCCAACTACGGCATAGTCATCCTGCTGCTGACTCTCTTCATCAAGCTGATACTTTTCCCGCTTACGTTCAAGTCGTTCAAGTCGCAGGCCAAGATGCGCGTGCTCGCTCCGGACATCCAGGCCATCAATGAAAAGTATCCGGGTCAGGAAAACGCCATGAAACGTCAGCAGAAGACCATGGAACTCTATTCCAAGGCGGGTGCGAGCCCGATGTCTGGATGTCTGCCAATGCTTCTGCAGATGCCGATACTCTTCGCGATGTTCACCTTCTTCCCCTCGGCCATAGAGCTGCGCGGAAAGTCGTTCCTCTGGGCTCATGACCTGGCGGCTCCCGACGCCATCATATCATGGAGCGGCAACATACCCCTGGTGACCGAATATTTCGGCAACCACATCTCCCTCTTCTGTCTGCTGATGACGGTGGTCAACATCCTCTACACGCGCATCAACATGCAGAACTCCCCGAGCACAATGCCAGGCATGAAGTGGATGATGTACCTGATGCCGGTGTTCTTCCTGGTGTTCTTCAACAACTATGCCGCCGGCTTGAGCTACTACTATTTCCTCTCGCTGCTCATCACCATCGTGCAGACCTACGCCTTCCGCTATTTCATCAAGGAGGATAAGGTACGCGCCGAGATGGCCGAGAACGCCAAGAAGCCACGCAAGAAGTCGGGACTTATGGCCCGTCTCGAGGAGGCTCAGCGTCAGCAGCAGCAGATGCTGCGCGAGCAGGAGAAACGCAATAAAAAACGGTAAGTCCATGCGGCTGGCGGCGTTCCGACGTGTGCTGGCGTCAGTATTCCTGATTGGCGCCCTGGCATGGCTCATACTGGGTCCGGCACGCTTCTCTGCGGGGAGAGTGGTGGAGGAATTCCAGGTGATTCCTTCGGCTCTCGCCGTGACATTGGGCGCCACGGCCTTCTGGACCGTCGTGACGTTTCTTTTCGGACGTATATATTGCTCGACAGTATGTCCCATAGGGTCGCTGCTCGATATAGCGTGGTGGACGCGCAGATGCCTGAAGGGCTCTGCGCGTCCTGCCCGTTTCACGCCCCCGGTGGGTGTGAGATACACGTTGCTCTGGATATATCTCGGCACTCTGGTCATCGGCTGGATGCCGCTTGCCTTCCTGATAGAGCCCTGGAACGTCATGCGTAACATCGCCTCCGTGGCGCGCCCCGATGACGTGTCGGCCACATGGGTGACGCTGCGGGGGCTGGGCTCGGGGGTGT
>CAMWLC010000047.1 GCA_947174995.1 uncultured Porphyromonadaceae bacterium
AATGGATTCGACCCTAATTTTTCATCCGTTCAAAAATTTTTATCGGACAGCAATAGATTTTTTTTCTTTTGCCCCACATTTTTACTAATTTTGCAAGCATGAAACGACTTTTCCCCCTTACTACCGCAGCCGTGGCGGCTTACCTGATGTTCATGGCCCCGGGGTGCTCGAACTCTTCGGGCCACACATCGGGAGAATATCACAAGGTATCCGGCGAGATGTGGCACACCATATATAATGTCACTTACGCCGGGCCCGAGTCACTCGAGGATTCCATCAAGTCGGTGCTTGACGAGGTGGGAGCCTCCCTCTCGGCGTTTGATTCCACCTCCGTGGTGTCGCGTGTCAACCGTCTCCAGGCCACACACGTAGACCGTCATTTCAAAGCGGTCTACCGCATATCCAACGTCATCAATATCGCCAGCGACGGGGCCTTCGATCCCACTCTCGCCCCCCTCATCAAGGCATGGGGATTCGGCGAGGGCCACAAGGCCACGGCCGACACCCTGCGTCTCGACAGTCTGCTTGCCATGACCGGCATTTCGCGCACGCGCCTCAACGGCAACACCCTTTATAAGGATGATCCGCGCATCACCTTCAATTTCTCGGCAATCGCCAAGGGCTACGGAGCAGACTGCGTAGGAGCGATGCTCAAGCGCAACGGCGTGACGGATTTCCTCGTGGAGATAGGGGGCGAGATCGTGTCGTCCGGCCATAATTCCAAGGGAGCGGACTGGCGTGTGGCAATCACGCGCCCCGTGCCCGAAGCCGAGACTGACTCCGCGTCCGAGGATCCCCAGGCCGTGCTCAGTTTCTCCGCCAAGGCGATAGCCACCTCCGGCAACTACCGCAATTTCCATGAGGAGGGCGCCCTGCGCTACGGCCACACCATCTCCCCCGCCACGGGCCGTCCGGCTGCCACCGATGTGGCAAGCGTCACCGTGATGGGTCCCACCTGCATGGAGGCCGACGCCGTGGCCACAGCCGCCATGGCCCTCGGAAGCCGACGCGCCACCGCGATGCTCGATTCCCTCGAATTTCCCTACTACATCGTCCTGACGGATTTCTCCACGATCATATCCGAGACGATGCGTCCCTATGTCGTGAAATAAGAAAGGGGAGGCGACATATATCCGTCATTCCGGATCATCCTCACCGGACTCCATTTCAGCGAGGGCACGCGCCGACATACGGCTGCGTGTCCTCGCTCCAAGTTCACGCATCCTCTCGGCACGTCTCGCTATGCTCGTGCCCCCCTTGGTCAGATGGTCGTACGCCCTGCCGCAGGCCTTGTGTGCCTCCTCAAGGCGAGCATCCACATTCTCCAGCTCCTTCACCAGAGATGCCACCTTGTCGAATATCAGCCCACCGAGATCCGCTATCTTGGCCACGTTGCGGCTTTGGTTTTCCTGACGCCAAAGCTGGCTTACGATCTGCATTACGGAGAAGATATGCGTCGGGGAGACAATCACCACCCTACGGTCGTATGCATATTTCCATAAGGCAGGGTCAAGCTGCATGGCTGCGAAATAGGCCCCCTCGTTGGGCATGAACATCAGCACGTGGGCCACGGCGTCGCTGTATCTGTCCTGGTAATTGCGCGAGGCCAGTTCGTCGATATGGTTTCTGACGGAGCGCACATGGCGTGCGCCGGCAGTCTTCCTCCCCCTCTCGTCCGCAGCTCCACAATAATCCATATACGCCGTGAGAGACACCTTGGAATCCACCACTATCCGATGGTTGTCGGGAAGAAGCACCACCACATCCGGGCGCTGTCCCCGTCCCGCTTCATCCCTGAGCGCACTCCCTCCCGCGTCGCGCGTCACCTGCGTGAAGAAATTGACATTCTTCACCATACCCGCACTCTCCAGCAACGTCTCCAGCACTGTCTCCCCCCAGTCTCCCTGCACCCTTGTGTCACCCTTGAGCACCGATGTCAGGTTTCGCGCCTCCTCGCCGATGGTGAGATTCAGCTGCATGAGGCGGTCGATCTGGTCCGATAGACTCCGACGTGTGGCGTTGTCCTTGACGTATGCGTCGGTGACGGAACGTGAAAACTCATCCAGCTTCTCCTTCAGGGGTGACAACACGGAGTTGAGCTGGGTATTGCTCTGCTCCCTGAGCCTCTCCCCCTGGCGGTCAAGCGCTTCCGAAGCAAGACGCGTGATCTCTTCGAGACGCACCCTCATCTCGCGTTCCATCCCCCGGCGTTGCAGATATACCAATGCTGTCGCGGCGAGAATCACGGCGGCGATGATTATGGCCGTCTCCATCACTGTCTCAGTTTCGGAGCCTCGAAATAGAGGCCGAAGTTGATACCGAAATTCCAGTTACGTGCGGGCGAGCTCAGATAGTTGCCGTAGATGCTCAGCGCGGCGAAGGGGAAGTTGTAGACGGCTGCCACCTCGCCGATAAACTGCATCCCGCTGAACCATCCCCCGTGTCGTGCCATATCGTCGGCCGTGCGGTCCACTCTACGCAGGGGGAGGTAGCCGTAGAAGTCGCCCCGGAGCTGGAGCTTGCTCCACGGGAGCCAGATCGGCATCACTCCGGCGGCCACGAAGTTGTCGTTTCTGAAAGCGGGATTGAAATAGTTGCGCGTGGAGGGCGTCGGGGCGAATCCGTGGGCATGGATAAGCGTCGAGGTGTAGTTTTGATACAGGGAGTTGATGGTGGCCATGCCGCTGGCCGCCCCGCCGAGTCTGAAATTGCGGTGCAGGGAGAAGAATTGCTTCCACTCCCCCTTCAGTGAGGCGGTCCAGTGTCCCCCGAGACGGCGCGTGACGTCGGACTGTCCCGAGGTGTGGCGCGTGTCGTCATGCACCACCGTTACCCCCGCCTTCAGCATCTTGCCCGAGGAGGGATAGAGCATGAAGTTCAGGCGGTTCCACTCCACACCGGCGTTCATGGCGAGCGTGCGGTAGGCCGTACGGTCGCGCGAGGCCGTGGCGTAATCCTTCACGTTGTCCGGATAATAATGGTCGGTGATGTGGCCGTATCCTATTCCGGCCACGGCTTTTCCGGCGCGTCCCAGGGCGGCGGCGTAATTTATTCTGACGAAAGCCTCGTTTGCCGTGATGAATGTCGGGCTCCCCTCCTCGAAGAAGAGTAGCTCCTCATCATAGAATTTCCGGCGCGAAGCCACGGCCTCCAGCTCCAGGTAGGAGGGGACGCGCGACTGGATAGTAAACTTGCCCGAGAGCACGCCCGCATAATATGACTGCCCTATCCATCCGCGCAGATCCACGTCAAGGGAGTTGAAATTAAGGGTATGATACCCTAATGTGAGATAGAGCATACTGTGGGTGGTGGAGGTGATCCATCCCCCCACGCCCACGGTCCAGGGGTTTTTCACCTTCGTCTCCAGCAGCAGCGTGTTGCGGCTCAGCAGGGGATGCGCCGTCGTGTCATGGGCGGTCACATAAAGCGTGGAGCTGCTCAGACGGCTCTGGGGGAGGAGGTCGGCTATCTTTCCGCTGGTCACGGCGCGGTAATAGGCATCAAACGCTTGGTCCATGCCGAAGGGGCGGTCGAGTCCGCGGTCAAACAGGAATTTAAGGTATCTTCCCTGGCGACGCGTGGCCCCGCTCACATCCACTGAGTCATACTCTATCACAGGGGTGGCCCGTGCGAATTTCTCGCGTCTGCGCGTCACCTCCTCCAGGGGTCTGCGCGCCGGGGTGCGCTTTTTGATGGAGTCCACCATCGCCAGACCCGTCTGATACCCTATATTGTAGATTTCCGGGGCGTCGGGAAAGTCGAGCACGCCGAAATCCAGCACCGGCACCTGAATCTTCACACCCTTGGCCGGGGGCACGGAGTAGTCATTGTTCTGAATGATCATGTCCTCCAGCTGCTCGTAGATGTTGCCCTGCTGCGGCTTGGCGTCGGGCGAGGACACCGAGACGCCGATGATAAACTCCGGATTGAAGTCGCTCTCCATGACGTTCACCGGGAAGTTGTCGTAGATGCCACCGTCATACATCAGCACGCCATCCATCTCTATGGGCTTGTAGACGAGCGGGAAACTCATCGAGGCCCTCACGCAGTCACCCAAGGAACCATGGGAGAGCACCACCTTGTGCTTGTGGTATATGTCGGAGGTGACACACCGGTAAGGCACGAAGAGCCGGTCGAAATTCTCACCGCACTGCGCCGTGTAGGGGGTGAAAAGTTTCAGGTATTCTATGCTCATCGGCTCGGGGTTGATCAGCGACGAGGGGAGCACCTGGTCCATCAGCCCCGTGTCCTTGGCCGGGTTGAGGGAGATGTTGAGTCCGACCCACTGCGGCGTGGGGGCCGGCTGCGAGAAATAATATGTGTAGGCCGGGTCTATGGTGCCCGTGCTGCAGTCGAGGAAACGCGTGGAGGTGAAGAAGTCCATCATCTCCGCGGGAGACCATCCGCACGAATAGAGGCTTCCGACGATAGCTCCCATCGACGTTCCGGTGACGCAGTCGATTGGAATATCGTTGTCTTCAAGGGCCTTTATCACTCCCACATGGGCTATACCCTTCGCGCCGCCTCCCGAGAGCACGAGTCCCACCGCCGGGCGCTTCCCCGGGGGGGCATCGGGTGAGGCGGCCGAAGCGGCCGGAAAAAACGGAAGTACGAGGGGGAGGAGCAGGGAGGCGGAGAGACGGGGACGGATATGGCGGAAGGGGTGGGTCATGGGAATCGGGATAAAAGGTATCGGGATAAAAACAACTCCGGCGCCTCAGGGGCGCCGGAGCGGTGTGGAAATCAGTTATGATTCTTTTTCGGCGGCGTCGATGGCGGCTATCTTCTCGCGCAGTTGCTCGATGTCGGTCTTTATGCGCTCGGCCCGGCGCTCTATGTCCTTGACCAGCGATGAGCCGGCGCTTGACTTCACATTGAAGAAGCCGAGATTGTTGTTGATGGTATGGAGCTCTGCCTCCTTCTGCTCAAGGGCCCAGACGAGACGGTCGCGTTCGCGGTTGACTCTGCGCGGATCCCCCTTCATGTTCTCCAGGCGGGAGTTGAAGCGGGCGGTGCGCTCGTTGCGGCTGCGCTGTCCGTAGGTATTGTAGAGGTTGTCGCAGGCCTCGCGGTATTCGGTGTTGAGCTTGTCCTTTACCGAGTAAGGCACATGGCCCGTCTCCTGCCAGCGGGCCTGGAGGGCACGCACTTCAGCCATCACCTCCTTCTGGTCGCCGTCGAGCGGGAGGGCCTTTATGCTCTCCAGGATCTCGCGCTTGATCTGCAGGTTGGCCTGCTCGGCGCTCTTGCGCTCGCCATCGGCCCGCTTCTTGCTGTCATACACCTTCTGAGCGGCGTCGGAGAAACGCTTCCACACCTCGTCGCTGTGGCGGCGGCTCACGGGGCCTACCTCCTTCCACTCGGCACGCAGCTCGGTGACGGTGTCCATAGCCTTGCGGTGGTCTGTCTCGTCAAGCAGGGCCTCCACCTTCTCGCAGAGGGCGATTTTCTTCTTCAGGTTTTCGGCATACTGCTCCCTCAAGGAGTTGTAAAACTCCGATTTGGCGGCGAAGAATTTGTCGCAGAGCTCGCGGTAACGGCTGTAAAGCTGGGTGCTCACCTTGCGGGGAGCCGGCCCGACGGCGCGCCAGCGCGTCTGGATGTCGAGTACCTGTTTGCCCGCCTTGTCCCACGCGCCTACGGTCTTGAGGGTCTCGATGTCGATGGCCTCGAGTTCGGCGATAAGAGCCTCTTTGGCCTCCTTGTTGACGTTTTCCTCAGCCTTGCGGGCCTCGAAAAACTCCTGGTGGCGTCGGTTGATCGCCGTGGAGAGGGTCTTGAACTCGTTCCATATCTCCTCGCGCAGATCCTTGGCCACGGGCCCGATCTCGCGCCATTCGCCATGCAGCGTCTGGAGCTTGCCCACGGTGGCGATGATGTCCTTGTCCTCAAGCAGGGCTTGGGCACGCTCTATGATGAGCTTCTTGGCCTCCAGATTCTTCTTGAAGTCGAGATCACGGAGCTCTTTGTTCATTTTCAGACGGTCATAGAATGTCTCGCTGACGGTCTGATACATTTTCCATAAATCGTTTTCCGAACCGGCGGGGAGGTCAGCCTTCACCTTGAAGTCCTGCTGGAGCTGATGGAATTTGCTGAAGTTCACCCCCACGTTGTCGATGTCCTCGGCTATCACGCGGAGCTGGTCGAGGATTGCGTTCTTGGCTGCGAGGTTTTCGAGGCGCTTCTGCTCGTCGGCCTCGAGATATGCGTTGCGGCGGTCGCGGAAAAGGGCCAGGAGGTCCTTGAACTGTGCCTCCACCGGGTCGGCCGGAGCCGCGAAAGCATCGGGGGAGTTGCCGGCCTCCACGAAGGCGGTCATGCGGTCATACACCTCTTTATTGTGTACCACGTAAAACGCGGCCTTGATGGCTGCCACAGTGCGATGGGCTGTCATGTCGCCTTCGTCCACGATTTTCTGGAGTTCATCGACAAGTTCATTCTTGCCCATGGCGTGATAATTGGCCGCCGGGATCTCGGGGAGTGCCTGCTCCAGGGGAGCGGTCATCTCTTCGTTAGTGTTCATATTTATGGAAAATTTGATGTCAGATGGGGTCTTATTCCACGACCTTCACGCCGAGGATCTTCACATCCTCCAGCGGGCGGTCGTTGCTGTCGGTGGCTACGTTCTGGAGCCGCTCTATGATGTCCATGCCCTCGAGCACTTCGCCGAACACGGTGTATTCGCCATCGAGACTCGGGGTGCCTCCGTTGCGCACATACTCCTCCACCATGGCCGCCGGCACTTCCGGCTCGGGAATGCGGAGGTTGAGCTCCTCGACGAGGCGGTCTCTCAGGGAGTCGAGTCCGGCCTGGTCATGGGCGCGGCGCAGGGCGATGATCTCGTCGCGGTGTTCCGTCTGCAGGCGGTTGAACTCGGCCATGCGAGGCCCTTCGAGGGCGTGGCGCACCATCGATTCCACCTGCGGGCGGGAATACTTGCGTCCTGTCACGATATAGAACTGCGAGCCGCTGCTCCGCTTCTCGGGGTTCACCTGGTCGCCGGTACGCGCCGCTGCAAGGGCGCCGTATTTGTGGTAATGCTGCGGATACTTGATCTCGGCCTCGATAGTGTAGCCCGGATCGCCGGCCCCGAGCATCGCTCCGGCCGGGGCATCCTTCGACTTGGGGTCGCCGGCCTGCACCATGAAGTCCTTAATCACGCGGTGAAACAGCACTCCGTCATAATAGTTCTCTCCCACGAGCTTCAGGAAGTTGTCGCGGTGGAGCGGAGTGTCGTCATAAAGTTTGATTTTCACAGGTCCCAGCGTGGTGTTGAGCTCCACCACCGGCCCGGCGGGCACGGGAGCCTGCGTCTCGGATTCGTTTTTCATGTTTTCAACGGCGGTCTGCGACGCGGCGTTCCCCGGGGCGGAGAGGGCGCTCACGCACACGCCTCCGCAAAGGAGCGTGGCGGCCGCAATGACCGTAATTATATGTTTTCTTTTTCTGTTGATTGCCATATCGGGATAAATTGTCTCGCGCTCCGGCCGGAGGCGGCGTTACATCACGCTTTCGGGATAGATGCGCTTGTAGATGCGGCGGAAATTGTCGTCGGATTCCCTTAGCTCATCCACTCGCTCCGCATAATCGCGCCCCCAGATGGCCTCGAGCAGCGAGCCTATGTAGCGTCTCTCGCGGTCTCTCTCTATGGCCGCCTCCACGAGCAGCGGAATCCATGCATGAAACGTCTTGCTGTCCACGGCGGCAAGAAAACGCGCCGTGCTGGCCAGAAACTGTCCGGTCAGGTCAGCCCGCTTCAGATTGGCCGCCAGAGCCGGCATATCTTCAAGACACGTGCCGACATTGTTGACTATGTATTCATACGTAGCCATGCCGTCGGTGTCACATTCGGGATTGTTCAATACGTCGTACATTTCTTCATATTCAGGCCCCGCGATGGTGTGTCGGGAGCGATTATTGCGCAAAAATAGCAAAAAATTTCTTTGCAAAAGAAAAAATCGCTAATTTTGTGACAGAAAATTACAAATAAGCGGAAAATCCACACATACTCTTATGGAACCCATAATCGTCATCGGACGCCTCTACGGCGCGGGGGGACGCAAAATCGGACGCGAACTAGCACGCCGGTTCGGTCTCCCCTATTACGACCGCGAGCTCCTCTCCGAGGCGGCGTCCCGACTCGGGATTTCACGCCATGTCTTCGACAAGGCCGACGAGCGCCGTCCCTCCCTCATCGACTCGCTGCTGAGCTTCGGCAACGGCGTGACCCAGGCTTTCGGCACCTCCCCGATGAGCCGCGAGGGAATCTACGATTCGCAGAGCGGCGTGATACGCCAGCTCGCCTCCGAGGGGGGAGCCGTGTTCGTGGGCCGTTCCGCCGACTATATCCTGCGCCATCATCCCGGGCTGGTCAGCATCTTCCTCCACGCCCCCGAGGATGTCCGCGTGGCCCGGCTAATAGAGCGCGGCGAGGCCCCGGATGAGACGACCGCGCGGGAACGATTGCGCCACGCCGACTCCGACCGCGAGAATTTCTACAACTACTTCACCGGGCGCCCCTGGGGCCATGCCGACAACTACGATCTCACACTCGACTCCTCCCACCTCGACACCAAGGCCACGGCAGACCTCCTGGAGACATTCATCCGCCACACCCTCGAGCGCCGCGAGAAGGCCGGAATCGACCGTCTGGAGTCGCGACGCTGCCGGTGAGATTTCTTTCCAACTCTTTTTTAACACTCCGAATAAACATTTGCACCCCTTCAGACCTTTTTCTTATAAATCGTAAACATTTCTTAAAAAACTTAAGGTATTATGAAAAACAACCGCAATTATATCTGGACCTATATCTTCACGCTCATCATCGGCGTGCTGCTGCTGGTCTTCACGGGGCGCACGAATCTTTTCAACATCATAATCCAGGTGATGGGCGCTCTCTTCGTCATCCCGAGCGTCATCATGCTCTTCCTCGGATTCGCCGGCAAGAAGGAGCCCGACGGCACACGCCAGAGCCGTCCCTGGTATGTGGCCGTGACTGCCATCGGGGGGCTGATACTCGGAGTACTGCTCCTGGTGATGCCCGGATTCTTCTCCAACTATCTCCTCTACACCCTCGCCATCATCCTCATACTTGAGGGCGTGGCGCAGATCATCAATCTCTCCGGCATGGGCAACGATGTGGGAGGCACTCCCGCCGGATGGTTCGTGATGCCTTGGCTCACCGTGGCCGCCGGCGTGACCATCATCATCATCGGCCCGGAGCGCATCGCCAACGCCATCACAATCATCACCGGCGTAGTGATGGTGCTCTATTCGGTCAACGGTCTGATGGGCGTCAGCTCCCACCACGTGGTGCGCCGTCGCCTCGACCGCGAGGAGGCAGCCGCATCTTCCGTCTCGGAGTCAACATCCGAAACCGCGGAGACTCCCGCCGAAGAGTCAATAAAGACAGAACAATGACATCGAGGGGCAGAAGCGCGGTCTGTCGCTTCACGCCGGGAGCGTGAAGAGGAAAGTCCGGGCAACGCAGGGCACCGCATTTTCTAACGGAAAGCCGGAGGCGACTTCGGGGATAATGTGACAGAAAACGACCGCCCGACGGGAGATTTTCTCCCGCCAGGTAAGGGTGAAAAGGCGGGGTAAGAGCCCACCGGCTCCGGCGGCGACGCCGGAGGCCGCACATCCTGCGGGTTGCAAGGCCAAATATACCGGCAGTCAAGGACGGCCCGTCCATTGCCGGGGGGTAGGCTGCTCGAGCCGTGTGGTGACACACGGCCTGGATAAATGACAGACAGCCCGGAACGCTCCGGCGCCCCCGGGCCACATAACCCGGCTTACAACGCTTCTGCCCCTTTTTTTTATATTCCATACCCTACACACTTCCCCAAATATGCCCGGAAAGACCAAAATCTCCGGAACGGCCCGGCTCACGGCCCGCTTCCACAAACTATATCAATATGTCACCGGCGGCGTCTGGTCAGACCCGCGCCACACCGTGGGCGTGCGTATGCTCAAGACGGCCAATCTCGCCGTCAGTTCCTTCATGGACCGCGGATTGCAGATCAAGTCCATGTCGCTCACCTACCGCACGGTGCTCGCCCTCGTGCCCGCTTTCGCGCTCCTCTTCGCCATCGGTCGCGGCTTCGGCTTCCAGAACCTCCTGGAGCAGAACCTCTACACCTATTTTCCCTCCCAGTCCAAGGTAATCGGCGTGACCCTGAGCTTCGTTGACTCCTACCTCAAGGAGGCCTCGCAGGGTGTCTTCGTAGGTATCGGCCTGGTGGTGCTCCTCTGGACACTCATCTCCCTGCTCTCCAGCATCGAGGACGCCTTCAACAGCATCTGGGACATCAGGCGCGACCGCTCGCTCTACCAGAAAGTGACCGACTATGTGGCCATCTGCCTCATGATACCCATTCTGCTGGTGTGCTCGTCGGGCATATCCATCTTCATGTCCACGGCCCTCGACAACCAGCTTCACCTCAAATTCCTCACCCCCCTCATCAACGTCATCCTCGAACTCCTCCCTCTCATCCTGGTGTGGCTTTCCTTCTCCCTCTCCTTCTGCCTCATCCCCAACACCAAGGTGGAGTTCAAATACGCGGCCATTGCCGGGGGCATCTGCGCGATAGCATTCCAGATTCTCCAGCTCCTCTTCGTCAACGGCCAGATATATGTGTCGAAATACAACGCCATCTACGGCTCCTTCTCCTTCCTGCCGCTGCTCCTGGTGTGGCTCCAGCTCTCCTGGCTCATCCTCCTCTCGGGCTGCGTGCTGACCTACTCGCTGCAGAACGTCTTCACCTATAATTTCTTGGGCGACATCTCCACCGTCTCCGACGACTATCGCCGCCGTCTCTCCATACTTGTCATGGCCATCCTCGTGGAGCGCCAGATTGCGGGGCGCCCTCCCCTCACGGCAAGCCTCCTCTCCTCGGAATACGACATCCCCATCCGCATCGTCAACCGTCTCGTCGCCAAGCTCCATGCCGCCGGATTGGTGTATTACGTCGTGCTGGAGGATGAGAAGACGGGAGTGGTTCCCGCCGTGGAATGTGAGACCCTCAACGTCGCCACAGTCCTGCACCGTCTCGACGCCGTGGGGCAGAGCGACTTCATACCCCGCTTCCACGCCCTCTACTCCGGTGCCCTATCCGGCCTTGACAGCGCCCTGGCGCAGGGCTTCGACAACTGCTCCCACATCCTCCTCAAAGACATCGCCCTGCCCCGCGATAACACTAAACACTAAACACTGACCACTACGTGCAAGCAACATTTTTCATACTCCGTTATGATAAATGTTGCTTTTTCTGAAAATAGTAAACAAATGCGGGATTTTTAATGAATATTGTTTGCATAATTCGGGCGAATGGTATACCTTTGCAAGCACCATCCCTCAAGCGGTTTCACCCTCAATTCCGGCAGCCGCCTGTCAGGACGATACTAATACCCCAACTCAAAAAACCTTTACAGCCAGTATAAAGTATGAGTTACTTGAAATTTGACAAGAGCCTCATGATCAACCTCGAGCAGTCGCTCCCCAAGGAGATGCTCAGGACCAACAAGTCGGGGGCCTACCACTGCACGACCATCGTGGGCTGCAACACGCGCAAGCAGCACGGTCTGCTGGTAATCCCCATCCCCGAGATGGACGACAAGGCCCACGTGCTCCTCTCCTCCCTCGACGAGACGGTGATCCAGCACGGCGCTCCCTTCAACCTCGGCCTCCATCAGTATGGCAACAATATCTTCTCCCCCAACGGCCACAAGTATATCCGCCAGTTCGACTGCGAGTCCGTCCCCACCCTCACCTACCGCGTAGGAGGCGTGATCCTCACCAAGGAGAAGGTGTTCATCTCCCATGAAAACCGTATCCTCATCAAGTACACCCTCGTAGACGCCCACTCCGAGACAACGCTGCAGTTCCGCCCCTTCCTGGCATTCCGCAACGCCAATGACCTCGTGGTCGAGAACAATGCCATCCGCAAGGAGGTGCGCGACGTGGAGAACGGCATCGCCACCTGCCTCTACGAGGGATACCCCGAACTTTACATGCAGTTTAACAAGCCCGTGAAATGGGTCGGCGACGGCCATTGGTACAACGGCGTGGAGTATTACAAGGATCGCGACCGCGGCCTCCCCTACAAAGAAGACCTCTGGGTGCCCGGATACTTCGAGATGCCCATCAAGAAGGGGGAGTCGATCATCTTCTCGGCCTCCACTTTCCCCACCGATCCGGCCCTCTATCAGGAGACCTACGAGGCGGAGCTGAGCGTGCGCACCAACCGCACCAGCTTCTACAACTGCCTCAAGAACTCCGCCAAGCAGTTCTATCTCAAGAATCCCCACGGCCTCTACATCATGGCCGGCTATCCCTGGTATAACGTCCGTGCCCGCGACGAGCTCATCGCCCTACCCGGCTGCACCCTCTCCATCGACCACCGCAAGGACTACGAGGAGATGATGTCCACCTTCTTGGGTGCCCTCAACCGCTTCATCGACCACGGCGAGAAAGACCGCACCATCCACGAGATCGACCTCCCCGACATACCCCTCTGGACCATCTGGGCCATACAGCAGTTCCGCCGCCACACCGATTCCGACGAGTGTCGCCGCGTATACGGCAACGACCTGCGCAAGCTCCTCTCCGACATCATGGAGGGACGCGTGCCAAACCTCACCCTCCACGACAACGGCCTCCTCTCAAGCGAGGGTGCCGACAAACCAGTCACCTGGCTCTCGGCTTCCGTCGAAGGGCGCCCCATCATCCCGCGCACGGGCTACATCGTGGAGTTCAATGCCCTCTGGTATAACGCCGTGCGCTTCGTGGCCTCCCTTTACGAGCATATTGATGAGGAGAATGAATATGTGGCCTCGCTCGAAGCCCTGGCCGAAAAGATCAAGGAGTCGTTCCTCGCCACATTCCTCAACGATTACGGCTACCTCTATGATTACGTCAACGGCACCTACACCGACGTCGAGGTGCGCCCCAACATGGTCATCTCCATAGGCCTGGACTACTCGCCGCTTGACCGCCGCCAGCGCCGCAAGGTGCTCGACCTGGCCACCCGCGAGCTCCTCACCCCCAAGGGTCTGCGCTCCCTCTCGCCCAAAAGCTACGCCTACAACCCCACATACGTCGGCGGTCCCCTCGAGCGCGAATACGCCGTACATCAGGGTCCCGCCCGACCCTGGCTCTTCGGATTCTACGCCGACGCCTACTTCCGCGTCTTCGGCATCAGCGGCGTAGGCTTCATAGAGCGTATGCTCATCGGCTACGAGGACGAGATGACCGAAGGGTGTATCGGCTCCCTGAGCGAGATGTATGACGGCAATCCCCCCTACACCGGCCGTGGCGCTGTCTCCACCGCCAAGAATGTCGGCGAAATTCTGCGCACGCTCCGCAGCGTCAACGAATTTAACAAACTGCAAACCTCAGAATCCTGACATAACGAATGAAGGCATTAATGTTCGGGTGGGAGTTCCCGCCCCATATCCTCGGAGGCCTCGGCACCGCCTCCTACGGTCTCACCAAAGGAATGCACGCCAACGGCGACATGGACATCACCTTCGTCATCCCCAAGCCCTGGGGCGACGAGGAGAAGGGTTTCGCGCAGATCATCGGAGCCTGCAACACCCCCGTGGCCTGGCGTGACGTCTCCTGGGACTACGTGCAGTCACGCCTCGGCAAATACATGGACCCACAGCTTTACTTCGACCTGCGTGACCATATCTACGCCGACTTCAACTACATGAGGCTCAATGACCTGGGCTGCATCGAGTTTTCCGGACGTTACCCCGACAACCTCATCGAGGAGATCAACAATTACTCCATAGTGGCCGGGGTCATAGCACGCACCATCCCCTGCGACATCATCCATGCCCATGACTGGCTCACCTATCCCGCCGGCATCCACGCCAAGAACATCACCGGTAAGCCCCTGGTGATCCACGTCCATGCCACTGACTACGACCGCTCGCGCGGCAACGTCAATCCCACGGTATTCGCCATCGAGAAGGATGGCATGGAAAACGCCGACCACATCATCACCGTCTCCAACCTCACGCGCCGCACGGTCATCGAGAAATACGGCATCAACCCCGACAAGGTGACTACCGTGCACAACGCCGTTATCCCCCTCGATGAGGAGCTCCTCAACCTCCCCCGCCGCACCGGCAAGGAGAAGGTGGTCACGTTCCTCGGACGTATCACCATGCAGAAGGGGCCGGAATACTTTGTGGAGGCAGCCGCCAAGGTGCTCCAGAAGGACAAGAACGTGCGCTTCGTCATGGCCGGCGGAGGCGACATGGAGGCCAAGATGATCAACCTTGCCGCCAAGCGCGGCATAGCCGACCGCTTCCACTTCACGGGATTCCTCAAGGGTAAGGAGGTCTACGAGATGCTGCGCGATTCCGACGTCTACATCATGCCCTCCGTCTCGGAGCCCTTCGGCATCTCCCCTCTCGAGGCCATGGAGATGGGAGTTCCCTCCATCATCTCCAAGCAGTCCGGTTGCGCCGAGATCCTCAACAACGTCATCAAGACCGACTACTGGGACATCGACGCAATGGCCGACGCCATCCACAGCATCATCACCTACCCCGCAATGTACAAGACCCTGCGTGACCGCGGCATCGAGGAGATACACGGCATCACCTGGGAAAAGGCCGGCAAAAAGGTCATAGACATTTATAAAAAGGTCCTGGGACAGAAATAACGCACCCCGCCCCGGACTCCGCCAATCTTCACCAACTCAGAATCCTCCCAAAAATCCAATAAAAAAGATGAAATCAGTCTGCTTTTATTTCAAGATACACCAGCCCTTCCGCCTGAAACGCTATCGCTTCTTCGACATAGGCAACGACCACTACTACTACGATGACTTCGCCAACGACGAGATCATCACCCGCGTGGCGCAGCAGAGCTATATCCCCATGGCCAACACCCTGCTCGACATGATACGCGACAACGGCGACCGCTTCAAATGCTCCATCTCCATCTCCGGCACCGCCATCGAGCAGCTCCAGCTCTACGTGCCCGAGTTCATCGACCTGCTCCGTAAGCTCGCCGACACGGGATGCGTGGAGTTCCTCAGCGGCACTTACAGCCACTCCCTCTCCTCCCTGGAGGATCCCGAGGAGTTCATGCGCGAGGTCAAGGCCCACGACGACCTGCTGCACCGTCTCTTCGGCGTGCGCCCCTCCGTCATCGCCAACACGGAGCTGATCTATGACGACGACATCGCCCTGCTCATGAAGGCCATGGGCTTTAAGTGCGCCCTGACCGAGGGTGCGAAACATGTGCTCGGATGGAAGTCGCCCGACTACATCTACCGTTCCGCCACGGCCCCCGATCTCGAACTCCTCCTCACCAATTCCAAACTCGCCTCCGACATCGCCGACAATTTCAACAATCCCGAGTGGCATGAATACCCCCTGACGGCTGACAAATACGTCAACTGGCTGGCGACCCTCCCCGAGGAGGAGCAGGTGGTCAACCTCTACCTGAGCATGGACACCTTCGGAGGTTTCCTCCCCGCCTCCACCGGTATCTTCGATTTCATGAAGGCTCTCCCACGCTTCGCTGCCGAGAAGGGAATCCGTTTCACCACCCCCTCCGATGTCATCAAGACCCTCAAGCCCGTGGGCGAGCTCTCCGTGCCCTACCCCATCTCTGACATCGACGAGGCCCGCGATGTCTCCGCCTGGAAGGGCAATATTCTCCAGCAGGAGGCCCTCGACAAGCTTTACAGCGTGGCCGAGCGCGTGAACCTCTGCACCGACCGCCGCCTCAAGCAGGACTGGGAATACCTCCAGAGCTCCGACCATTTCTACTACATGAGCACCAAGAATATGGCCGACGGAGCCTCCCACGCCGCTTTCAGCCCCTATGACTCCCCCTTCGCTGCGTTCACCAACTATATGAACGTCCTGGGCGATTTCATCGTGCGCGTGCAGGATCAGTTCCCCGAGGAAATAGAGAATGAGGAACTCAACTCCCTGCTCCTCACCATCCGCAACCAGGCTGCCGAAATCAAGACCCTCAACAAGGAGCTCAAATCCATCCGCACCAATATCCTCAACGATGAGGATAACAAGAAGGAGGAGACTCCCGTGGCCGCAATCGAGGACCACGGCAACGAGGAGAAGCCCAAAAAGACTCCCCGCGCAGCCAAGAAACCGGGCCGCAAGAAGAAATCATGACACACACCGTTTCACTCACTTTAAAGGCAAGGACCGTCATGACGGTCCTTGCCTTTATGCTCCTCGCACTCCTCCCCGGCAGGACACACGGTGCGGAAACCACCTTTGCCGATGAGACCCTCCATTACGTCATATCTTACAAATGGGGCCTGGTGCACAAGGAGGCCGGCGACGCCACCCTGAGCCTGAGGAAAACCGGCGATAGATACCGCCTGACATTGACGGCTCGCACACGTCCATGGGCCGACAAGTTCTTTGCCGTGAGAGACACGCTCGTCTCCACGGTGTCGCGTGTCGGATTCAAACCCGTGCAATACTCGAAAATCGCGCATGAAGGGGGGCGGTATTCACGCGATGATCTTGACTTCAGCATACTTTCAAGCAATGTAAAATGTGGCGTGAAGCGTGTCAAAATCGATAAAAAGGGTAAACGTACGGAATCATCAAAGAGTCTTTCCGCTACGGGACGCTCCTTCGACATGCTCAGCGTGTTTTACTATCTGCGCACTCTGGACTTCGCCTCCCTTTCGGGCGGACGCCCCGTGACGGTCAACATATTCTCCGGCTCGAAAGTGGAGAAACTGACCATACGATGTGTGGGCAAGGATATGGTGAAACAGCGCGATGGCGCGAAGCAGGAAGCCTGGCATCTGAAATTCCGCTTCACACAGGAGGGGGGCAAGAAATCGAGCGATGACATTGACGCCTGGATCACAGCCGACTCCCGCCACATCCCCCTGCAGCTCGTCGGCTCCCTCCCCGTAGGCCAGGTCCGCTGCACCCTCAAGTAAGTAGAGGAGGCCGGCAAAAAGTAGAGGAGGCCGGGATGCCTCCTCTACTTTCAATAGCGTACTTTTTCGGCTTTGCCTCCGCTGACGCGGATCAGCAGCTGGCCATGCTTCGGCTCGGATACTCGCATGCCCTGAAGCGTGTACCACCGTGCTTCCTCAGCCTTTGATGCAGTCATGTCAACTCCGACATAATCAAGCAAAGGCAAAACCTTCTCCTCATATACTTTCGTGTCGGTGTAACAGGGCGTTTTGCCACTCCCTATCTCCACCCGGGCCAGCGTGCAGTCCGATGCCGGACCCCAGGGCCACGCCACTGCGCTCTCGGACTCATCGGCAAACGAAGGATGCGCAATGCAACCCGCACCTTCACCCCATACTCCGATGGCCTCCGTGACACCCATCTTTGCATCATATCCCACAAAGGAATATGTCTTGACGGGGATACTCGACACCCGTGCCGGGAAGCGGTCTCCGCCATCCCTGAGTATTATCGCCTCAAGCTCATGATTGCCACCGATTCCGAACGTCTGACCGGTTTGCAGCATGAAGTCATAGAGCAGCGTTTCCGTGTCGGAATTATATTCACGCACATATACCTCGCCGAGATTCTCGCGCATCAGCCACGAGTTTGCCACACGGTCAGGATTTACTATCTCCCGTATCTCGCCGGTGGCCTTGTCTTTGAGAATCACCTTTGAGGTGGAGAAGAGTCTGTATGTGTTGCCGTCACGCTCCTCCGTTCCGTCGAATGACATGAAATGCACCGCCTCGGCATCCGGGGTCTCGCTATAATACATCCATGTCTGATCCATCAAGACAAGCTGATTGTGTGCGCGTACACCAAGATCAGTCCGGGAATAGCTGTACTTGCCATCCCTCGTGGTGACACCGGTAAAACGCGGCCAATAATCACTACCACCGGTCTGATAGCCGACAAAGCTATCTTCAATAGCGGGCCAATTATAGTAACCCGGAAGCGTCACAGCTCCGATATTCTCCACTACCACGAAGTACTCCCCTAAATCAATGTGCAAGTTCTTACCGCCCCAATAAAGTGACGGGGAGCCGGGGAGGTCATCCTCATAAAATGAAGTACCCACACCGAGCACCTTTTGCTCCGAGCCGAACAGGAGGGCCCTTCTCGTATGTGTCACCTGGCGGTCGAAATAGGATTGGAATCTGTCGAATATGAATCCTTTGTAGATGTCTCCCGCTTCATAACCGAAATCATAAAGCAGCACGTCCCGGGTCTCACCCTTGGGAAAATCGAACAGATCACCTCCTTCGATACGTATCAGCACCTTATCTCCCTCCACTAGGAGCGGCGGCATGGAGTAGTCGGTACATCCGTATTCGTACTCACTCCAGGGCGTGACACCATAGATGTCATAAGTCTTTCCCTCTATTTCCACGGTGCCGCATACTGAATCCGTAAATTCAATCTGCTTCGTGTTGTTCCAATACTTGTAAAGGAAATCGCCTGGCTGATAAAGGGAGAAAGCTGTTGCTATCCCGCAGACTAACATTATCAACGCTGTCGAAATTCTTTTAACTAAAAATTTTTCCATAACATTCAGGCAGTTATCAGTATTCAAAAGGCTATGTTAATATAACCTTTTGAATGCAATATAAGTTTTGATTATTCTCCAAAAACAACCTCTGCTCCGGCAGCAAAACTGCAATTATCAATCGCAATGTTTTGTAATGCATGTATCGTGAGGGTACCTCCGGACTCAACTGTCATATTCGAGAGGAGACAATTCTTGTAGGTATTGAGAATGATTTTTCCTCCATTTTTGACACGTGTCGCACCATATTCAGTATTAATATCGTTCGTACACGTCAGATTCAAGCGGCCATCTGCGCCAACTACAAACTCGGTACCTGCTTCTCCTCCAAGTATGGCATCCGTTGAGATATGCGCGTAGAGCCGCTGCCTCGTCCACGATGGTTTCAGTTCTGCCGGATATATATG
>CAMWLC010000048.1 GCA_947174995.1 uncultured Porphyromonadaceae bacterium
GCCACCTTACAGCAGCCGCCGACCCCTCACGGGGCCGGCGGCATTTTTTTTGCCTACTCCGGCACGACTGACAAATTTGAGGATGTTTTTCGCTGTTTTTTCGGATTTTTTCGGTATTTTTGTGGTTGCGTTTGTTTTGGACTATATAGCTGCCCCTTTTCTCTCTCCTTAATGTCGGCGGCGGCTACTGAAATCTTACGTTAACCATCGATACCTATTCTCATATATGATAGATTATACCGATTCCTCAAAGGCTCTCCTTTCTCAGTCAGATGCCGATCCGGCTGCTTCCGAAAATGTTGCGGCTTCTTCCGCGAAGGATAAGGTTGCTCCCGGGGGTGAGTCTCTTGATGTGATACGCGAGGCTACAGGCAGTGAGTACAAGTATGGATTCACTTCCGATATTGACACCGACATCGTGCCGCCGGGGCTCAATGAGGATGTGATCCGTTTCATTTCTCACAAGAAGGGTGAGCCGGAATGGCTTCTTGACTTCCGTTTGAAGGCGTTCCGCTACTGGCAGACTTTGGAAATGCCCCGTTGGGCGCATCTGAATATTCCCGATATAGATTATCAGGCGATAAGCTATTATGCGGCTCCCAAGAAGAAGGAGCTCAAGAAGAGTATGGACGAGGTGGATCCCGAGCTGGTCGATACGTTCAATAAGCTCGGCATTTCCCTGGAGGAACAGAAGCAGTTGGCCGGCGTGGCCGTGGATGCGGTGATGGATTCGGTGAGCGTGAAGACCACCCATCGCGAAAAATTGGCTGAGTTAGGTGTGATTTTCTGCTCTTTCAGCGAGGCTGTGAAGGATTATCCCGATCTCGTGAGGAAGTATCTGGGGTCGGTGGTCAGCTATCGTGACAATTATTTCGCGGCGCTTAATTCCGCTGTCTTTTCCGACGGATCTTTCGTGTATATTCCAAAGGGAGTGAGATGCCCGATGGAGCTCAGCACATATTTCCGCATCAATGCCTCAGGTACGGGTCAGTTCGAGCGCACGCTGATTGTTGCCGATGATGATGCCTATGTGTCTTATCTCGAGGGGTGCACGGCGCCGATGCGCGACGAGAACCAGCTTCATGCCGCTATTGTGGAGATAATTGTGGAGGAGAGGGCCGAGGTGAAATACAGCACGGTCCAGAACTGGTATGCCGGTGACAAGGAGGGGCGTGGCGGTATCTACAATTTCGTTACGAAACGAGGTCTCTGCCGCGGCTACCGGTCGAAGCTCTCCTGGACGCAGGTGGAGACAGGTTCGGCCATCACCTGGAAGTATCCTTCATGCGTGCTGAAGGGGGACGAGAGTGTCGGGGAGTTTTACAGCGTGGCCGTGACCAACAATTTCCAGCAGGCCGACACGGGAACGAAGATGATACATGTGGGACGCAATTCCCGAAGCACGATAGTGAGCAAGGGTATTTCGGCAGGACAGTCGCAAAACAGTTACCGTGGTGCGGTGAAAGTGGCGCGAGGTGCGGAGGGATGCCGTAATTTCACGCAGTGTGACTCCCTTCTGATGGGAGATAGATGCGGAGCGCATACTTTCCCTTATATTGATGTGGCTAATGACACTTCCACCGTGGAACACGAGGCCACTACATCCAAGATCAACGAAGAGCAGCTCTTCTACTGTCGCCAGCGTGGCATACCGACCGAGGAGGCCGTGGCGCTTATAGTCAACGGCTACGCCAAGGAGGTGATGAACAAGCTCCCGATGGAGTTTGCCGTCGAGGCCCAGAAGTTGCTCGCAATCACGCTTGAGGGGAGTGTGGGCTGACGTGAAGAGGGGAAGGAATATTTACTCATCTTAATCACAATTACAGTATTGATAGAACGTAACGTTATAATCGACGGAGTTGACCCCCAGACATTCTACGGGCCCAACAACGCCAATATGGTGCTGATACGCAATCTCTTCCCGAAACTACGCATGGCTGCCAGGGGCAATGTCATCAAGGTGATAGGAGAAGAGGGGGAGACGGGTGTGTTCGAGAAGAAAATCAAGGAGCTTGAGGCTTACGCCGCCAGATACAACAAGCTCCCCGATGATGTCATCATCGACATCATCAAGGGGGAGGCTCCCAAGGCGGTCAATTCCGAGGGTGTCATAATTTTCGGACAGAACGGGCGTCCCATTGCTCCACGCAACGCCAATCAGGCCCGCATGGTGAAGTCTTTTGCCGAGAATGACCTGACTTTCGCACTCGGTCCGGCGGGCACGGGCAAGACCTATATAGCTATCGCCCTGGCAGTGGCCGCGCTCAAGAACCGAGCGTGCAAGCGCATCATACTCTCGCGTCCCGCTGTGGAGGCCGGAGAGAAACTCGGTTTCCTTCCGGGAGACATGAAGGATAAGATCGACCCTTATCTCAGGCCCCTGTATGATGCTCTGGAGGACATGATTCCTCCGCTCAAGCTCAAGGAATACATGGAGAACGACACCATCCAGATAGCTCCGCTGGCTTTCATGCGCGGGCGCACGCTCAACGATGCCGTCATAATCCTTGACGAGGCACAGAACACCACCAAGCATCAGATGAAGATGTTCCTGACGCGTATGGGTATGAACGCCAAGATGATAATCACGGGCGACGCCACGCAGATCGACCTGCCGCGCTCCACGCAGAGCGGCCTCATGCAGGCTCTGAGGATATTGCGCGGAGTGAAGGGAATCGGCATCATAGAGTATATCAAGAAGGATATCGTGCGTCATCCTCTCGTGCAGCGTATCGTGGATGCCTACGAGGCGCGCGAGGAGCAGGTGGACCGCGAGTTCGAGTCGCGTCTCTCGGAGGGACGCGATAGGGAGGAGTGAGGGATAAATAATACCGATTGTTATGGCAAAGATAGGAGATACAGTGCGTTTTCTCAACGCTACCGGAGGTGGCAGAATCACGCGCATAGAGGGGAGGGTGGCCTACGTTGACGAGGATGGTTTCGAGACACCGGTGCTTCTCAGTGAGGTAGTGGTGGTGCTTCCTGCCGGACACGAGGCCAAGGCTGCCGCCGGGGCGAAGCTGTTTGACCAGGCGGCTTTTGACGCCGGGCGTGACGACACCACGCGGCCCTTGGAAAAGAAAAAGGCCGGGGATACCAAACCGCAGGAGGAGAGCAAGGCCACATTCGAGGGGTCGGTGCTTCCCCCCGCTCCGGAGACACAGCATGGTGAGCGCCTGAACATAGTGCTGGCTTTCGAACCTTCAAATGTGAAGAATCTCTCGGCCGCTACCTTCAACGCGGTGCTGGTCAACGACTCCAACTACAATCTTCTGTTCACTCTTTCCCGCCGCCGCGAGGAGGAGAGGGGTTGGGAAGTGGTCTACTCAGGAGAGGTAGCCGCAAATGAGATCATTGACCTGGCACGCATCTCTCACGAGAATCTGGTGGATTTCGAGCGGGTGGCTTTCCAGGCCGTGGCCTTCAAGAAAGGACGCTCTTTCGGACTCAAGCCCCCTGTGGGCGTCAGCCGCCGTCTCGACCTGACCAAATTCCACAAGCTGCACTGTTTCCGCCCGGGCGTCTATTTCGACGATCCGGTGTTGGAGCTGCCGCTTGTGACGGATGACAGGTTTCATTCCCAGGTGGAATTAGACGCGGCGGAGTTCGCCAAGGCAATGGGCGGACGCCGTCCCTCGGAGCGCAGCGATGCCGCCGACGATGCCGCCAGGATGGCCTCGGCCCTGGCCGACAAGTTCAGGGTGGACAAACGCCGCACCGGGAAACGGGCGCAGTCTCAGGAGAGTCCCACCAAAGTGCTTCCGCTCATCGAGGTGGACCTGCACATAGGCGAGCTTCTCGACTCCGTGGCCGGAATGGACAACAGCGCCATTCTCCAGCGTCAGCTCAGGGAGGTGCGCGACGTGATGAACTCACACTCGCGCCGTCTGGGGCAGAAGATAGTGTTCATCCACGGCAAGGGGGAGGGCGTGTTGCGACGCGCTGTGCTTGACCTGCTCCGCAAGGAGTTTCCGAAGGCGGAGCTTCAGGATGCCTCGTTTGCCGAATACGGCTTCGGGGCCACTCTCGTCACCGTGCACTGACAGCACCGCGACACCCGACTGACATAAATCCGCACAAGCAGATACTGATTATGAAATATACCGACAAATGGTGGTCATATCCCGCCGAAGCCGAAAACGGCCGCACGATCATAGTCACCGGGCGTGATGACATAGAGCATTACCGGGAGAGCGGCAAATACCGTTACCGAATCGATGTGGCGTGGGATTACCGCGCTCTTCCCGACGGGATGCCTGAAGATGACGAGGCGCGTCTCATGGAGGAGGCAACGGATGCCCTTATGGATGCTTTCCGCCGCGACCGTGTGGCTGTAATGACCGGTATCTATACCGGCGACGGACGCCGGGAGTGGGTGTTCTACACGCGCAGTCTGCCGATTTTCCAGAAGGTATTCAATCTCGCGCTTGAACCACTGGACACCATACCCCTGGTGATAGAGGCGAGCGATGACCCGGACTGGGAGGAATATTCCGATATGCGGCAACGGACCTACGTCCCTGATGAGGAATAATCGCCCGAGGTGTCACTTCTGTTCCACATACCCTGATTTCAAATACCAACTCACTTAACTATAATTCTTATGACAAAACGTTTTATGATGGCCCTGATGGCCGTCGTGTGTGCAGTGGCGGGTCTCCGCGCACAGTGCACGAGCGAACCCTCCCTGCTGCAGGAGGATTCGCAGAACGTGGTGATCTATTACCACGCCGACCAGGGCAACATGGTCCTCGCGGGACAGCCGGCTTCGGCTGACCTGTATGCGCACACCGGTGTGCTGACCTCCTCGTCCAAGGATGACAGCGACTGGAAGTATGCTCCCACATGGGGCGACAATTCCCCCAAGTACAAGCTGGAGTATGTCAGCCCCAATCTCTGGAAGCTCAACATAGGCGACATCCGCACTTTCTACGGCATCACCAATCCTTCGGAGACCATCAAGAAACTCGCTTTCGTATTCCGCAACGCCGACAACTCCAAGGAGGGTAAGGCGAAGGGTGGAGGCGACATTTTCGTCAATGTCCTCTCGACGGGTCTGCAGGTGGCGCTTGAGAGCAACCTCGAGGGCACTGTCATCACCCCCGACAACGCCAACGTGACCTTCCGTCTGGGGGCTACCGTGCCCGCCGACCTCAAGATCTCGATCAACGGCACCGCCATAGCCGAGGCCTCTTCGGCCACGGAGCTTGTGGCCGAGTACACCTTCACGGAGCCGGGCAACTATTCCGTGTACGGCTCGGCACGCGCCGACGGCAAGATCAAGGAGGCCAAGATGGCCCTCTGCTACACGAAGGCCTCCGAGAAGAGGGATTACCCCGGCGGCAAACCTCAGATGGGTGCCGTGCGCCAGGCTGACGGCAGCGTGATATTCTGTATCGCCGCCCCTGAAAAGCATGGTGCCGTGCTCGTGGGATCGTGGGAAGATTATGCAATCGACCTCGACAACACGATGTATTATACCGATGTAGACGGTTTCCGCTATTTCTGGAAATCCGTGAGCGGTCTTGAGAAGAACACTCCCTATATCTATTACTATCTCATAGACAGCACTATCAGTGTCGGCGATCCCTACGCGCGTCTCGTGCTTGACCCCGACAACGACAAGTATATCTCCTCCACGGTATATCCCGACCTGCCCGCCTATCCCTCGGACAAGGTGAAGGGCGTATCCCTGGCGGTGTTCCAGGACAATATCAACGAATATGACTGGAAGGTAAAGAATTTCAAGGGTGCCTCGCATGACGACCTCATCATCTACGAGCTCCTTCTCCGCGACTTCACGGGCACGGAGGGTCAGGCACGCGGCAACGGCACGGTGCGCAAGGCTATCGAAAAACTTCCCTATCTCAAGCAGCTCGGTGTCAACGTCATAGAGCTGATGCCCATCAATGAGTTCAGCGGCAACAACTCCTGGGGTTATAATCCCAACTTCTATTTCGCTCCCGACAAGGCTTACGGCACTCCCGACGACTACAAGGAGTTTATTGACCTCTGCCATCAGAACGGCATAGCCGTGGTGCTCGACATGGTGTTCAACCAGGCTGACTGGCAACATCCCTGGTACCGTCTCTATCCGGTGAATGAGAATCCCTTCTTCAATGCCACGGCTCCCCACGCCTACAGCGTGCTCAACGACTGGAACCAGGGCTATCCCCTCGTGCGCCAGCAGTGGAAGGATGTTGTGAAATACTGGATGGAGGAATATAAGGTGGATGGCTACCGCTTCGACCTCGTGAAGGGTCTCGGCGACAATGACTCATACGCCAACAGCGGCGACAGCGGCACGAATGCCTACAATGCGTCACGCGTGGCCAATATGCGTGCCATCCAGCTTGCCATGCTGGAGGTGAATCCCGACTGCATCTTCATCAACGAGAACCTGGCCGGAGCCAAGGAGGAGAACGAGATGGGCGCCTTCGGAATGCTCAACTGGGCCAACAAGAATGGCGCTGCCCTTCAGTATGCTGCCGGAAATTCAAGCGGTGCCAACCTCAATGGACTCTATGCCAAGTATGACGGTCGCACGCTGGGCACCACCGTCAGCTACCTCGAATCTCACGACGAGCAGCGCCTCGCCTACCAGCAGGACCAGTATGGCGTGGCCGGTGTGAAGGGCAATGTGGAGGTGTCGATGCAGCGTCTCGGCTCCGCCGCCGCCCAGATGATACTCTCTCCCGGTTCGCACATGATATGGCAGTTCTCCGAGCTGGGTGACTACGACAGCACCAAGGACAACAACGGCGGCAACAACACCAGCCCGAAGCCCGTAAGATGGGATCTTCTCGACCAGCCCGCCCGCCGAGGTCTCTATGACAACTACAGCGAGATGATTGCCATCCGCAACAACCATCCCGAGCTCTTCGCCGAGGATGCCAATTTCACCATGGTGTGCAGCACCTGGGCCACAGGTCGTCGCCTTATCTCCAAGAAGGGTGACAGCGAGATGTACTGCCTCATCAATCCTGCTGTTTCCGGATCCCTGACCATGGACATTGACTTCGGAAGGAAGGATAACGGCGCTTACTACATCATGAGCCAGTCATACGGCGCTTCCGCGACGTTTGACGCCGTGAATGGCAAAGTGGTCATACCGGCCAACTGCTATGTGGTGATCGGCTCGAATGATCTCAAGACCAGCGGTGTAGAGGGTGTGGCCGCCGACAAGGAGGGACGCCTTCAGGTGTATGCCGCCGACGGCGCTCTGACTGTGGCCGATGCCGACGGTTCTGTCAGCGTCTACGGTGTGGACGGAGTGCGCCTCGCCACTCTCAATGCCGGCGAAAGCGTGCAGCTCCCCGCCGGAGTCTACGTAGCCGTCTGCGGCCGTGCCTCCCGCAAGGTGGCTGTCCGCTGATATTCCATTTCTTTGTAAGCATAATGAAGCCCGGCGTGAGCACGCCGGGCTTCATTATGCTTTTATTTATGGCGATGGAGTGTGGCGAGAGCGTCGGAGAGTTCCGGATTTCGGGTCATACGCAGGGTGAGGATGTAGAGCGCGGCGGCTACTGCTACGGTCAGCAGCAGACGGCATGGAGCGAGCGGAGGCAGAAGGATGGATGCTCCCCATCCGGAGAGGCATGCCGCAGTGGCGGAGAGCATGAAGGGGAGCATGTCTGCAAATGCCCTCAGGGGGCTGTATCCGATAGCTTTGCCGGTCATTGGCGCCACTATGAGCAGGGTGAGGGCCGAGGCCGCCATCTGTCCCCACACGAGGGCTTCGAGACTTTTGGTCCAGACGGTGCAGAGAATTGCCACCGCTATGGCTCCATCCTTTATGACCTCGACCCATACGAGCCTTTTGCCATATCCGAGAGAGAGCAGATAGTTGGTGCATAAGGAAAGGAGCACCACGAAGATTCCCCGCACTGAAAGAATGGCGAAAAGGGGTATCGCGGCGTCCCATTTGTTGCCGAACAGGGTGTGGAACAGCGGCGAGGCTATGGCCGCCATGCCGAGAAGGGCCGGGAAGAGGATGAAGGCCGTGAAGCGGTTGATGCGGCGCACGTAGTTGTGAAATTCAACCCGATTGTCCTGCGCTCCGGCGAGCAGGGGGATGAAGGAGGCCGTGATAATCTGCGATATGGAGGCACTTCCCATCTTGCTCCATTTGTCACCCTGGGTGTATATGCCGAGGTCGGCCATGGAGTAGAAAGCTCCCGTCACGAATGAGTATGCCTGGAGGAAGAGGGTGTTGAGCAGCGAAGTGCCGGCCACACTCGCTCCGAGGCGTACTATGCCCCGCAGGGAGTCGAGGCTGAAGACCGCGCGCGGCCTCCAGCGTTCAGCCATCCACAGCCATGCGCTTTTAACCGCGGAGAGCACGAGTGTCTGCCATACGAGGGCCCAGGCCCCGGCTCCACTCACGGCCAGCCATATCCCCGTGGCCCCCGAGAGGATGAGACCCACGGTGTTGGAGATGGCTATCTGACGCACATCCATGCGCTTCATCAGGCGGTTGGTCTGTATGATGCCCAGGGCGTTGACAATCAGGGTGAGAAACATCACCTTGCTCAGCGGGATGAGCCTCCTGTCGCCCTGGAAAATATCGGCTATCACCGGAGCCCCGGCGAAAAGGAGAAGATAGAGAGTGCCGCTCACGCCGAGATTGAACCAGAACACCGTGGAGTAGTCGGTCTCCGTGGGGTGTTTGCGCTGCAGCAGGGCGGCTCCGAATCCGCTGTCGACCAGCACCATTGCGAAGGCCTGGAAGATCAGTAGCGCTCCGACAAGACCGTAGTCCTCTTTCGAGAGGATATTGGCGAGTATGACCCCCGTGACGGCATAGAGCACCTGCGTGGCCACACTGTTGATGGTGTTCCACTTGATGGTGCGTGCCGTGGTCTGCTTCAGCGACATCTGTTCTGAAGGGGAATTGGTGCTCCTTTATTGTGAGATGAAATAATCCGTCACGCGCTCCTGCTCCAGGGAAAAAATTTTTGCTGTGCCGCTCTTCTTGATTTCGGGGGTGCCCTTGTAATATATTTTCGTGGAACCGAGTCCCTTGACCTTGAGCAGCTGCTCGGCGAAGCATCCTATGGAGCCTCCGCCGAAGATGATCGAGTTCACCTCCTTGGCCTGGAGCCGGTCGGCCTGTATGGAGCCGGCGCCCACCATTTTCAGGGAGGCCTTGTCGCATTTTCCGCTCAACACGACATTGCCGTTGCCCGTGGCGAGGGTGCCCTTTACCTCGGTGGCGTTGATGTCCTCGGCTATTATGCGCCCGTTACCCACCTGCACCACCTTGAACTCGGGACACGGGTGGGGAGTCTCTATGGTGAGGGTGCCGTTTCCGCCGTTCTCGGCCGAAGTGAGATAATCGGAATAGAGATAGATGGTGGGCAACTCTGGCCTCTCCACCATCTCAGTGTTGATCTGCACGCGGAGCTTTCCTCCGGAATTGGTGAAAATGAAGGCATTGGCCAGGGACTCCTCTGCGGTGAAAGCCACCGTGCCCGTGGAGTCGGCCACGCACCGGTAGACCACGTCTATGTCATCGGTGATGTTGATTTTATTGAACTGCCCTATGTCAAGCGTATGCTTGCGCGGGGCTGCCGTTGCCGAAACTCCTGACAGACAGATGATGGCTAAAAGTATGAGCGCAATAGCGCTCCGGCGAGATCTTTTCAGACCGGAGAAATAGTGTGTCATATAATTCTTTATCTGATGGCCTTAGTGGCCATCAATATAACGTGGACGGCATGGAAAATGCCATGTTCCCTAAAGGAGATTAATTGGTCATTTAGGCGTAATATTTCTCTTCGACTTCGCGCAGGATGGAGAGCAATTCCTCCTGGGTCTCGGCCCGAAGCAGCCGGATGCGTGTCTGGCGGAAATCCGGCAGACCCTTGAAAAGGGGCGTCGAGGCGAGATGTCGCCTGATGTGAAGTATGCCTCTGTATTCATCGATACGCTCCACAGATTCCCTTATCTGGCGGCGCAGGAGGTCGAATTTCTCCCCGATGGAGAGGGCTGTCCACTCTCCGGAGGCGATATATTGCGTGACATCGTGGAAAATCCAGGGTGCCCCGAAGGATGCGCGTCCTATCATGATGCCCTCCACACCGTAGCGGTCGAAGGCCTCGGCGGCCTGCTGCGGAGTGGTGATGTCGCCGTTGCCTATGATCGGAATCCTCATCCTGGGATCTTCGCGCAGTTTTCCGATGAGGGTCCAGTCTGCCTGTCCGGTGTACATCTGGGAGCGGGTACGCCCGTGGACCGTGAGGGCCTGTATGCCGCAATCCTGGAGCATGGGGCCGAGGTCCGTGATAATTTTGTTCTCGCAGTCCCAACCGAGGCGTGTTTTGACGGTGACGGGTATGTTTACGGCCTTTACTACCGCCGATGTGATGGCGAGCATCTTGGGGATGTCGCGCAGCATACCGGCGCCGGCCCCCTTGGAGGCCACTTTCTTCACGGGGCATCCGAAGTTGATGTCGAGTATGTCGGGGCGTGCCTGCTCCACGATCCGGGCTGCCTCCACCATATCTTCCGGCTCCCGACCGTAAATCTGTATGGCCACGGGGCGCTCCGCATCATCGATATTCAGTTTCCGGGTGGTGGAATTGATGTTGCGCACCAGGGCCTCGGCAGACACAAACTCGGTGTATACCATAGCCGCCCCCTGCTCGCGGCACATAAGCCTGAACGAGGGGTCCGTGACATCCTCCATGGGGGCGAGCATCACGGGACGCTCGCCGAGATCTATATTTCCTATTTTCAATTGACTGGGGTGTATTGAGAGATGGAATCTTGACTTGAGAAAACTCACCGGGAGAGAGGAGCCTCAGCGCAGGGTAAGCGTGGAGCAGAGGGAGGGGGAGAGCATCTCGGCCACCTCGCGCATCTGTTCGGCCGTGACCTCCCTGACGCGGCGTGCGGTGTCTGCCACGGAGTGTACTTCGCCGAAATACATCAGGCTCTTGCCCATGGACATCGCGGCTGACTCCCTGTGGTCGGAGCCTACCAGAAGCTGGCCGCAATACTGCCGCTTCACGGACTCGAATGTGCGCTCCGTGAGGCGATGTGAGGCCAGGCGGTCGAGCTCACGCGCTATCAGGCGGCAGCACCTGCCGACGTTAGCTGGGTCTGATCCGAAATAAATGCTGAAAAGCCCGGTGTCGCTCATCAGCGCCACGTTGCTGTCAACGGTATACACCAAGCCGCGTTGCTCACGCAGTTCCTGGTTGAGGCGGGAGTTCATGCAGGGACCGCCGAGGTAGTTGTTGAGCAACAGAAGGGCGTGGCGGCGCGGGTCAAGGCGCCCGAATGTGCGTGCTCCCACTATGGTGTGGGCCTGGTGGCCTCCGTGGTCGTGGACTTCATCGAAAGGCTCCACCACCGGGGGCACGGTAAACTCGCGCGGCATCGTCCGGCGCTCCAGACTGCCGAAATGCTGCTCCAGCAGGCGGACCATGCGGTCAGGATCTCCCGGGTCGGAGACATATATCACCATGCGCGAGGGTGTATAGCGGGTAGAGAGGAAATCGCTGCAGTCGGCGGGGGTGAGGGAATGTACGGATTCCGGAGTGCCCAAGATATTGTGGGCGAGTCCTGACCCGGCATATATCAGTTCCTCGAACTCATCGTAGACGGCCTCTCCCGGACTGTCGAGATAGGAATTTATTTCTTCCGTCACTACCTCGCGCTCGCGCTCCACCTCCGCATCGGGAAACACCGATTCCGATATGACATCCGCCAGAAGCTCCACAGCCCGTGACGCATATCCGACGGGAGCATTGGTGTAGACCACGGTTTCCTCCTTCGAGGTATAGGCGTTCAGCTCCCCTCCGATGCTCTCCATGCGGTTGGAGATATGCCACGAGCGGCGGCGGCGCGTGCCCTTGAAGATGGTGTGCTCCACAAAGTGGGCCAGACCGAAGCGGTGGTCTTCCTCATCTCGGCTTCCGGCGGCGATGACCACCCCGATATATGACACGGCCCCGGGAGTGCGCCGGCAGACGGCGCGTATACCGTTGGAGAGTGTGTATGTCTGCACCGGAAATGGACTGTTGGGTTGAATATTCTTCATTTACAATGCTTCTTCTGCTTTCTGAGTCTGCAAAAATAGTGAATATTCCCGGAAGTTTTATTATTTTTGTTCCATAATTTCATCCCCGCCAATCCCCGGCGGCCCAATTTGACCTTATGAAATACCGAAACTCCCTCTTCCCCGTCATTGCCATTGCCATGATTCTGTGGTGTGCGGGCATGGCGTTTGCCGCCGAACCCAAGGTGCCGCTTCCCCGCAAGGAACTTGCCGAGCTGCGCCGGGTGATCGGACATGCCGATGCTTACAGCGGACAGCGGGCCGCGCGGCTCTATGCCATGCGTGACAGCTTGCGGTTGCCCGCCGATATGCGCCTGCGCTGGACCACGGCCTATCGCCTCGGCGAGGAATGGCTCACGTTCAATGCCGACTCGGCCCTCTACTATTCACGCGTGGCCCTGAAGATGGCCACGCGCACGAATGACCCCGCGCTCGTGGCCCGCAGCCGGATGCAGGAGGTGAGGTGTCTGACCTCCGTGGGTCTGCTGATGTGGGCCCAGCCGGAGTTCATGGAGCTGGACACGGTGGGATATGACGACTCCATGATGGCCGATTACTGGAAGACGGCCCGTCACTTCTCCTACACTGCCAGCGGCATAGCCGGCGGCCTGGAGCCATACGAGGAGGAGGCGCAGAAATGGTATGCGGAGGCAGATGAGAAACTGCTGGATGTGCTCCCTCCCGACGAGCCGTACACCCGATACCTGATGTGTGAGCGACAGGCGACCGCGGGCCGGTATGCCCAGGCGAAGGAGAACCTCGAGAAACTGCTTTCCACTCTCCAGCCCGCTGACAATCTCTACGGCATGACGGCTTTCCGTCTCGCGGCGGTGTACCGTCTCCAGGGAGATGAGGCTAATTATGCACGCTACATCACTCTCGCGGCCATTTCCGACATCAAGGGTGCGGTCAGAGAGGGATGGGCCCTCCCTGCACTGGCTATTTTCCTATATGAGCAGGGCGATCTCGACGACGCCTACAAATACCTGAACTTCGCATTCCGGGAGGCCACCATGTCGAGCTCGCGCATACGTACCCTCGATATAGCCCGCGTGGTGCCCATGATCGATGAGGCTTACCGGCATGAAATCACCGCTTCACGCGACAAGATGGTGACATATTTCGTGCTCACCGCTTTTCTGATGATTCTTCTCGTAGGCCTCTCCTTCGGACTCTGGCGCCAGATCAAGCGCGGCCGCAGCAATGCGCGTCGCCTGGCCATGATCACCAAGCGGCAGGAATCCTACATAGGAAACTTCGTGGATCTCTGCGCCTCATACTCGGCGCGTTTCGAGGCAATGTCGAAAACCGTGACACGCAAGCTATCTTCCGGCCAGGCAGATGAACTGCTTAAGATGATCAACTCCGGCAAGCTGGGTCTTACGGAGCAGGATGAAGACCTTCACAAGGTGATCGACGCGGCCTTCCTCGACCTGTATCCCACCTTCGTCGATGAAATCAACACCCTGCTCAAGCCGGACAGCCGAATGGAACTCAAGACTCCCGGAGTGCTCACCCCCGAGCTGCGCATCTGCGCCATGATACGCCTGGGTGTGGACAGCGGCACGCGCATAGCGAAGATTCTTGGCTATTCCGTCAACACCGTATACTCCTATCGCAACCGTATGCGCCAGCGTGCCACGGATCCGGAAAAGTTCACGGAAAATATCATGAAAATAGGCCGTGCGGATGAGGATCTTTAACAAAAGCCTATCTATATAACACGGTTTTAAAGTTATATATGACTCTATATTCTAAAAATATAAATTTCTAATATTCAGCATTAAATAATCTATATAGTCTATATTACCGCTGTCTGAGGCCGATATTATTTTGCAATTCTTCACATCTTCGCTAAATTTGCATCGTGGATTCAGACGGACTTCCGCCGTCAGGACCCCATCTCAGACACGTTAACAAGGCAAGACTAAATAATTCACCCTACGCATGTATGGGCTGAGTAGACACCCTGAAGGGGTCGTGAAGACTTTAACGGGGGATTTAAGGAAAAGATTTAATAGGTTAGTAAAGGTGTTAGATGTTCACCATACACATTAAGGTGACAGAGACAATTCAAAAATCGTTTATGTTAGGTTTGTAGAAAAAATTTGATTCGCAACTGCGGGTCGGTGGCTTGGGAAAGCCATCGACCCGAATTCTTTTTATATCTTCTGTCCCAGCCAGTAGCCGAGTGCGCAGCCGAAGAGTCCGGTGAAGACAGTGGCGCAGGCGAAGATGGCCCAGGCGAATACCTGCCCCTCCTCGAAGTATCTCACCGAGTCGAAGGTGAACTCCGAGAAGGTGGAGAATCCTCCGCAGAAGCCTGTCATGGTGAGCAGCGTCAGTGCGGTCTTGTGCTCATAGCTCCATGAGGAATTGACGAGAAATCCCGCCAGAAGGCCTATTATCACGCATCCCAGCGAATTGACCACGAATGTGGCCAGGCCAAGCCATTCTCCTTTGTGAGGCGTCGCGAGGCTTACCAGATAACGGCACACCGACCCTACGCCTCCTCCTGCGAATACAAGCAGGATTTTTGTAGTGAAGTCCATCTTTATTCTGAGTTATATGTCCTCTTTGTTTTGAGGTATGTTTCCTTGGTGCAAGGAGAGTTGTCTCCCCCGGCTGCAGGGGGTAAAAGAAAAGGGCGTGGCTCGCAAGCCGTCGCCCTTTTCGGAAAATAAGCAAAAGGTGTTTTATTATTTGATTATCATCATTTGCCAAGCCGGGCCTGTTCACGCTCTATATAGGAGTCGATCGAGATCCCGTTGCCGAGCTGGAATTTGGGGAAGTCGCGCTTGATGATGTTGTAACATTCAAGGGCGTCGGCATACTTCTTCTGCGCATCGTAGACCACGGCCTTCTTCAGCAGGGCGCGGGGCACGATCTGGGGATTACCCTCACCCTTGCGCACGGCGGTGGTGAATGCTTCGAGGGCGAGGTCATATTTCTTTATGTTGACATAGCAGTCGCCGAGAAGAATCTCCGCGTTGGCGGCAAGCACCTCGTCTTTGGTCTTGAAGTCCTTGAGGTATTTGGCTGCCTCTTCATATTTGCCGGTGTTGTAGAGGGCCTCGGCTGCGCTGAGGGCGGCGAGGTTGCCCGCGTCGGTGCCGGAATACTGGTCGGCCACCTGCTTGTATTGCGCCGCGGCGAGAGAGTCATTGCCCATGGCTACGGTCTCCACCTTGTTGTAGGCCTCATAGCTCTTCTCGATTTTGGGATTGCGCAGGAAGTAGATGTATCCCAGGGTGGCGGCCGCGATTACGATGATTGCGCCGAACGCTACGTAAAGCGCGGTTTTGTTGACTGCGACCTGACGGCCCATCTCCTGAAGATTGCGGTCGAGAGTGTCGATTGTGGTCTCTTCGGTCTGTTGCTGGTTCTTGTTGTCGGATGCCATATCTGTTTTGTGGCTGTGAATTTTATAAGGAACAGGCGGCTGCCGGAGTCCCGGCTGTCGCTTTACAGTGCAAAATTAGCGAAAAAATCGGGTTTTACCCAATTTTTCGAGCTTTTTTTATAGTCTATCCCCACTTTTTGCTGTTAACTATTTGGGAACACTCTTTGAGGAGCGCCTTTTAGAGTGTGTTTGAATTTATTTGATTCCATCCAAGATGGCAGACTTGCAACACCTCACCCAAGAGCAGACTCTCTCCCTGCGTCTCACCCCTCAGCAGCTGCGCTATGTGCGGCTGCTGGAAATGAGTGCGGCCGAACTCGACGAGGCGGTGGAGCGTGAGCTGGAGGCCAATCCCGCCCTTGAGGAGATCGAGGAGAGCGGCGAGGCGGCTGCGCCGGATGCTCCGAGGGTGTCCGCCCGAGTACGTTCTGCAGCTGCCGAGGAGGGTACCCCCTTCGTGGTGCCGGCCGGGGCCCCGTCGCTGTATGAGTCGCTTGACGAGCAACTTGGCGGCATGAATCTCAGCGAGGATGTACGCACCGCGGCACGCTACATTGTGGCGAGTCTTGACAGCAACGGATACCTGCGGCGCGATGTCGATTCGCTGGCCGACGATATGCTCCTCAATCACAGTCTTGACATTTCCCCTGACACCGTGAGGGAGGCTCTGGAGGTGGTGCGCGGTCTGGAACCGGCGGGAGTCGGGGCCACCTCCCTGCGGGAGGCTCTGATGCTTCAGCTCCGCCGTATGCCCGCGGGCGAAACTCGTGACGACGCCCTGCGGATACTCGAGGATGACTTCGATGCTTTCGCCAAGAAGCACTATTCCCGCCTCGTATCAAGCTCCGGCATCGGCCGGAAGCGTGTGGAGAGGGCCGTGGAGATGATAGTGGGGCTGAATCCCAAACCGGGTGCCTCCGTGGGGGAGGGTGGCGGAGGAGGAGCGCCGTCGATTGTGCCGGATGTGGTGCTGGAGCGGGATGAGGATGGAGAACTCTCGATAGTGCTCAACAACCGCTTCCCGGAACTCACCGTGCAGTCCTCTTTCGCCCAGGCGGCCGCTGAGATGGAGTCGGAGGCCAGGAAAAGGAGCGAGCGCAAGGGGGAGCGGGAATATATAATGACCAACTTCAATGACGCGCGTGACTTCATACGCATTCTGTCGCGCCGGCAGAAGACCCTGACCGAGGTCATGGCCGCCATAATAAAAATTCAGTCGGACTATTTCGCCACAGAGGATGTGTATGCCCTGCGCCCCATGATGCTCAAGGATATAGCCGAACTGACGGGGCTGGATTTGTCGGTGATTTCGCGTGCAACCTCGGGCAAGTATGTGCAGACCCCCTGGGGAATCTTCCCGCTGCGCTTTTTCTTCAGCGATTCCAAGGGAGAGGAGCGTGTCCCGGCAGCCGGGCAGGATGCCGGTCCCGCAGATGATTCCTCCGGCGAGGGGGTGAGCGGGTCCGGAGACGGCGAAAGGGAAAAGATGATCACCAACCGCATGATTGAGGCTATGATACGCAAGATTGTGGATGAGGAAGACAAGCGGCATCCTCTCAGCGATGAGAAACTGCATATCGCCCTGAAGCAACGCGGGTATGACATCTCAAGGAGGGCCATAACGAAATACCGCGACCGCATGGGGATTCCCGTGGCCCGACTGAGAAAGGATTTATTTTGAATAATGGTGAAAATTCTTTAACTTTGCGCACCGTCACATCCGGGGTCAGGTATGCTGTCCGGTTTCGGATTTGACGGACCCTCTGATTTTGAAACGAATTAAGACCATATATTATGAGATACTTCAACACTGCAACCGGTCATACGGGGCACATCTCCCTCTGCGTGATTCTTCTTATGGGAATCATGGCATGGACATTCCCGGCCTACGGCGTGACCGACAAGGAGATGGAACAGGCGCGCACTATCACGGCGCAGACCTATCTGCGGTATGCCAACGATGGATCCGGCTATCTTGATGACCTGCATCCCACCACAATGGCCGACCTTCAGAAGTCCCTCAAGGCCACAGAGAAGGAGAATCTGAAGGCTTTCCAGGCCATTTCCGTGCCTAAAGATTATGCTTCATGGGACAAGGACAAGCTCGTGCAATACTGGTCGGTGACCTTCTTCAAGTCGCCCGGCCTCTCCGACAAGGGTAAAATCGGCAAGACCCGTGTGAAATCACGTCTGCTGCGCATGAGCGTGACCCCACCCTCCAAAAAGGAGGAGCCCAAGAAAGATGAGCCCAAGAAAGATGAACCCAAGAAGGAGGAGGCCGTGAAGGAGGAGCCGCGTGCAGCGGAGACTTCCGAAAATCCCGCTCCCGCCATGCCGGAGGAGTTGACTGCGCCCGATGCTCCCGGCGAAGATGCCGCGGCATCGGCTTCCGGAAAGGAACAACAGGAGGAGCGCCTCAAAGAGATGGCTGCCGCTGCCGACAGTCTCAAGGCTCTCGAAGAGGGGGAGCAGACAGAGGAACATTCCCGCAAGCGCAAGGACTCGACGTGGATTTATATCGTGATTCTCTGCGTGCTTGTGGCCGTCGTGGTCGGGCTGGTGTTCTTTGCCTCCTCCACTATGAAGAAGTCGCGCGAGGATGATTACAGCGATGACACTCCGGAGGGACGCAACCGACGCAAGCGTCTGGAGGGAGAGATTCGTGCCGAAGTGACGGAGGAGGCCATGGCCCTCGCCGATTCCGAAAAGGAAATGAAGGAGAAGGCCGTCCGCGAGACCGAAAATATGCGACAGCAATTGCTGAAGTCCCGGCAGGAAATGGCCGCCATTGCCGCGGAGCGTGACGCTCTCGCCCGTAAGGTGGGTGCCCTGGAGGAGAAACTGAAAGCAGCGCTTGCTGCACCCACACCTGCACCCGCACCTGCACCGACTCCCGCACCTGCCGCAGCACCCGCACCTCCTGCACCGAAGGCTGCACCCGCACCCGATGCGGCGCACAAGAGCAAGATATATCTTGGGCGGGTGAACTCCCGCGGCCTTTTTGTCAGGGCCGACAGAGGCCTTAACCTTGAGGGTTCGGTGTATGTGCTGGAAACGGAAGACGGATTCTCGGGTTCATACCGCGTGGTGCGCAACCGCGAGGTGTGGGCGAGACTTCTGGAAAATCCGGCCCACTGGCTGGAGGGGGGTTGTGTCATCCGGGTGGAGGACAGCGAGGCGGATGTCGCCTCCATTGTCACCGACAGCGCCGGCACGGCAGTGTTCGAGAATTCCTGCTGGCGTGTGATACGCAAAGCCAAAATCCATTTTGAATAACGGCAGACGAAAAAATCTGTATATTCCAAAACGAAAAAAACGGGCTACGGAGTTGGCGGAATGAAAAACATTCGCTAACTTTGCAGTCTCCGAGGCCCTGATGGCGGAATCGGTAGACGCGCTGGTCTCAAACACCAGTGGAGCAATCC
>CAMWLC010000049.1 GCA_947174995.1 uncultured Porphyromonadaceae bacterium
GTCTAAAAAACAAGCTCGCATATTGTATAAATTAAATTTGAACACTTACTTATGAAACTACTTTAAAACATATATCGTGTAATTTTTGAGAACTACTTAAATACACACTCCAATCCAATCAATGAAAAGCGAACTTGTAGTAGACGTACAGCAAAAGGAAATATCCACGGCCCTGCTGGAGGATTCCCGGCTTGTATCCCTGCAGAAGGAGAGCCGCAACGTCGCCTATGCAGTCGGAGACCTGTATCTGGCCAAGGTCAAGAAGATAATGCCGGGTCTCAATGCCGCGTTTGTCGATGTGGGCTACGACAAAGATGCTTTTCTTCATTATCTCGATTTGGGGCCGCAGTTCAACACATACGCGAAGTATGTGGAGACGGCCCTGGCCGACACCGAAAAGGTGCCCGACGTCGGGGAGGTGGAGAGACTCGAGGATATCCCCAAGGGGGGAAGCATCGGGAGTCTGCTCCAGCCCGGCAAGAAACTGCTCGTTCAGATAGCCAAGGAACCCATTTCCTCCAAAGGGCCGCGCCTCACCACGGAAATCTCGCTTACCGGACGCTACATGGTGCTGATGCCCTTCGGCGACAAGGTGTCCATTTCTCAGAAAATCAAGTCCACAGAGGAGAAAGTGCGCCTCCGTCAGCTCGTGAGCAGTATCAAGCCCAAGGGTTTCAGCGTGATAGTCCGCACCTCGGCCGAGAACAAGCGTGTTGCCGAGCTAAACAGCGAGATGCGCAGCCTCGTGCAGCGCTGGGAGGATTCGATAGCGAAGCTCCAGCGTAATGAGCCCCCGACGCTCGTGTATGAGGAGGAATCGCGCGCCCTGAGCATGATACGCGATATTTTCAACCCCGAGTTTGAGAATATCTATGTCAATGAGGCCGAGACATTCGATCAGATCCGCAGTTACGTGGAGATGATAGCACCCGAGAAGAAGGAGATCGTGAAGCTGTATGGCAAGGATACCCCTATCTTCGACCACTTCAACATCACACGCCAGATCAAGAGCAGTTTCGGAAAGACGGTGTCTTTCCGCAGCGGTGCGTATATTATCATCGAGCACACCGAGGCACTGCATGTGATCGACGTAAATTCAGGCAACCGCAGCAAGGCGTCGGCCGACCAGGAGACGAATGCCCTGGAGGTGAACATGCGTGCGGCCGATGAAATAGCGCGCCAGCTCCGTCTGCGCGACATGGGAGGTATCATCGTGATCGATTTCATCGATATGAATTCGGCGGAACACCGCCAGCAGCTCGTGGACCACATGCGCGAGGTCATGGCCAATGACCGCGCACGCCACAACATACTCCCCCTGAGTAAGTTCGGACTTATGCAGATCACGCGCCAGAGGGTGCGTCCGGCTCTGGACATCACCACCAGCGAAGCCTGCCCCTCCTGCTTCGGCAAGGGGGAGGTGGCACCATCGCTACTCTTCACCGACAAGCTCGAGGAGAAGCTCGACTATCTGGTGAATCACCTGAACATCAAGAAATTCAACATGTATCTCCACCCCTTCGTGGAGGCCTACGTGAAGAAGGGGATGTTTTCGCTCTACGGCAAATGGCGCCGCCGTTTCGGACGCCATCTCAAGATTCTGGCCGATGAATCACTGGCCTATCTGGAGTATAAGGTGATAGACGACACCGGAAAGGAAATAGACCTCAAGGAGGAGAGCGACATGAACAGCAGCCAGACAAAGCGCCACACCAAAATCAAGAACAGAGATAAAGAAGAAAACTGATATTCGGAACACAGCAGAGCGGCATATCCCCGAGGAGATATGCCGCTCTGCCGTGTTTTGTGCAAAGGGAAAGCAAATAGGGGAGTAATTTATATGTTATACAACATCTTTCTTACATTTTGCTAAAAAATATTTGGCGGCATCAAGGAAAATACCTAACTTTGCACCGAACCTAATAAACAATCTTTTTTACCTTAAGATTTTTTACCTGTAGAAACTTATCAGAGGGTGCGACCGTGGAGGTTATCACCCTTTTTTTATGTCGTCACGTCTCTCGCGGAGTCTGTCGCGCCGGCGCAGGGATATGGAGAGGAGCACGAGCACGGCCACTTCGGCTATGCAGGTCAGGGTAAAGGCCAGTATCCGTCCCTGGTGGATCATGCCGATGCCGAACCTGAAGGTCATGAACAGGAAGTAGGCGAAGAGCACCAGGGGGAGCCAGATATATCTTTTATTTCTCATCGCTGTCGTTTTCAGCAGGGGTATGGTATACCTTGTAAGGGCAGTCGGCGGGATTGAACTTGCCGTCGCGCAGGTATTCATACAAGTCGATGCAGGCCATTGCGTCGAGCGAGGCATACATCAGCTGCCCTTCGGAGAGATCGTCCGCCTCCCAGTTGGAGAGGCGTTGTCCCTTGGATATGCGACGTCCGAAGACGAGGCCGCAGAGTTTGGTGAGGCTGATGTCGGCGAGGTTGAACTGCTTGGCGTATTGCTGGAGCTCGATGAATCCCGCGGGCCGGAGGTCTTCGCAGATTTTGGAGAGATTGTGGAAGTCGTCGTGGATGGAAAGTCCGATCTTAGTGAGATCCGGGTCTTCGAGTATCGCCCTGACCTCGGGGGGTAGACCGATGCGGTTGAGGCGGAAGAGGTAGCATGTAGAGCGCGTGGAGAGCTGGAGGAGGGAGACAAGGTTGGATTGTCCCTTCTTGAAGCTGGGGCGCGTCTCGGTATCGAAACCTATTATGTCTGACGACCGCAGGGCGCTGACGGCACGCTCCACCTCCTCGGGGCGCTCGATTAGTTTTATGTTGCCTTCGTATTCCGTCACGGGCAACTTGGCGAGCTCGTCTTTGGAGATGGAGAGAGTGTAGGGTGGCTGCGTAGTTTTCGTCATAAAGCAATTGTCAGGTCACATTCTTTTGGGTTGACAAAAGTACTGAAAAATTTGATAATTGCCTAATAATTTCTTTGTTTTTTGTGTATCCGCCGTTCCACACGACGTCAATCACTCATGGTGCGTGACATATCATGCCTGTCGTGGTCTTGCAGGCTGGACCGCATTACAGATCGGCCGGCATTTCGAGCCAGAGGGCCTCGGGGTGATAGAGGGCGAGGTAGTTTCTGAGATAGGCGCGAGTGTCCTCGCAGATGATGCGGTCGGCGTCGAAGTGGGGGTTGTAGATGATTCCCGCCAGGGGTATTCCCCTCTTCTCAAGGGCGTAGAGCGTGAGGAGGGTATGGTTGATGGAGCCGAGTTGCCCGTTGGTCACTACGATGGTGGGGATTCGTCTGTCGGCCACATAATCCACCGTGAGGTACTGTCCGTCGATAGGTACCATTATGCCGCCGGCTCCCTCCACGAGCACGCGGTCGTAACGTCCGCGGAGGGCCTCCGTGGCATTGTCTATGAGCGAGAGGTCAAGGGGACGCTCGTCGATGCGTGCGGCCAGGTCGGGCGAGGCGGGATAGGAGTAGATCACCGGGGCAGTGATGTGCAGACGGTCGTCGGGCGTGGGGGGTATGCCCATTATGTGGCGGTGAATCTCGATATCTTCGCTGAAATCGCGGTTGCCTGTCTGGATAAACTTCTGGGTGATGGTTTCCACTCCGGTGGCGCGGAGTTCGCGGGCGAGCCATCCCGTGGCGTAGCTTTTGCCGACATCGGTGCCGATGCCGGTGATGAAGAGGGTTTCGGGCAGGGTGGTCAGATCATTCATTTGTCAGTGTGTGGGGGAAGGGTTATAATGATTGATGCACAATCATGTCGCTCCCCGTCGGGGTGAGAGCATGATCGTGCATCTTTACAGGCTCCGGGGGTACCCGACGCAGTGTCGGGTAGCTCACGGATTATGGGTGGTGCATCACCATGCGAACATGGGATATGCGTTCATCATGTCATTGACCTCGCGGCGCACGGCCTTGATGGTCTCGGGGTTGTCAGCGTCACAGAGCACACGGTCGATGAAGTCGGCGATTTTCTCCATGTCCTCCTCCTTGGCGCCGCGCGTGGTGATGGCGGCCGTGCCGAAGCGGAGACCGGAGGTGAGGAAGGGGCTGCGGGAGTCGTAGGGCACCATGTTCTTGTTGGTGGTGATGTCAGCCTCCACGAGTACGCGCTCGGCCTTCTTGCCGCTCATGTCGGGGAACTTGGGACGCAGGTCGACGAGCATGCTGTGGTTGTCAGTGCCGTCGGAGATGATCTTGTATCCGCGCTTCATGAGGGCGTCGGCGAGGGCAGCGGCGTTCTTCTTGACCTGGATGGCGTATTCCTTCCATTCGGGCTGGAGAGCCTCGCCGAAGGCTACGGCCTTGGCGGCGATCACGTGCTCGAGCGGGCCACCCTGCACGCCGGGGAAGACGGCGCTGTCGAGCAGCGCGGACATCTTCTTGATCTCACCCTTGGGCGTCTTTTTACCCCAGGGGTTGTCGAAGTCCTTGCCCATGAGGATGAGGCCTCCACGGGGACCGCGAAGTGTCTTGTGGGTGGTGGTGGTGACGATGTGTGCGTGCTTCACGGGATTTTCGAGCAGGCCTGCGGCGATGAGGCCGGCGGGGTGTGCCATGTCGACCATGAAGATGGCGCCGATCTCATCGGCGAGTTTGCGGATGCGGGCGTAGTCCCATTCGCGGCTGTATGCGCTGGCGCCGGCGATGATGAGTTTGGGGCGCTCGGCGCGGGCCTTCTCCTCCATCTCCTCGTAGTTGACGCGGCCGGTCTCGGGGTCAACGGTGTAGCTGATGGGCTGGAACATGAGGCCGGAGAAATTGACGGGGCTGCCGTGGCTGAGGTGGCCGCCGTGGCTGAGGTCCATGCCCATGAACTTGTCGCCGGGCTGGAGACAGGCCATGAACACGGCCATGTTGGCCTGGGCGCCGCTGTGGGGCTGCACGTTGGCCCATTCCGCGTCGAAGAGTTTCTTGGCGCGTTCTATTGCGAGGTTCTCGGATTCATCGACCACTTCGCAGCCGCCGTAGTAGCGCTTTGCGGGATAGCCTTCTGCATACTTGTTGGTGAGGCAGGAACCCATGGCGCGCATCACTTCGTCGCTTACGAAGTTCTCGCTGGCGATGAGCTCTATGCCGCGACGCTGGCGGAGATGCTCGCGGTCGATAATCTCAAAGATTTCGTTGTCTCTTTTCATTACGTTTTTCCGGTGTTTAGGTTAAGTATGCGCAAAGTTAGCAATTCCCCTGCATACTCCCAACATTTCATGATGGAAAAGTGCAGGAAAATCATATAAAACAGTCAGGGCCGCGCGGAAAAGCATCCGTGCGGCCCTGACTGTCAGTGGTGTGAGCAGATTATTTCAGGCCATCGACAAACTTGCGGTAGGCGTCGTTGGTGGGATCGAACTCAAGATACTTGTTGAAGTATTTCTTGGCTGTGGCCACGTCCTTCTTGTCGAGATAGTAGTTGCCGAGATAGTTGTACATCTCCTTGGCGTCCGATGCGTAGCGCGAGGGATCCTGGCTTGCTTCGAGGAGCACCACCGCCTCTTCGTAGGCGGGCTGGGCTGCCGAGGCCACTTTGTCTTTGGCCGCACGCTGCTTGGCTACGTCGCCCACGAATTTCTTGGGCTTGTAGTTGTCGGGAAGTATCTCCGCTCCCTTGCCGGCGTAGTCGAGAGCCATGTCATAGTATGCTTCGGAACGTGCGGGATCGCTCTCCTTGAGCTCCACGCCCGCGTAGTAGGCGTAGGTGGCCTGCTGGATAAAGTCATTGTAGCCGGGCTTGTCTGTCTTCTCTATGTAGCCCTGGAAAGCGTCGGCAGCGTTGGCGAGGCTGTTGGCGTTGACGTATGCGAGGGCCAGAGCCTTGTTGAAACTTGCGTTCTCGGGATCTTCGGCGATAGCTTCCTGAAGCACCTGGATACCCTCGTCGGCGCGTCCGTTGCGGATAAGCTCGTCGGAGATGAGGTTATAGTCGATGGCTGCGAACTTATTCGCGGGGTTGGCGCGGTGGGCTGCAAGCAGGGCCTCGGCCATGGGGATAAGCTGATTCTGGAGGGCCGGAATCTGGGCGGCGTTCATGAACTGGAAGCGCTGCGCCGTGAAATTGGTAGGGTCATACTTGAGAAGCTCCGTGGAGTAGTCGTAGCCACCCTGGTAGTCCTTGCCGTAGAAGAGTAGGAAGGCGTAGCGATCCTCATCCTTCTTGAAGTGGTTGGGGTTTTTCACGTATGCTCCATACTCGCTTGCAGCATTGGCGTAGTCTCCGTTGTTGTAGTATGCCTCGGCCAGCTCCTTCTGTGCGAGGGCGGAGTCGGGGTGCAGACCCTTGAGCTTGGAGAGCATCGTGATGGCGAATTTCGGATTTACCTGCGTGAAGAGGTTGGCATACTTCACGTAGGCCTCCGTGGCCTCCTGGTCGTAGTTGGCGGCCATCTCGTATTTGGCAGCCGCACCGCCCCAGTCCTTCTTGTCGGCGAGCATATCGCCCTCAAAGATATAGATTTCGGGGGCCTGCATGTTGGTCTTGCGAGCCTTTTCGAGATATTTCTCGATCTGCTTGGCATACGTCACGGGGTCGGCGTCATAATATGCGCGAGCTATGGCGATCTGCATGGCGGCGTCCTTCTTCACCTTACCCTCGGCCTCCTTGAAGAATTTCTCGGCCTCCTTGAGGTTGCCCTTCTTGAGTTCGAGCAGACCTTTGCCGACGTAGTTGTAGCCGTAGTCGGGGTTCGCGGCAAGCCCCTTGTCGAAGTAGGGGGCCGCGCCGGAGGTGTTGCCGTTGTCAAATTCCACCATACCGAGGTAGTAGTTGCTTACCGCCTGATCGGTGCCGGGGTTGCTGAGGTTGCGCTGGAGGAGCTCCTTGGCGTTGCCGAGCTGGTCGGCCTTGTAGTATTCCACGCCCTCCTTGTGGGTCTGTGCCGCTGCCGTGAGGGCTACGCCCGCCAGGCAGGTGAGAAAGATTCTGCTGAGATTCATATCTTGAATATTTTGTTGATTATCCTGTTCCGGGTCACACCTTGCGTGCCGTCTGCGTCACTTTCGATGTCGCCCTAAAGTATAACAAGCGCGAGGCCGTTTGCGTTGCGACATCGCGTCTGCAAATTTAATACTATTTATTCAAAAGACAAAGAAGAGACCTTATAGTTTAGGGCCCTTCTTTGTCAAAAAATCATAAAATTTTATCCTTCTCTCATGGTTATCTGAGGTTGACCACGCGGGGATTCATGTGATAGGGGAGGATACCCGTCTTGGAGATGATCTTCTGGCCCACGAATCCTGTGAGATACATGTAGAAGCTGTTGATGACGGTAGACTTCTTGGCCGTGGAGATCATGTAGACCTTTCTGAAGAGGGGATACTCTCCGGAATAGATATATGCTTGGTAGGGCTTGAAGGCGGTGGCGTTGAAGTCGTTTTCCTCCGTGGGGTTGGATACCTTGAGGATGTTGACTTCCGTGGTAAGATTGGTGGCCACGGTGTCGTTTTCGGCCTTGTAGGCCTCCATGCGTTCATTGAGGGGCACTTTCTTCGCCACGCTCAGGTCATCGCCGAGCCAGTTGACGCTGATGATGCCGAGGGCGTCAGGGTCTTTCTTCACGAGGTCGAACACCTGCGCGTTGCTCTTCTGGGCGTAGGCGTTGGGGTTGTCTGAGATGGTTTTCCCCTCGGGGAGGAACTTTTCGCGCATGTAGCTTACCGTGGAGGAGCCGGGGTTGTCGAAGACGATACGTATGCGCGTGGTGTCGTTACCGGCGAGCTGGTCCCAGCGTGTGATGGTGCCGTTGAGGATTCCGCGTATGTCGGCCATTGATAGCGACGAAACGGGGTTGTCTTTGTTGACGATAAGGGCCACGGCATCCACAGCGATGCACTGTTGGCGCACGATGCGCTTATACTTGTTTTTCATGTAGGCTATCTGCTCCTTGGAGAGTTCCTTTGTGGTGATGACAGCCTGCGTCTTGTTTTCAAGAAGGGAGTCGAGGGCCTGTGTTTCGCTGACGTAGAAGGGTATGATCGACGAGTTGGGGTAGGTGTACTCAAAGACTTCGATTTCTTCGTCGAGCACGTTGCGGAAGCCATCGTCGCAGAAAATCGTGCCGCTTCCTTCGGTGTATTCTCCCCGTTTGACGGGGGTGCACGCGAACACTCCCAGCAGCATTGCGGCTGCGAGGAGTGATTGTGTAAGTCGTAGGGTGATGGATTTCATGGGCAGAGGATGAAAAGGGTTGGGGGTAGTAGGGAGGAGAGTTCGGAAGTCAATTGCTTCCGATGTAGAGCCTGTATCCGCGCCAGAGGCCGTATGCCACGAGGATTCCGCCGCAGGTTGCGCTGATGGCTGTGTTGTCGATATTGAAGACATCGAAGATGAAGAGGAGTCCTACACCGAGGTAAACGAGCACCATGAAGATGCCGAATATGAGTCTTGCTCCGCGGGGAGTGCCGTTGTTGTTCGTGTCCATAGTTTAAAGGGATTTAAAGTTTCTGTTTATTTCTTTAACAATTATAATGGGAATTGGTTTGGGAGTGGTGGGAATTTTTGAGAGGAATGGGAGTGGTGGTAAATTTAAAGCGCCGTCCCGTGGTGGGGCGGCGCTTTCTATTATCAAGTAGGGGTGATTACTGCTGCTGGAGCTTGAAGGTGACGGGGAGGTTGAAGTAAGAGCGCACGGCTACACCGTTGTTCTTACCGGGCTGCCACTTTGGCATCTTCTTGACGACGCGGAGAGCCTCGCGATCGAGGTCCTTGTCGACGCCCTTGACGATTTCGGCGTGGCCGATCGATCCGTCCTTCTCGACGATGAATTTCACGATGACACGGCCCTGCACGTCGTTGGCCTGTGCTGCTTCAGGATAGCGGATGTTGTTGCCGAGCCATTTCATGAGGGCTGCGGTACCGCCGGGGAACTCAGCCTGCTGCTCTACGGCAACAAACACCTGTTCCTCCTTGGGCTTCTCAGGCTCGGGCTCTTTGACCACCACCTGCTCTACGACTGCCTTGAACTTGTCGGCATCATCGGAACCCTCCTGGTTAACGACACCGCGGGCGGTGTTGTCTTCCTTCTGGGTCTCCATATCCATCACCTCGTTTTTCACCTTGTCGGCGTCCACGATGGCGATTTGGGTCACCTGCACGGTGGCGAGCACCTCTTCGGGTACGACCACCTCGGGCTGCTCAAACTTCTGCTCTTCCGGTTCCGGTTCGGGTTCGGGCTCGTTTTCGGCGGCCTCGATCATGGCCTGAGACATCTTCTCAGCCTGCTCCTTGGCCTCGATGGCGGCGAGTTCGGCGCGGTAGTCGGAATAGCGTGACCAGGCGATTACGAGGATGACGACCACTACGAGACCAAGCAGCGTGTATAGGGCCGCGAGGTTGTGGCGCTTGTCGGAATCCTTACGGAGCTGGTAGGCGCCGAAGTCCTGGTTCTTATCGGCGAAGACGATGTCTCGCCATTGTTTAGACGTAAGATCTACATTCTTTTTAGCCATAGTTTCAGATTGCTACAGGTTAATAAATCTTACATCATTCACCGTGGTGACGGTTCTGATAGTCAATAAGCATCACTGAGTCGGCGCGTGTCATGTTGTCGATCTGATATTTGGAGATCGAGTTGATCTGCATCTCGTCGAGGATTTCCACGAGGGCTCCATAGGAGGCTTCGGGAGTGGACTTGATGATGATCACGGGCTTCTTCAGATTCTCGTTACGGCGCACCTCCTTGGCGAGTTCGTCATACTTCTCCTGGTCGATCTTGCCGTCGCGGAACTGCTGCTTGAGTTTTTCGATCTCTACGAGCACTTCCTTATTGCGGTCCTGGATGATCTTGCGGATACCGCGGGAGGAGCGGGCGGAGCCGTTGACCTCGTCGGTGAGGAACTCGGAACGCTGGATGTTGTTGTTGGCGGAGTTGATCTGTCCGCCTGCACCAATCATACCCTCGTCACCGCCGGGTTTGCCGAAATAGTAGTAGACCTCGTTGACGACCTTGCCGTTGACGGTGTCCACTGCGAGTGAGCCTGTCTTGCGCTTGGCGTCGAGGATGATGGTCACAGCGTCGTCGGCGGATGCCTGGGACATATTCTCAACGTTGTCGACCTTCTCGTTGGTGGGGAGGGCGATGTTGAGGGTCTGCGACTTGATCATAGTCGTACAGAGCATGAAGAATGTGATAAGCAACATGTTCATGTCGACCATAGGCGTGAAATCCACGCGTATCGCCATTTTTTTCTGGTGGCCTTTCTTGCCGCCGCCAGAGTCATTCTGTTGAACTTCTGCCATGATTATTCTCCTGCCTTAAGTGATGTCAAAAGTGTGAATTTGTTCATTCGGATGGTCTGGAGATTGTCCATCACCATGTGCACCACATCGAACGCCGTGTTCTGGTCGGCCTTGATTGCCACGCCTGTGCCGTCCTTGATGGCTGCGGCGAGGTTTTCGTTTTCGGTCTGGCGCATGGCCTTCATCCAAATCTGAAATTCATTGGGGTTGCCTTCATCCTTGTTCCACGAGATGGGGATACCGGTGACGTGGTTGGGATCTTCGCCCTGCAGCCACTTGTCCATCTTGGTGGTGCCTTCGGGTTCGTTGGCGAGATTGAGAAATTCTCCCATCTGGGCCAGGGGGACACCGAAGCTGCCGAGCTTGCTGAACGCGTACTTCTGCTGAGGTGTGAAGCTCAGTTTGTTCTTATGCGACTCGTTGTAGATTTCGGCTGCCTTGTCGAGCAACGCCATACGCATCTTTTCGTTTGACCACGCGGAAGATGTGTCGTTGTTCATCGTCAGCCATACTTTTCCTTCCGGGCTCACGAGCACCTGCACGAAGTTGGTCTCCTGCACCTTTTCCTCCGACACGGAGGCGGGGGTGATGACCTGTGTAGGTTCCTTTGCGAGGAAGGTGGAAGTCAACATGAAGAAGGTAAGCAGCAGCACGGTCACGTCACTCATCGCCGTCATGTCGATGAATGTGCTCTTTCTTGCTATTTTTACTCTTCCCATATTGCTATTAACTTATTTTCGGTTTGGGTTATGCTTGTCGTAGGCCGCTGATTACTTGTGGGTGGCGGCGAAAGTAGCGACGATAGAGAAACCGATTTCGTCGATAGCGTACGAGAGGTTGTCGATCTTGTTGGTGAAGAAGTTGTAGGAGATTACGGCGAATGCACCGGTTGCGATACCGAAGGCGGTGTTCACGAGGGCCTCGGAGATACCGGTGGAGAGCTCGGTGGAGTCGGGAGAACCGGAGTTGGCGAGAGCCTGGAAAGACTTGATCATACCCATCACAGTACCGAGCAGACCGACGAGAGTACCGAGAGTTGTGAGGGTAGCGATGATGGGGAGGTTCTGCGACAGGGAGGGCATCTCAAGAGCGGTAGCCTCTTCCACCTCGTTGCGGAGGGTGGTGAGCTTCTGCTCCTTGGAGAGGGTGTCGTTGGCGTCCATCTCCTTATACTTCACGAGAGTGTTGTAGACTACGGAAGCTACGGAACCCTTCTGCTGCTTGCAGCGCTGCATTGCGGCGTCGATCTTGTTGGCGGCGAGGTCGGCCTTGATGTCGGCGACGAACTTGGTGGTGTTGCCCTTGCCGGAAGCGGAGCTGATGGCGATCCAGCGCTCTACGGAGAGCACGATCACGGTGAGCAGCAGGGTCATCAGGATAGGCACGATGAAGCCACCCTTGTAGACGGTGCCGGCGAGGTTGAGGGGGTGTCCGGAAGCAGAGTCACCGCCTTCGAAGTTGCCGGGGGCACCCATGAGGAACAGGAAGATGCAGACTGCGCAGGCGGCGCAGGCGAGGATCACGAGGAATGCGTTGCGGATGCCACGCACCTGGCTGATTTTCTCTTCCTTCTTGATTCTGGCCTGTGCGGACGCAGCCGCGTTGACCTGGGTCTTGGGATCTTTAGGGTCCATAATGTGTGAATTAGTTTGGGTTGTTAAAAGTGATTTGTTATGTCTATTTGTATTCTTTTTCTATAATTCTGCCTTTTCGGTGAGTCTTCATGTCCGCCGTCATCTTTCGGTGTTATTGAGCCTTTCACGGTTGACAATGCAAAATTACAATTTAATTTGATAAAAACAATAGCAGAATATCAAAAAAAATGTTGACGGAGAACATCCTTTTTTCAAAAAGATGTGAAAACCTCCGTCAATATTTTTTCTGCGAGCTTATATGTATTTGTCAATCAATTTGTTATTGAGCAGACTCGGAATTGCGGGCTTATTCGCCTTTGATAGCTGCGATTCCGGGGAGAGTCTTCCCTTCGATGGCTTCGAGCAGGGCGCCGCCCCCGGTGGAGACGTAGGAGACATCGTCGGCGAGGCCGAACTTGTTGACGCATGCCACGGAGTCACCACCCCCCACGAGGGAGAAGGCGCCGTCTGCGGTGGCTGCTGCGATGGCTTCGGCGATGGCGCGGGAACCGGTGGTGAATTTCTCCATTTCGAATACTCCTGCGGGGCCGTTCCAGAGGATGGTCTTAGCGGGGAGGATTGCCTTGCGGAACTCCAGGATGCTGTCGGGACCTGCGTCGAGACCCTGCCATCCGTCGGGGATAGCGTTGGCGGGGCACACCTGTGTGTTGGCGTCGTTGGAGAAGGCGTCGGCTGCCACGCAGTCTGTGCCGAGCACGAGGTTCACGCCTTTTTCCTTAGCCTTGGCGATGATGTCGAGGGCGAGATCGAGCTTGTCGTCCTCACAGATGGAATCACCGATCTTGCCTCCCTGAGCCTTGGCGAAAGTGTAGGTCATGCCGCCGCAGAGGATAAGATTGTCCACCTTGTCCATCAGGTTTTCGATAATGCCGATCTTGGTGGATACCTTCGAGCCCCCCATGATGGCCGTGAAGGGGCGCTTGATGTCCTTGAGTATGGCGTCAACGGCATTCACTTCCTTCTCCATGAGATAGCCGAGCATCTTGTCCTGCTGGTCGAAGTAGTCGGCGATGACGGCTGTGGAGGCGTGTTTGCGGTGAGCGGTGCCGAATGCGTCGTTGACGTATACGTCGGCGTAGCTTGCGAGAGTCTTGGCAAACTCCTTCTGACGCTCCTTCATCTCCTTCTTGGCCTGCTCGTAGGCGGGATCGTTCTTGTCTATGCCCACGGGCTTACCCTCCTCTTCGGGATAGAAGCGGAGGTTTTCGAGCAGGAGCACCTCTCCGGGCTTGAGGTCTTTGGCGGCTTCGGAGGCCTTCATGCAGTCTGGCACGAATTTCACGTCTGCGCCGAGGGCCTTGGCCACGGCGTCGCGTATCTGCTCAAGGCTGAGTTTGGGGTTTACCTTTCCTTTGGGTTTGCCCATGTGGCTCATCAGGATGAGGGAGCCGCCATCGGCTAAGATCTTCTTCAGGGTCGGGAGCGCGCCGCGGATGCGGGTGTCGTCGGAAATAGTGCCGTCTTCGTTGAGGGGCACATTGAAGTCAACGCGCACAATCGCCTTCTTGCCGGCGAAATTGTAATTGTCAATGCTTGCCATGTTTGCAGATTTTTTACTTGTATTTTTTGAGTGATACAAAATTAGCGCAATTTTTGAAAATGTGCAATAAAAAACTGCACTTATATATAAGGAATCATTAATTTTGCAAGAAAAATTATAAACGCGGTTTCTTATCGGACCCCATCTTTCAAGAAAAATAATATACGATATGGCAAATAGCGAGTCCAAATCCCCCATAGCCGGCACGCTGCCGGAATCTCTGAGTGCGCTTTACTCGGAATGTTACGGCACACTCCCGGGTGCTTCATATCCTCTTTCCGGCTCCGGGGGCGACAGGAAGTACTGGCGGATATCCGGATCCGGGTCCCCGGCAGTGATAGGTTGCGTCTCTCCCGACGCCTCGGAAAACCGAACCTTCGCCTCCCTCGCCTCCGTTCTTCGCAGCGGAGGGGCCGATGTGCCGGAAGTGTATGCCATATCTGCCGATGGTCATGCCCTGCTCCAGCAGGATTTGGGGGATGTCTCCCTCTTTTCCCTTTTTGCATCGGCGGACGAGGAGGAACTTGAGGGGATGGTGGTCGTGGCCATGCGGGCGCTTGCCCGTCTTCAGGGCATTGACAAGGATCTTTGGAGCGGGGCCGTGGCACACGCGTCCCTCTCGCGCAGACAGATTATGTGGGACCTGAACTATTTCAAATATGAGTATCTGCGTCCCTCCGCAATACCTTTCGATGAGAATCTACTTGAGGATGACTTCCTCACGCTCGCCTCGGAAGTGGAGGGGATACCTCATGAGGAGTGGGGCTTCATGTATCGCGACTGCCAGAGCCGCAATGTGATGTGGCACGAGGGGAAACCCTGGTGGATAGATTTCCAGGGAGGAAGGCCCGGACCCTGCCTGTATGACGCAGTCTCGTTTCTCTATCAGGCACGCGCTCCCTTCAGCGAGAGTATGCGGCGCCGTATGCTGAAGGTTTATGCCGGGGAGATGGAGCGTCTGCGCGGTCTCCCCGCCGAGGAACTGCTAAAGCCTTTGGGCGTGTTGCGCCTGTTCAGGGTGCTCCAGGTGCTCGGTGCCTACGGACTGCGGGGTCTTGTGGAGAAGCGGGCACACTTCATACGCAGTATTCCCGGAGCGCTCCGGCAGCTTTCGGCGCTCATGGAAGAGGGAGTGCTGGACTCATTTCCCGAACTGAAACGAATCGCCGGACATATAGTGTCCGACCCTCGTTTCAGCGGCTCCGCCATCCCGGATCTGACCGTCACGGTCAGCAGTTTCTCCTATATGCGGGGTTATCCCGAGGATTACAGCGGCAACGGAGGGGGATTCATGTTTGACTGCCGGGCCATGCACAATCCCGGGCGTTACGAGCAATACCGTATGCTCACGGGGCGCGATGCGACCGTGGCTGATTTCCTTGAACAGCGGGGCGAAGTCGGGCCGTTCCTCTCTGCCGCCGAAGGGATGGTAATCCCTGCAGTGAAGCGTTATCTCGAAAGGGGTTTCAGTTCGTTGCAAGTGGGATTCGGATGCACCGGGGGGCAGCATCGGTCGGTCTACTGCGCCGAGAGCATGGCGAGGCGCATACGCGCCCTTTTTCCGCAGGCGCGTGTGCACCTCGTGCATCGTGAGCAGGGTATAGATGAATGGCTGTGACGTTTATGTTAAAAAAGAGGTGCATCCGGTGTCGGCATCAATCCAAATGCCGATGCCGGATGTTATTATTGCAAACACACCAACAAAATTGCAAACCTGCGTCCACAAGGGCGCCTAAAGATTTAAGACTATGAAAACACTGTCCATCATCGCCTATGCGATAGGCTCCATCCTGCTGATTATCTCATGTTTCACCGTCAGTGTAGCCGCGACGTGGTGGCTCGGAGGTATCGCAGTGCTGTTTCTGATCATCGGATGCGTGCTGCAGTTTCATGCCAACCGCAACAAATATTCCCACACAGGAGGTTATTGATCGCCTGAGATGACAAGATTGGCCCGGCACAGAGTGTCGGGCTTTCCTATATCTATGAGATCCGGAGTCTCCATGATGGTGCCTCTGATGTCGAGGCCGTGATCAGGATGCAGGAAGAAATCTATGATCGAGAAGGGGGTGCCCTCGCCATATATCCTTCCCATCGCTTCGATGGCTGCACCGCTAATCATGTAAATGCCGCTGAAAGCGAGTGGGCGGAGATCATCGCGGTCGGGCAGATCTGCCGGCTTCGTTTTTCCGGTGCGGGTGTCTATCCATCCTCCGAGGCGCATGTCACGCTCGAAGAGCAGACGGCGCGAAGACTCCCTGGAGCTCACCATGAGGGTGATGTCGGCTCCGGAGCGTGCATGACTGAGGGCCAATTCTTCAAGCGGGGCGCTGGAGAGAATGTCGACATTGTGAACGAGCACACTCTCTCGCTCCTTGAGGTCAAGCAGCGGCGCGGCGTGGAGTATGGCGCCCCCGGTGTCGAGAAGGAGTGACGTCTCGTCGCTGATTTTCGCATCGGGATAACGGGCGGAAAGGTAATCCCGTATCTGGTCGGCGAAATGGTGGACGTTGACCGTGACATCGTCAAATCCACGGGCATGAAGATTATCCATCACCCGTGAGAGCATGGGTATGCCTCCCACAGGCACGAGTGCCTTGGGGTGGGAGAGGGTCCAGGGCTTGAGGCGTGTGCCGAGGCCCGCTGCCAGAATCATTGCCTTGCTCATAACTGCGACTCCTTGAGTTTCTCAGCGTTTTCGGCCACTGTAAGGCGGTCTATACACTCCTGGATGTCACCGTCGAGAAACGCCGGGAGATTGTAGACGGTGTAATTGATGCGATGGTCCGTTAGGCGTCCCTGCGGAAAATTGTATGTACGGATTTTGGCCGAGCGGTCGCCGGTGCTGACCATCGTCTTGCGCCGGGATGCGATGTCCTCGAGATATTTGCGGTGCTCGCGATCGTAGATGAATGTGCGCAGACGTGAGAGGGCCCTCTCCTTGTTCTTGGGCTGATCTCGCGTCTCGGTACATTCTATCAGGATTTCCTCCACCTCGCCGGTGTTGGGATTCTTCCAGTTGTAGCGCAGGCGCACACCTGATTCCACCTTGTTCACGTTCTGTCCACCGGCGCCGCCGGAGCGGAATGTGTCCCAACGGATTTCCCCCTCGTGGATCTCGACCTCGAACTCCTGGGCCTCCGGGAGCACGGCCACAGTGGCGGCGGAGGTGTGTATGCGTCCCTGGGTCTCTGTGGCGGGCACGCGCTGCACGCGGTGGACTCCGCTCTCATACTTCATCACGCCGTAGACACCCTGGCCGGTGAGACTGAACACTATTTCCTTGAATCCTCCCGCAGTGCCTTCGGAATATGACGACACGGAGAGGCTCCATCCCTTGCGCTCGGCAAACTTCTGATACATTCTGAAAAGGTCACCGGCGAAGAGAGCGGCCTCGTCGCCCCCCGTGCCCCCTCTGATTTCCACCACGCAGTTCTTGGCGTCGTCCGGATCGGCCGGGATGAGGAGCAACTTGATGTGCTCTTCCATCGCGGGGAGTTTGGCGGTGGTTTCGTCGAGCTGGGCGCGGGCCATCTCGCGGAGTTCGGGATCTGATTCCTCCGCGAGCATACAGCGTGCCTCGCGTATAGCACCGAGGGCAGTGCGGTATTCGGATGTTGCCTTGGTCAGGGCCTCCAGGTCATGATATTCGCGCGTCAACTTGGCATAGCGGGCGCGGTCGGCCATCACATCGGGATCGCTGATGAGCGTGGCCACCTCGTGAAAGCGGCCCTCGATGCCGTCAAGACGGGAGAGAAGAGCGTTGTCGGAATCGTTGATACAGTTGTCAGCCATTTTAATCCATATTAATAAGGAGAGGAAGAAGCGGGGAGAGAAAAACAGTGCAAAATTACAAAAAAATTTGGTCATGTCGCAACAAATGTGTAACTTTGCGGTCGCAAACCCCCGGAGGAGGTATGAAAAGAGATTCCGAAAGGGGAATGCGGCAAATAAAAACCATTTACAATACAACCGGCAAATCATGGCAACCAAGATCAGATTGCAGCGTCACGGCCGTAAAGGCTACGCTTATTATCCCATCGTAATCGCCGATAGCAGGGCACCACGAGATGGTAGATTTATTGAAAGGATAGGTTCTTATAATCCGAACACTAATCCTGCTACAATAAGTTTGGATTTCGACCGTGCTCTGTATTGGGTAGAGGTAGGTGCACAGCCCACCGACACAGTGCGCAACATTCTTTCCCGCGAGGGCGTGATGCTCATGAAGCATCTGCGCGGCGGTGTGAAGAAGGGCGCTTTCACCGAGGAAGAGGCACTCCGCCGCTTCGAGGCCTGGAAGGCTAACCGCGACAAAATCGCGGACGCGGCGAAGGCCAAGAAGGCTGAGAAGGCCGCCGAGGCAGCCAAGGCCCGTTTCGAGGCTGAGGCAGAGCAGAACCGCCTGAAGGGTGAGTCCGTAGCCAAGAAGAAAGCTGAGAAGCTCGCAGCCGAGGAGGCAGCGGCCAAGGCGGCTCTCGAGGCTGAGGTAGACGCCAGCGAGGTGGCAGCCGATGAGGCCGCAGCCGAGTGAGGTGACCGTCCCGACAGTATCCCGCACTGCAAAACCACCTCTCATCGGGGTTTCTGAGAAAATAAATCAGAAAAAATGATGAAAAAATTTGGTGGAATCAGAAATAATGATTAACTTTGCAGTGTCGAAATGAGAAATCAATCGCGGAGAGCCGCGAAGGCGAAAATTTCGACGCGATTGTAAGGCCGATTAGTGTAGCGGTTAGCACGCCACCCTCTCACGGTGGAGACTCGGGTTCGAGTCCCGGATCGGCTACAAAATTTTTCATGAAATTAGACTTTTAGGGCCGATTAGTGTAGCGGTTAGCACGCCACCCTCTCACGGTGGAGACTCGGGTTCGAGTCCCGGATCGGCTACAAAATTTTTCATGAAATTAGACTTTTAGGGCCGATTAGTGTAGCGGTTAGCACGCCACCCTCTCACGGTGGAGACTCGGGTTC